>NZ_JBSFDD010000006.1:0-356897 GCF_053593715.1 Streptomyces sp. NPDC002125 | reverse complement strand
ACGCCCGGCGAGCGGACCGCGTCCGACAGCGGGGAGTAGGCGAACCAGCCGAAGTCGGCCGCACCCTGCGGGGTGAGGAAGCCGGCCACCGCGATCAGCGAGCCGAAGAGGTACAGCCAGTACGCGAACATGTTCAGCCGCGGGAACGCCACGTCGGGCGCGCCGATCTGCAGCGGCATGATCCAGTTCGCGAATCCGGCGAACAGCGGCGTCGCGAACATCAGCAGCATGATCGTGCCATGCATCGTGAACGCCTGGTTGAACTGCTCGTTCGACATGATCTGCGTACCCGGACGGGCCAGCTCGGCGCGCATGAAGAGCGCCAGGAGGCCGCCGATGCAGAAGAACGCGAACGATGTGACCAGGTACATCGTGCCGATCGTCTTGTGGTCAGTGGTGGTCAGCCACTTGACGACGACACTCCCCGGCTGCTTGCGCCGTACCGGCAGCTCGTCCTCGAACGAGTCGTCTGCTGCCGCGGCACCCTGGGATTCGTTGAGGATGCTCACAGTTTGTTGGTCTCCGCATTCCTGGCCGGGTCCGTCTGCTCGATGCCTGCCGGCACGTAGCCCGTCTGACCCTTCTCCGCCAGCTCCTTGAGGTGCTGCTGGTAACGCTCGGGAGAAACGATCTTGACGTTGAAGAGCATCCGGGAGTGGTCCACGCCGCAGAGCTCGGCGCACTTACCCATGTAGGTGCCCTCCTTCGTCGGCGTGACCTCGAAGGAGTTGGTGTGGCCCGGAATGACGTCCTGCTTCATGAGGAACGGCACCACCCAGAAGGAGTGGATGACGTCACGCGAAGTCAGGACGAAGCGGACCTTCTCGCCCTTCGGCAGCCACAGGGTCGGACCCGGGTTGCCGTTCTGCGGGTTGCGCGTACCGGGGATGCCCACGTCGTAGACGCCGCCGGCGCCCTCGGGGAAGTCCTTGCGGTACTTGTCGGGGATGGCGTCGAGCTCCTTGGGGACCTCGTTGCCGGCGGAGGGCTGGCCCTCCACCTTCTCGATGTAGTTGAAGCCCCAGCTCCACTGGTAGCCGACCACGTTGATGGTGTGGGCGGGCTTGGGGCTGAGCTCCAGGAGCTTCGATTCATCGCGCGCGGTGAAGTAGAAGAGCACCGAGACGATGATGAGGGGGACCACTGTGTACAGCGCCTCGATAGGCATGTTGTACCTGGTCTGCTGAGGTACCTCCACCTTGGTCCTGCTACGCCGGTGGAAGATGACGCTCCAGAGGATCAGCCCCCAGACAAGGACACCCGTGGCGAGCGCTGCCGCCCACGAGCCCTGCCAGAGGGAGAGGATCCGAGGGGCCTCTTCCGTTACCGGGGTGGGCATTCCGAGGCGGGGGAAATCCTCCCAGTTGTATGAACAACCGGAGGCCGTCGCCAGGACCAGGCCCGCAGTCAGCACCTGCGGCAGCTTCCGCCGCATCGGGCGCCGCGACGAGCGGTCGGAGCCGTTGGGACTCACGTAGCGCCTTCCCGAGAGTCTCGCCCGCACGGTCGGCGCGCCCGTCTCACTTGGTCGGTCGCCGGCCCTGACGCGGGCAGGGGTTTGGATGTTTATGCGGACCAAACCCTACTGGACGCTATTTGGGGTCGCGCGGGGAGGGTGCCCAACGCGCCGCCCGACACCCCGAAGGGGTGGAATCCGAGCCTCCGGCCGTCATCTGACGCCCCCTCTCCCCGTCCGGGCCGCACTCCGTCGCCGGGCGGCGGGCCCCCGCGGGCTAGCGTGGCCGCGTGCCCTACTTCGACGCGGCTTCCTCCGCCCCCCTGCACCCCGTCGCCCGCCAGGCTCTGCTTGCCTCCCTGGACGAGGGCTGGGCCGATCCCGCCCGTCTCTACCGCGAGGGGCGGCGGGCCGCGCTGCTGCTGGACGCGGCCAGGGAGGCCGCGGCGGAGGCGGTCGGCTGCCGGCCGGACGAGCTGGTCTTCACCTCGTCGGGCACCCGTGCGGTGCATTCGGCGATCTCGGGAGCGCTTTCCGGCCGTCGGCGTGTCGGCCGCCATCTGGTGCTCTCCGCCGTCGAACACTCCTCGGTGATCCATTCGGCCGCCGCGCTGGAGGCGGCGGGCGGGTCGTTCACCGAGGTGCCGGTGGACCGGAGCGGCGCGGTGGCCCCGGGGGCGTACGGCCGGGCCCTGCGCCCGGACACCGCGCTGGCCGCTCTGCAGTCCGCGAACCACGAGGTCGGGACCGAGCAGCCGGTCGAGGAGACGGCCGAGATCTGCGCCGACGCGGGCGTGCCCCTGCTGGTGGACGCCGCCCAGTCGCTGGGCTGGGGCCCGGTGCCGGGTCGCTGGTCGCTGCTGGCCGCCTCCGCGCACAAGTGGGGCGGGCCGGCCGGGGTCGGGCTGCTCGCCGTACGCAAGGGAGTCCGGTTCGCACCCCAAGGGCCGGTGGACGAGCGGGAGTCGGGGCGGGCCGCCGGCTTCGAGAACATTCCGGCGATCGTGGCGGCGGCGGCCTCGCTGCGCGCCGTACGCGCCGAGGCAGCGGCTCAGGACGCACGGCTGCGCGCACTGGTGGACCGTGTCCGTACGGCGGTGGCGGGCCTGGTGCCCGATGTGGAGGTGGTGGGCGATCCGGTGCGGCGGCTGCCGCATCTGGTCACCTTCTCCTGTCTCTATGTCGACGGAGAGACTCTTCTCCATGAGCTGGACCGTGCCGGATTCTCCGTTTCATCCGGTTCGTCCTGCACGAGCAGCACTCTGACGCCCAGCCATGTCCTGAAGGCGATGGGGGTACTCACGGAGGGGAACATCCGCGTGTCGCTTCCGGCGGGGACCACGGAGGAGGAGGTCGAGCGCTTCCTCGGTGTGCTGCCGGGTGTGGTGGCCGAGGTGCGGGAGCGGCTCGGCGCACCCGTGGCCGCGACCCCCTCCCCCGCGTCCCGGGAGTCGCTGGTGGTCGACGCGCTGGGCCGGCGCTGCCCGATTCCGGTGATCGAACTCGCAAAGGTGATCGGAGAGGTACCCGTGGGCGGGACGGTGACGGTACTCGCGGACGACGAGGCCGCCCGGCTCGACATCCCCGCCTGGTGCGCGATGCGCGAACAGGAGTACGTGGGCGAGGAGCCGGCGGACCGCGGCTCGGCCTATGTGGTCCGCCGGCTCCTGTGAGCCCGTGCGTCCGCCGTCAGGACAGGTGCTTGCGGACCTCGGAGGCCGCCTCGTCGCCGTAGGCCTTGGTGAAGCGGTCCATGAAGTGGGTGCGGCGCAGGGTGTACTCCTGGGTGCCCACGGTCTCGATCACCAGGGTGGCGAGCATGCAGCCGACCTGCGCGGCGCGCTCCAGGTCCACACCCCAGGCGAGGCCGGAGAGGAATCCGGCCCGGAAGGCGTCGCCGACGCCGGTGGGGTCGGCCTTGCGCTCCTCCTCCGCGCAGCCGACCTCGATCGGGTCCTGGCCGGCCCGCTCGATGCGGACACCCCGGGCGCCGAGGGTGGTGACACGGTGGCCGACCCGGGAGAGGATCTCCTCCTCGCTCCAGCCGGTCTTGGACTCGATGAGCCCCTTCTCGTACTCGTTGGAGAAGAGGTACGTCGCCCCGTCGAGGAGGATCCGGATCTCGTCGCCGTCCATCCGGGCGATCTGCTGCGAGAAGTCCGCGGCGAACGGGATGCCCCGCGAGCGGCACTCCTCCGTGTGGCGGAGCATCGCCTCGGGGTCGTCGGCGCCGATCGAGACGAGGTCGAGGCCGCCCACGCGGTCTGCGACGCTCTTGAGCTCGATCAGCCGGGCCTCGCTCATGGCCCCCGTGTAGAAGGAGCCGATCTGGTTGTGGTCGGCGTCCGTCGTGCAGACGAAGCGGGCCGTGTGCAGGACCTCGGAGATCCGGACCGAGCCGGTGTCGACGCCGTGCCGGTCGAGCCAGGCGCGGTAGTCGTCGAAGTCGGCCCCCGCGGCACCGACCAGGATCGGCTCCGTGCCGAGCACGCCCATGCCGAAGGCGATGTTGGCGGCGACACCCCCGCGGCGCACGTCGAGGTTGTCGACGAGGAAGGAGAGGGAGACCGTGTGCAGCTGGTCCGCGACCAGCTGGTCGGCGAATCGGCCGGGGAAGGTCATCAGATGGTCGGTAGCGATGGAGCCGGTGACTGCAATGCGCACGGCGGGGATGCTCCTGCGGAAGGCGGAGGGAACGCGCGAGCGCGCCCTCCGGGACGGCGTGACAGTTCACGCTACCCGGTGGCGCCGCCGGACTCGAAAGGGCAAAACTACCCGATAGTAGGTCTTTCTACCTGACCTCCACCGTGCGTACGGTGCGGATATGTCGAACACCATCGTTCCGCGTGAGTCCGAGATGAGCCTGGCCGAGCTGCGCGGGGACTGCGCGCGGATGGCGCCGCACTGGGTCGTACCCGCGAAGGCCGCCGCGAAGCCGGTGGAGCCCTCCCGCATCCACGGGGTCACCGTGCCGCCCTCCTCCGCCCGGCTGATCGACGCCATGTCCGACTACGGGGACTGAGCCGGGCGGCTCCCCCGCGCACACGCGGGAACCGCGCGCTCCCCTGCCCCGTCCCAACGGTGTCCCCGCCCGGGGACGGACGATGCGGCAGTGACGGCCAGCCAGCCGAAGGAGCGATCCGGTGAGCACCGACCGACCCGAGAACGACGTGACCGGCCCCAGGCGGCGGCGTACGCGCATCGCCGTGGCCTCGGTGGCCGCAGCCGTGCTGCTGGCCGGGGGCGGGGCGGCGTACTGGGCCTCGACGGCGTCGGGCGAGGCGGCCCCGGGGCTCCTGCCCGACCCGGGTGCCGGGTCGCCGCCCCCGCTGTCGCTGGACGCCTCGGCGGACGGCGGCCCCTCGGCGCCCTCGCAGGGCATCGCGCCCGGCGAGCCGGACCCGCACGGCGGCGGCGTGGTCTACCTCGCCGGCGGCAAGCTGCCGGAGGGCCCCGGGACGGCGGCCGTCCACCGGGCGGAGGGCACGGTGACCGCCTCCGAGGTGGCGCGGCTGGCGGTCGCGCTCGGGGTGGAGGGCACCCCGCGCGCGGAGGGCACCGCCTGGAAGGTGGGAAGCGACGGGGACGGGTCGGGCCCGTTCCTGCGGGTGAACAAGCAGGCGCCGGGGACCTGGACCTTCGCGCGCTACGCCGCCGGCGGCCCGGACGCGTGCGAGTCCCCCGGGACCTGCCGGAAGCAGGACCGTACGCCCGGCGGGTCCCCCGTGGACGAGAAGGCCGCGAAGGCCGCGGCGGTTCCGGTGCTCAAGGCGGTGGGGCAGGACGACGCGGCACTGGACGCGCGCCAGCTGATGGGCTCGGTGCGGGTGGTGAACGCCGATCCCGTCGTGGGCGGGCTGCCGACCTACGGCTGGTCGACCGGGATCCAGGTGGGCGCCGGGGGCGAGATCGTCGGCGGCAGCGGACAGCTGAAGGCGCTGGAGAAGGGCGACAGCTACCCGGTGCTCGCCGCGCAGGACGCGCTGAAGCAGCTGAACGAGGAGAGCTCGCGGTCCGCGAGGACGGACATCGGCGGCTGCGCGACTCCGGTACCCCTGGAGAAGGACGGTCAGGCCTCGCCGGAGGCGGGCTGCGACACGCGGAGCGGCAGCCCGGCGTCCACGACCATGACGGTGGAGAAGGCCGAGTTCGGGCTCGCCGCCCGGTACTCGGACGGGGAGCAGATCCTCGTCCCCTCCTGGCTCTTCTCCGTACGGCCCGAAGGGGGCGGCCCCTCGACCACGGTCACGCGGGTCGCGGTGGATCCGGAGCACCTCGCGCCGGAGGGCACCCGTCCCGCTCCGGAGCCCACGAAGGACCCGGACGCCTCGGGCGCCGCGATCATCTCGTACAGCGCGGACGGCCGGACGCTGGAGGTGACGTTCTGGGGCGGCGTGTGCAGCACCTACGAGGCCCGTGCCACGGAGAACGGCACATCGGTCCGGGTCACGGTCGACGAGTCCCGGAAGGATCCCGGGAAGCCGTGCATCCTGATCGCCAAGGAGCTGACCGGGACGGTGACGCTCGACGAGCCGCTGGACGGCCGGACGGTGCTCGACGCGGGGACGGGCCGGACGGTGCCGCGCGCCTGAGGTCAGTCCCGGCCCGCGCGTACGGGAAGGCCGTGCGCGTCCGCGCACGGGAAGGCCGTGCGCGCACGGACAAGCGGCGGCACATGCGACAGCGGCGGCGTTCCCGGGAGACCGGGAGCGCCGCCGCTGTCGTGTACGACTGGGGCTCAGCTGAAGGAGTCACCGCAGGCGCAGGAACCCGTGGCGTTCGGGTTGTCGATCGTGAAGCCCTGCTTCTCGATGGTGTCCACGAAGTCGACGGAGGCGCCGCCCAGGTACGGAGCGCTCATCCGGTCGGTGACGACCTTGACGCCGTCGAAGTCCTTCACGACGTCCCCGTCGAGCGAGCGCTCGTCGAAGAAGAGCTGGTAACGCAGGCCCGAGCAGCCTCCGGGCTGAACGGCGACGCGCAGCGCGAGGTCGTCCCGGCCCTCCTGCTCCAGCAGGGCCTTGACCTTGGCTGCGGCGGCGTCGGACAGGAGGATGCCGTCGCTCACGGTGGTGGTCTCGTCCGATACGGACATCTGCTTCTCTCCCGGGTTGTACGGACTGCTTGCCGACGGTCCAACCATCGGGGCCGCGGATTCATTCCGGGCCAGGCGCGTGTCTGTTCCCGTTCATGCTCGCACACTGCCCCCGTCGGGGGATGCGTCACATCGACGCTATCGGCATCGTCAAGCTGACATGAAGCGGTTATGATAGATAGCGTCAATTAGACGAAAAGGCTTTTCGCAGAAAAGAAAGGGTGCGTGTCGTGACCACCGCCCAGCCCCTGGATGTCCAGCCGACCCCCCTCGCCCTTCTGCTGCTCGGCCGCGAGGCCGACCCGCGGAGCGAGCGCGGGGTCGAATGCCCCGGCGACCTCCCCTCGCCGTCCGACCCGGACCTGGTCGCGCGGGCCCGCGCCGCGAAGGAGAAGCTCGGGGACAAGGTCTTCGTGCTCGGCCACCACTACCAGCGCGACGAGGTCATCCAGTTCGCGGACGTCACCGGCGACTCCTTCAAGCTCGCGCGGGACGCGGCGGCACGGCCCGAGGCGGAGTACATCGTCTTCTGCGGCGTGCACTTCATGGCGGAGTCCGCGGACATCCTGACCGGCGACGACCAGAAGGTCGTCCTGCCGGACCTGGCGGCGGGCTGCTCGATGGCCGACATGGCCACGGCCGAGCAGGTCGCCGAGTGCTGGGACGTGCTGACGGAGGCCGGGGTCGCCGAGCAGGTGGTGCCGGTCTCGTACATGAACTCCTCGGCCGACATCAAGGCGTTCACCGGCAGGCACGGCGGCACGATCTGCACCTCGTCCAACGCGAAGCGGGCGCTGGAGTGGGCCTTCGAGCAGGGTGAGAAGGTCCTCTTCCTGCCGGACCAGCACCTCGGCCGGAACACGGCCGTGCGGGACATGGGGATGACGCTGGAGGACTGCGTCCTCTACAACCCCCACAAGCCGAACGGCGGCCTGACCGCGCAGGAGCTGCGCGACGCGAAGATGATCCTGTGGCGCGGGCACTGCTCGGTGCACGGACGCTTCTCGGTGGAGTCCGTCAACGACGTGCGGGAGCGGATTCCGGGCGTCAACGTGCTGGTGCACCCGGAGTGCAAGCACGAGGTCGTGGCCGCCGCTGACTACGTGGGCTCGACGGAATACATCATCAAGGCCCTGGAGGCGGCTCCGGCCGGCTCGAAGTGGGCGATCGGTACGGAGCTGAACCTGGTACGCCGACTGGCGAACCGTTTCGCTGCGGAGGACAAGGAGATCGTCTTCCTCGACAAGACGGTCTGCTTCTGCTCGACGATGAACCGGATCGACCTGCCGCACCTGGTGTGGACGCTGGAGTCGCTGGCCGAGGGGAACCTGGTCAACCGTATCCAGGTCGACCCCGAGACGGAGAAGTACGCGAAGCTGGCGCTGGAGCGGATGCTGGCGCTGCCGTAGGCGGAGGCTCTCGTACACGCACAAGGCCCCCGACGCCATGAACGGCGTCGGGGGCCTCTCTGCGGGGCCTGTGTCAGGCCTTCGCGGGCTCCGGCTCCTCGGAGGTGGCTTCCGCCTCCGTGCCGGGGGCCGCCTCGCCGGACTTCGCCTCGCGCTTGGCCGCCTTCTTCTTCGCGCGGCGCTCCTTGCGGAGCTCGACCATCGCGTAGAGCGTCGGCACCAGGAGCAGGGTCAGCAGCGTGGAGGTGATCAGACCACCGATCACCACGACCGCCAGCGGCTGCGAGATGAAGCCGCCTTCGCCCGTGACCCCGAGGGCCATCGGGAGCAACGCGAAGATCGTCGCCAGTGCCGTCATGAGGATCGGCCGCAGACGGTGACGACCGCCCTCGACGACCGCTTCCACGACGCCCATGCCCTGCGACCTGTACTGGTTGATCAGGTCGATGAGCACGATCGCGTTCGTCACCACGATGCCGATCAGCATCAGCATGCCGATCATCGCGGGGACGCCCATCGGGGTGCCGGTGATGACCAGGAGGCCGATGGCACCGGTCGCCGCGAAGGGGATGGAGACCAGCAGGATCAGCGGCTGGATGAGCGACCGGAAGGTGGCCACCAGCAGCATGAAGACGATCGCGATGGCCGCCAGCATGGCCAGGCCCAGGTTCATGAAGGCGTCGTCCTGGTCCGCGGTGACACCGCCGATGGTCGCCGTGGCGCCCTCCGGGAGGTCCAGGGCGTCGATCTTCGTCTGGAGCGAGGTGCTGACCGCGCCGGTGTTGTCACCGGTCGGCTTGGCGGTGATCGTCGCCGCGCGCTGACCGTCGATCCGGGTCATCGAGACCGGGCCGGGGACCAGCTCCACATCGGCGATCTGGCCGAGCGTGACCGGGCCGAGCCGCAGGGCCTTCAGCTCGGCCATCGTGGTGGCCGGTTCGGCCGACTTCACCAGGACGTCACGCTCGGTGTCGTCCATGATCGCCTTGCCGGACGGGGTGCCGCGCACCGCGCCCGCGACCGCCGCGCCGAGCGTGGCCTCGCTGAAGCCGGCGTCGGCCGCCTTGTCGTTGGCCTTGACCGAGATGCGCGGGACGCTCTGGGCCAGGTCGCTCTGGACATCGGTGACGTCGTCGAGCTTCGCGACCTCGGTCCGCACCGCCTCGGACGCCTTCTTCAGGACGTCCGCGTCGGCGGCCTTGACGACGACGCTCAGGTCCTGGCTGCCGAAGCCGTCGCCCGCCGCGATCGTGGTGTCCCCGATGCCGTCGAGCTTGCCGAGGGCCTCGTCGATCCGGTCCTGGGTGGCGTCGAAGTCCGCCGAGTCCTTGAGGGTGATCTGGTAGGACGCCTGGTTGGCGCCCGTACCGCCGCCGAAGGCCGCCATGAAGCCGGAGGAGCCGACGGTGACCTGGTAGTCCTCCACGCCCTTGTCGGCGGCGAGGACCTTCTCGACCTTCTGCGCAGCCGCGTCGGCCGCCTCCAGGCTCGTGCCGGGGGTCAGCTCCTGCTTGACGGAGAGGACCTCCTGCTCGCCCTGGTCGAAGAAGTTCGTCTTCAGCAGGGGTGCCATGCCGAAGGTGCCGAACAGGACCACGAAGGCGATGACGATGCTGGTGACGCGGCGCCGGGTCGCGAAGCGCAGCACCGGGACGTAGAGCCGCTGGAGCCGGCTGGTGGCTTCCTTCTCCTCGGCCTTGCGGCGCGCCTCGTCGGGATCGGTGTCGGTGCCCTTGGGGGCCCGCAGGAACCAGTACGACAGGACCGGGACCACGGTCAGCGAGACCAGCAGCGAGGCCAGCAGCGCCGCCGTGACGGTGAGGGAGAACGAGCCGAAGAGCTGGCCGACCATGCCTCCGACGAGGCCGATGGGCAGGAAGACCGCGACGGTGGTGAGCGTGGACGAGGTGACCGCGCCGGCCACCTCCTTCACCGCGGTGGTGATCGCCGAGTGGCGCTCCTCGCCGTAGCCGAGGTGCCGCTTGATGTTCTCCAGGACCACGATCGAGTCGTCGACCACCCGGCCGATGGCGATGGTCAGGGCCCCGAGCGTGAGCATGTTGAGCGAGAGGTCCCGGGTCCAGAGCACGATCAGCGCGAGGACCACGGAGAGCGGGATCGAGACCGCGGTCACCAGCGTCGAGCGGATGGACGCGAGGAAGACCAGGATCACGACGACCGCGAAGACCAGGCCGAGCGCGCCCTCGGTGGTCAGACCGGAGATCGCCTTGGAGACGGCGGGGCCCTGGTCGGAGACGACGGTCAGGTCGGCGCCCGCACCGAGGTCCTTGCGCAGGTCCGGGAGCATGTCCTGGACGGCGTCCGAGATCGCGACGGCGCTGCCGTCCTGGTCCATCGTGGCCATGACGGCGAGGCTCGGCTTGCCGTTCGTACGCGTGATGGAGGTCGCGGCGGCGGGCTCCTGCTTCACCGTGGCGACGTCACCGACGCGGACCGGCTTTCCGGCCTCGCCCGTCGCCGGGTCCTGCGCGGAGACCCTGAGGTCCTCGATCTGGTCGAGCGAGGTGAAGGCACCGCCCACCTGGATGGTGCGGCTCTTGCCCGACTCGGAGAAGGAGCCGGCCGGGACGGTGGCGCCCCCGGCCTGGAGGCCCTGGGCGAGCGAGGCGGAGTTCAGACCGGCGGCGGCGAGCTTCTTGTCGTCCGGGACGACGACGACCTGCAGGTCCTGGACGCCGTCGACCGCGACCTGTCCGACGCCGTCGATGTCCTCGAGCGCGGGAACGACCGTGCGGTCCAGCTGGTCGGCGAGCGCCTGCTGGTCCTTGTCGGAGGTGACGGCGAGGACGACGGTCGGGATGTCGTCCGTCGATCCGGCGATGACCTGCGGGTCCACGTCCTCCGGCAGCTGCGCGCGGGCGCGGTTCACGGCCTGCTGGATGTCGGCGACGAGCTGCTTGGTGCCCTCGTCACCGAAGTCGAAGGTCGCCATGATGACGGCGTTGCCCTCGCTGGCGGTCGAGGTGACGCCCTCGACGCCGTCGACCGCCTTGATGGAGTTCTCGAGAGGTTCGACGACCTGCTTCTCGACCACGTCGGGGGACGCGCCCTGGTAGGGGGCCAGCACCGACACCATCGGGAGCTCGATGGTGGGCAGCAGCTGCTGCTTGAGCTGCGGGATCGCGATCGCTCCGAAAACGAGCGCGACGATCGAGATCAGCCCGATCAGGGCCCGTTGCGCGAGGCTGAATCTGGACAGCCAGGACATGGGTGGGTCTCTCTTCTGTGGCGTACGCGGCAGGTGGGCGGCTGTTCGGCGGCCACGGGTGGCCGCCGGGGATGGCGCGATCCGGGACGGTGACCATCGGGGACACAGCCCGCCCACCTATACGTTCGCCCATCCCGTGCGCGAAATCGTCGGCCTGCGGGTGGCTCTCTCACGCCTGGCGTACCGCGTCTGGAGTAGCCGGACCTCCACCCGTCAGTCCACCCGGGGGCGCACCAGGCCCGATTCGTAGGCAATGACCACCAATTGGGCCCTGTCCCGCGCGCCCAGCTTCGCCATGGCCCGGTTCACATGGGTCTTCACGGTGAGGGGGCTGACGACGAGCCGGTCGGCGATCTGGTCGTTGGAGTGGCCTCCCGCGACCAGCACGAGCACCTCGCGCTCGCGGCCGGTGAGCGCGTCCAGACGCGCGGAGTACTCCGCGGAGTCCGGGCCCTCCCCCGTGCTGCCGCCCTGGGCGAGGAAGGTGGCGATGAGCCCTTTGGTGGCCGCGGGGGAGAGCAGCGCCTCGCCGGCGGCGGCGACACGGATGGCGTTGAGCAGCTCCTCGGGCTCCGCCCCCTTGCCGAGGAAGCCGGAGGCACCGGCGCGCAGCGACTGCACCACGTACTCGTCCACCTCGAAGGTGGTGAGCATGACGATCCGTACGCCCGCGAGGTCCGGGTCCGCGCTGATCGCCCGGGTGGCGGTGAGTCCGTCGGTCCCCGGCATCCGGATGTCCATCAGGACGACGTCGGCACGGGTCGAGCGGGCCAGTTCCACGGCCTGGGCCCCGTCCGCGGCCTCGCCGACGACCTCCATGTCGGGCTCGGAGTCGACCAGCACCCGGAACGCGCTGCGCAGCAGTGCCTGGTCGTCCGCGAGCAGCACCTTGATGGGCGTCATGCGCGTCCCCCCGTCCTCTCCGTCGCGCCCGGTCCGTCCGGGGCGAGTGCGCGGGAGGTGACCGGCAGGATCGCATGCACCCGGAATCCCCCTCCGTAACGGGGTCCCGCCGTGAGGGTCCCGCCGAGTGCCGTGACGCGCTCGCGCATGCCGATCAGCCCGTGTCCGCCCCCGTCGGCGGGATCGCACGCGGAATCCGTGCCCCTGCCGTCGTCCAGGACGGTGATCTCGGCCGTGTGTCCGACCCGCACGACGCTCACCTCGGCCTTGGCGTCGGCGCCCGCGTGCTTGCGTACGTTGGTCAGGGCCTCCTGGATGATCCGGTAGGCCGCGAGGTCGGCCGCCGCGGGAAGCGGGCTGTCCGGGTCGGTGCAGGCGACCTCGACGGGGAGCCCGGCGTTGCGGAAGGTCTCCACCAGCGCGTCGAGGACGGCGAGGCCGGGAGCGGGTTCGGTGGGCGCCTCCGGGTCGCCGGACTGGCGCAGCAGCCCGACCGTGGCCCGCAGTTCGTTGAGCGCGGAGCGGCTGGCCTCCCGCACATGGGCGAGGGCCTCCTTCGCCTGGTCCGGGCGCTTGTCCATGACATGGGCCGCGACCCCGGCCTGGACGTTGACCAGGGCGATGTGGTGGGCGACGACGTCGTGCAGGTCCCGGGCGATCCGCAGCCGCTCCTCGGCGACCCTGCGGCGGGCCTCCTCGTCGCGGGTGCGTTCCGCGCGTTCGGCGCGTTCCCGGATCGCGTCGACGAACGCCCTCCTGCTGCGCACCGCGTCCCCCGTGGCGCAGGCCAGGCCGCTCCAGGCGAGGACACCGAGGTTCTCCTGGCTGTACCAGGGGCTCGCGCCGACCACCATCGCGGAGCCGGTCAGCACCCCCATGGTCAGTATGCCGACGCGCCAGGTGGTGGGGCGGTCGGTGCTGGAGGCGATGGTGTAGAGCGCTATGACCGCGCTCATCACGACGGGGGCCGGCGGGTCCATCAGGAGGAATTCGGTGGCGGACAGGAAGCCCGTCACGGCGAGCACCGCCATGGGCCGTCGTCTGCGCAGGACGAGCGCCGCGGCGGCGAGCACCATCAGGAGCACGCTCGACGGTTCGGGGGTACGGGCGCCGAAGTCGGGTGCCCCGTGGCCCGCATTCGGCTCGGCGAGGGACGCGAGGATCATGCAGACGAGCACGGCGGCGGCGAGTCCCGCGTCGAAGGCGAGAGGGTGGCCGCACAGCCAGCCGCGGGCACGCACGAACCCGGTTCCGAGGGTGGTCACGTCGAGCAACGGTACGGCGTGTCGTCGACGGGCGGGTCCGGGCGGTGTCCGGCCCCGGTCACGGAGGTGTGCGCACGGCACGGTGCCCCGCACCGGACGCAACCGGGGCGGGGCACCTTCTGGAGTGCGGAGCGGGACAGGTCCTCCTCAGCCGGGGATCAGCCCGTCGTCGCGGAGCATGGAGCGCACCTCTTCGAGCGTGGCGTCGGGTGACGGCAGGATCAGTTCGGACGGCTCCAGGGAGTCGTCGGGGAGCGGAGAGCCCAGCTCGCGCACCTTGTCCAGGAGCGCGTGGAGCGTGGTGCGGAAGCCTGGTCCGTCACCGCTCTCCATCTCCGCGAGGAGGATGTCGTCGAGCTCGTTCAGCTCGGCGACATGACTGTCGGCCAGGCTGACCTGGCCCTCCCCCATGATCCGTACGATCATGACGCCGCCCTTACTGCTTGTCGAACTTGTGCGGGGACTGCTGCGACTGGGGTGCCGCGTCCTGCGCACCACCTTCGATGGCCTGCTGCTGCCCTGCGGAACCGCCGGCCAGCTCGGCCTTCATGCGCTGCAGTTCCAGCTCCACATCCGTACCACCGGAGATCCGGTCCAGCTCGGCGGCGATGTCGTCCTTCGCCGTGCCGGACGCGTCGTCGAGGGCGCCGGAGGCCAGCAGCTCGTCGATGGCTCCCGCGCGGGCCTGGAGCTGCTGGGTCTTGTCCTCGGCCCGCTGGATAGCGAGGCCGACGTCGCCCATCTCCTCGGAGATGCCCGAGAACGCCTCGCCGATACGGGTCTGGGCCTGGGCGGCGGTGTAGGTGGCCTTGATGGTCTCCTTCTTGGTACGGAAGGCGTCGACCTTGGCCTGGAGCCGCTGGGCCGCGAGAGTGAGCTTCTCCTCCTCACCCTGCAGCGTCTGGTGCTGCGTCTCCAGGTCGGTGACCTGCTGCTGGAGGGCGGCACGCCGCGACAGCGCCTCGCGGGCCAGGTCCTCGCGGCCGAGCGCGAGTGCCTTGCGTCCCTGGTCCTCAAGCTTGGACGACTGTCCCTGCAGCTGGTTCAGCTGCAGCTCCAGGCGCTTGCGCGAGGTCGCCACATCGGCGACGCCGCGGCGTACCTTCTGAAGCAGTTCGAGCTGCTTCTGGTACGAGTAATCGAGGGTCTCGCGCGGATCCTCGGCCCGGTCCAGGGCCTTGTTTGCCTTCGCGCGGAAGATCATTCCCATCCGCTTCATGACACCGCTCATGGGCTTCGCGCGCCCCCTTCTGACGTGACTGAGCTCCAGCACTCCAACAGAACCCACAGTACGGGCCCTGTCTCCATTACCGCACTGTTCGAGCACGGATGTGCTCCTCCCCAAGGACGACTGCCACCGGTGACCGCTCCCGCCCAGGGAGTAGAGAAACCTCGGGGAAACCAGGGGTGACGTCCGTTCTGCCCCTGTCGGGACACTTTTCAGGACGCAGGCCGTTGCCGGATCGTTCCCGGCCGGTCCTCGGTTGCCGCAGCCGACCCCGTACCCTTGGGTTTTGTGTTCCGTAGCCGTTCCAAGGAAGAGAAGGCCCCCACCGGCAAGGTGACGGCGGACCTCTCCAAGCAGCCCCGCGACCCTCAGGCTCCCAAGGGTCGCCCCACCCCGAAGCGCAGCGAGGCCCAGACGCAGCGCAGGCGTGCCTCCAGTGGTGCGCCGACCGATCGCAAGGAGGCCGCGAGGCGGCAGCGCGAAGCGCGCCGCGCGGACATGGCGAGGCAGCGCGAGGCACTCGCCTCGGGCGACGAGCGCTATCTGCCGGCGCGTGACAAGGGTCCCGTGCGGCGCTACGTCCGCGACTTCGTGGACTCGCGCTTCTGCATCGCGGAGTACTTCCTCCCGCTCGCTGTGATCATCCTGATCCTCAGCGTGATCCAGGTGCAGAACATCCAGAACATCTCGCTGCTGCTCTGGCTCGGCGTGATCGTGCTGATCGTCGTCGACTCCATCGGCCTGGGCCTCCGGCTCAGGAAGCAGCTGGCCCAGCGCTTCCCCGACACCCCGAAGCGCGGCGCGGTGGCCTACGGCCTGATGCGTACGCTCCAGATGCGCCGGCTGCGTCTGCCCAAGCCGCAGGTCAAGCGGGGAGAGCGGCCCTGAGCACGGAGACCTCCGGCTTCACGGGGGTTTCCTCCCAGTGGCTGGCCGGGCTCGGCGGACTGCGCAACGCGGTCCGCCAGGAGCTCGTCGCCCGCCAGCTCGACGAGCAGATAGCCGCGCGCTTCCCCGTGGGGCAGCGGCTGCGGGTGCTCGACGTCGGCATGGGCCAGGGCACGCAGGCGCTGCGGCTGGCGCGGGCCGGCCACTCCGTGACGGGCCTGGAGTCCGACGGCGAGATGCTGAGCTCGGCGCGGGAGGCGCTCGCGGGCGAGCCGGAGGGCATCCGGGAGCGGGTCCGGCTCATCGAGGGCGACGGCCGCGACACCGGGGTGCACTTCCTGCCCGGCAGCTTCGACGTGGTGCTCTGCCACGGCGTGCTGATGTACGTCCCCGAGCCCGATCCGATGCTGGCCGGTCTGGCCAGGATGCTGGCACCCGGCGGACTGCTCTCCCTGCTCGTGCGGAACGCGGACGCGCTCGCGATGCGGCCGGGGACGGCGGGCGACTTCGGCGCGGCCCTCGCGGCGTTCGACACGGACACCTACACGAACAGGCTCGGGCTCGACGTCCGGGCGGACCGGCTCGACGCCCTGCGGTCCACGCTCGCGGGGATCGCCGCGCCGCTGCACGCCTGGTACGGCGTGCGGGTCTTCACGGACAACGTGGGCAACGACGCGGAGCTGCCCGGCCCCGAGGAGCTGGCCCGGGTCTTCGCGGCCGAGGACCGTGCGGGGCGGACCGATCCGTACCGCGGGGTCGCCGCGCTGCTGCACCTGTGCGGAGTACGCGGCTGACACGGCGGGGACCGTACGCCTGATCGGCCCAGCAGCGCAGGCCGTCCGAGGCGTGCCCTGGCGATACTCCGGGCATGGACGCATCCCCTTCCCGCAGCCGGGTACGCCGCTCACTCACCCCCCTGGCCGCCGGTGTCTGCGCCATCGCCCTCGCGGGCGGCTGCGCCGCGTCGGCCCCCGCCCCTTCCGCCGCCCCGGTGCGCCAGGAGACGGCCGCCCGGGCCACGGGCGATCTGGAGCAGCAGTACCAGAGCGTGATCAGGGACGTGCTGCCCTCCGTCGTGCAGGTCGGCGCCGGGGAGGGCCTCGGCTCGGGCATCGTCTACGACGACAAGGGCCATATCGTCACGAACGCCCACGTGGTGGGCAAGGAGAAGACCTTCGACGTCAGCGTCGCCACCGGCGAGCAGGGGCTCAAGGCGTCCTTGGTCTCCGCCTACCCGGAGCAGGACCTCGCCGTCATCAAGCTCGACGACGTGCCCGAGGGGCTGCGGGCCGCGAAGTTCGGCGACACCGAGAAGGTCGACGTGGGGCAGATCGTCCTGGCGATGGGCTCACCCCTCGGCCTCTCCAGCAGCGTCACCCAGGGCATCGTGTCGGCCGTGGGCCGGACCGTGAGCGAGAGCAGCTCGGGTGGCGGCACCGGGGCGACGCTCGTCGACATGGTGCAGACCTCGGCGGCCATCAACCCGGGCAACAGCGGCGGGGCCCTGGTGAACCTCGACAGCGAGGTGATCGGCATCCCGACCCTCGCGGCGACGGACCCTCAGCTGGGCGGCAGCGCGGCGCCCGGGATCGGGTTCGCCATCCCCGCGTCGATGGTGCGCACGGTCGCCGACCAGATCATCGAGTCCGGGAAGGTCACCGACTCGGGCCGGGCGGGGCTGAACATCACCGGCCGCACGGTCGTCGACGACGAGTACCGGCCGGCCGGTGTCGCGATCGTGAGCGTCGAGGACGGCGGGGCCGCCGAGAAGGCGGGCCTGCGCGTCGGGGACGTCATCACCCGGATCGGCGACGACAGGATCACCACGATCACCTCGCTCTCGGAGGCCCTGGCGGGCTCGGATCCGGGCGACAAGGCCGAGGTGACGTACAGGCGGGGGGACTCGCAGAAGAAGGCCGACGTCACCCTGGGCGAGATCTGAGCGGCAGGGCCGTGGCCCGCCCGGGCGCGGGGGCGCGGGCGGGCCGGGCGGCCTCAGTCGGCCTGGAGGCTCATCGGGCCGTAGATCTTCGTCGTGTCCTCGAAGAGCGTCACCTGGTCCGCGCCGCCCTCCAGGAGCTCCTTCCAGAACTCACCGATCCAGGACTCCGCGTCGCCCTGGGTCGTGAACTCCTCCGGCTGCAGCGCCGGCTCCGTCTCCGTACCGTCGGACTTCTCGAACCGCCACGTCCACGCCATGTCCGCCTCCTGGGTCACGTTGCTCCCCGAAGACTAGTGGGTGTCCCGGGCGAGCAGGTGGTTCATGGACACGGGAGGATCGACACGTGGAACTGACTCTGCTCGGCACCGGAGCCCCCGACGGCCTTCCGCGGCCCGACTGCCCTTGCGCCGTCTGCGCGTCCTCCCGTGGTGCGCGGGCGCGCGCGGCGACCGCGCTGCTCGTCGATGACGCCCTGCTGCTGGATCTCACCCCGGGCGCCGTGTTCGCCGCGGCCCGCGCGGGCCGTTCGCTCGCGGCCGTGCGGCAGGTGCTGCTGACCCACCCTCACGACGGGCCCGCGATGGAGCTGCCCGCCTCGCTGCCGCCCGCGGGGCGGATTCCGGACGGCCAGGAGCTGACGCTGATCAGCGGGCACCGGGTGCGGGCGCTGGCGATGGACGCGCCGGGGACGGGGTACGAGGTGACGTCGCCGGACGGTGAGCGTCTGCTCTATCTGCCGCCCGGGGCCTCCCCCGCCGGTCTGGCCGACCCGGTGGCGGAGCCGTACGACATGGTCGTGTGCGATGTGGTCGCGCGGCCGGACGCGGTGGCGAGGCTGCGGGCGGTGGACGCCGTCGGGGCGGCCACCGAGGTGATCGCCGTGCATCTGGACCATGACGCGCCCCCGGGCGCGGAGCTGGACCGGCGTCTCGCCGCGGGCGGGGCGCGTGCCGTGCCGGACGGGACGACGCTGCCGGTGGGCGCCTACCACGCGGTGCCGGATGTGCCCCGGCGCACGCTGGTGACGGGCGGCTCCCGGTCGGGCAAGTCGGTGGAGGCCGAACAGCGCCTGGAGACCTTCCCCGAGGTGGTGTACGTCGCGACGGGCGGCCGCCGCGAGGGGGACCGCGAGTGGGAGGCCCGGATCGGACTCCACCGGGAGCGCAGGCCCGCCGCGTGGCGCACCGAGGAGACGTGCGAGCTGGCGGGCCTGCTGGAGGAGGACGGTCCGCCGCTCCTGATCGACTGTCTGTCGCTGTGGCTGACGGACGCGATGGACCGGGTCGGGGCGTGGGACGACGGGCAGTGGGCGGACGGCGGCGAGGAGAAGCTGCGCGAACGGGTCGCCGAGCTGGTCCGGGCGGTGCGCGGAACACGTCGTACGGTCGTCGCCGTGACCAACGAGACGGGCTCGGGCGTGGTGCCCGCCACGGCCTCCGGGCGGCGTTTCCGCGACGAACTGGGCCGTCTGAACGCCGCGTTCGCGGCGGAGTGCGAGCACGTCCTGCTCGTGGTGGCGGGTCAGGCCCTGGTGCTGCGGGGCTGATCTCAGGGCGGGTGCGGGGCCGGGAACGCGGAAAGGGGGGCCGGGTACTGTTCCGCAGAGGAGCCCCCGGCGGGTTCCGTCCCACCCAGCGCCGACCCGCGAGGCAGACCCCCGTGAATCTGGACGACTTCTCCGACCTGATCGAGCGCCCCGACGGGGGCGTACGGCGTGATGCCGAGGAACGCCGGGAGCGGCTGGCCGTGCCGTCCGGCGCCCTCGGCCGCCTCGACGAGCTGGGCGAATGGCTGTCGGCCGCCCAGCAGGCGGTCCCGGTGAAGCCGGTCGACCGGCCGCGCGTCGTGCTCTTCGCCGGTGACCACGGGGTGGCGGAGCTCGGGGTGTCCGGCCGGGCGGCGGGGTCCGCGCACGAGCTGGTGCGGGCCGTGCTGGACGGTGCCAGCCCCGTCGCCGTGCTGGCCCGCCGCTTCTCCGTGCCCGTGCGGATCGTGGACGCCGGCCTGGACTGCGACCCGGAGCTGCTGCCCGAGTCCGTCGTACGCGACCGGGTGCGGCGCGGCAGCGGGCGGATCGACGTCGAGGACGCGCTGACGGCCGAGGAGGCCGAGGCGGCCGTGCGTCTGGGTATCCGCATCGCCGACGAGGAGGCCGACTCCGGCACCGATCTGGTGGTGCTGGGTGACATCAGCGTCGGCGGTACGACGGCGGCCTCGACCCTGATCGCGGCCCTGTGCGGTACGGACGCCTCGGTGGTGACGGGGCGCGGCGGCGCGGGCATCGACGACCTGGCGTGGATGCGCAAGTGCGCGGCGGTCCGGGACTCCCTGCGGCGGGCCAGGCCGGTCCTCGGTGACCAGCTGGAGCTACTGGCCGCGGTGGGCGGAGCGGATCTCGCGGCGATGACCGGGTTCCTGCTGCAGAGCGCGGTGCGCCGGATGCCCGTGGTGCTGGACGGCGTGGTCTCGGCGGCCTGTGCGCTGGTGGCCCAGCGGGCGGCCTTCCGGGCACCGGACTGGTGGCTCGCGGGTCAGCTGAGCGGGGAGCCGGCGCAGCTGAAGGCGCTGGACAGGATGGCGCTGACCCCGCTCCTCGACCACGGGGTGACCGTGGGCGAGGGCAGCGGCGCCCTGCTGGCGCTGCCGCTCGTGCAGGCCGCGGCGGCGCTGGCGGCGGAGCTGCCCGAGCGCGCGGCCGACGAGCCGGAGAAGCCCGGGGAGCCGTCGGAGCCCGAGGAGCCGCGGGCATCCCCGGAGACCTCCGGGTCCCAGGCGTCCCCGGCCTCCCCGAAGTCCCCGGCGCCCTCGGAGTCCCCGGCGCCCTCCGCGGACCCGTCCGCCTGACCACGGGTTCAGGGACCGCTGCCGGTCCGGGGCCCCGGCAGCGGTGCCCGGTCCGGGGCCCCGCCGATGATGTCCTGGAACCTGCGTCGCGGCCCCACCCAGCGCACGTCGTGGTGATACGCCCTCAGCACCGCCCTGGCGCGGGCCCGGTGGCGGCGGCGGTAGAAGCGCTTCGCCCACAGCGAGGCGGGTCTGGCCAGCCGGAGCGCCCCGATCAGCGCGACGAACGGGACGAGGGTGCCGATGACCGCCATCCGGGCCTTGCCCTTGAACAGGGCGATCAGTACGAAGACGAAGTTGAGGACGTAGGTCAGGACGACCGTCAGCCGGTTCTGCTCCTGCTCGCCGCTCAGCTCGTCCACGCCGAACGGTGAGAAGCCCGCGAGCACGAGAAGGACCAGCGAGGCGGTGAGGACGACGACCTCCACGCTCTGGCGGCCCTCCTCGGTCCAGTACACGTCGTCGAGATGCAGGATCAGCGCGAACTCGTCGAGAACCAGGCCCGCGCCCACCCCGAAGACCACGGCGAGAATCGCGGCGGCGACGCTGTGCTGTCCGCTCGCCACCGCGCCGAAGCCTCCGACGACGGTGAGCACGACGCCGGGCACCACGTGGTGGACGTGCACGCCGCCCGGTGTGATGTTGCGGAACGGCCCCTTCCCGGCCCTGATCATCCGGGTGACCATCCGGGTGATGGCGAAGGTCAGCACGAACGCGCTCAGGGCGAGCAACAGCGGGAGCTTGCCCGGCTCGACGATGTTGTCCTGGAACCAGTGACCCATGCCACCTCCGCCCGACCGTCACTTATGAGGCTTTTGGGCCACTTCGCACAATCTAGCCCGGAGGAGCACCGGTTAGCCTGCGCGCCGTGACCTCCCTGAACATCCACGGCATACGTTTCGCCTTCGGCACCCTGACCGCGCTCCCCGTCCACGTCTCCCGATGGGACCGCGAGGCCGCCCGCGCGGGCATGCTGTGCGCCCCTCTCGCCGGACTGGTTGTGGGGCTGCTCGCCGCCGTACCGGGGGTGCTGCTCCTGCTGGGCGGTTCGGGTCCGCTGCTGGCGGCGGTGGCATCCACCGCGCTGCCCGCCGCGCTCACCAGGGGGCTCCACCTGGACGGGCTCGCGGACACCGCCGACGGGCTCGGCAGCGCGAAACCCGCCGAGGACGCGCTGCGGATCATGAAGCGGTCGGACATCGGCCCGTTCGGCGTGATCACCCTGCTCTTCGTGCTGCTGGCCCAGACCGCCGCGCTCTTCGAGCTGTACGGCCGGGGCTGGGCCGAGGGCGCCCTGGGCACGGTGACCGCCGCCGTCACGGCCCGGCTCGCGCTCACGCTGGCCTCGCGCCGCGGCGTCCCGCCCGCCCGGCCGGAAGGACTCGGCGCGGCGGTGGCGGGCACCGTCCCGCCGGCCGGCGCGGCCGTGGTCGCCCTCGCGGTGGCCGTGTGCTGCGCGGGGGCGGGAGCGCTGCTGGGCGGCCCCGGCGGCGCGCTGCACCACTGCGCCGCCGCCCTCGCGGGTGTCGCGGCCGCGCAGCTGATGCTGCGTCACTGCGTACGGCGCTTCGGCGGGGTGACGGGCGATGTGTTCGGTGCACTGGAGGAGACGGCGGCCACGGCGGCCCTGTTGGCCCTGACCCTGGGTTAGAAAGGGTCCGGCCCGGAGGCGGGGCACCCGCCCCCGATGCCCCGGACGGCCTGCCCCCGTGAGCCGGGCGCACGGGCGCGCGTAGGCTCGTTCCCGGCACATTGCGGCGGCGTCTACGATGCGCCGGGCACGGTCGGCCCACCCCTCGACCGGCACATCACTCAACGGAAGCGAGAAATCACCACCGTGACAGCTCTCACTCTCAGCACCTCAGGTGCGGCGACGCTGCGCGCCGACGCACTCGTCGTCGGCATCGCCAAGGGCGCCAAGGGCCTGGTCGTCGCACCGGGCGCCGAGGCCGTGGACAAGGCGTTCGACGGAAAGCTCGCCACCGTCCTGGAGACCCTGGGCGCCTCCGGTGCCGAGGGCGAAGTGACCAAGCTCCCCGCGCCGTCCGGCCTCAAGGTCCCGGTCGTCGTCGCGGTCGGCCTCGGTCAGGTCCCGGCGAAGGACGACGCGTACGACGCCGAAGCGCTGCGCCGTGCCGCGGGCAGCGCCGCGCGTGCGCTGAAGGGTTCGAAGAAGGCCGGCTTCGCGCTGCCGACGGAGTCCGCCGAGGACGCCGGGGCCGTCGCGGAGGGCGCCCTGCTGGGTGCGTACGCCTTCACCGCCTACCAGGGCGGCGAGAACAAGCTCGCCCCCAAGGCCGCGAAGTCCGCCAGGAACGACGCGAAGCTGCCGCTGGCCGAGGTCGCCCTGCTCGGCGCCAAGCCGCGCGACAAGGCGTTCAAGGCCGCCGCCGAGCGTGCCGTCGCGGTGACCGAGGAGATCAACCGGGCCCGCGACCTGATCAACACCCCGCCGAACGACCTGTACCCCGAGTCCTTCGCCGCCGTGGCCACCGCCGCGGGCAAGGAGCACGGCATCAAGGTCCAGGTCCTGGACGAGAAGGCGCTCGTCAAGGGCGGCTACGGCGGTCTGCTCGGCGTCGGCCAGGGCTCCACGCACGGCCCGCGCCTGGTCAAGCTGGCCTACACCCACCCCAAGGCGGAGAAGACGCTCGCCCTGGTCGGCAAGGGCATCACCTACGACTCGGGCGGCATCTCGCTCAAGCCGGCCGGGCACAACGAGACGATGAAGTGCGACATGAGCGGCGCCGCCGCCGTGTTCGCCGCCGTCGTCGCGGCCTCCCGCCTCGGCCTCCAGGTCAACGTCACCGGCTGGCTGGCGCTCGCCGAGAACATGCCGTCCGGCAACGCGACCCGCCCGGGTGACGTGCTGCGCATGTACAGCGGCAAGACCGTCGAGGTCCTCAACACCGACGCCGAGGGCCGGCTCGTCCTCGCGGACGCGCTGACCCGCGCCTCCGAGGAGAAGCCGGACGCGATCGTCGACGTGGCGACCCTGACCGGCGCGATGGTCCTCGCCCTGGGCAACCGCACCTTCGGTGTGATGTCCAACGACGACGCGTTCCGTACGTCGGTCCACGAGATCGCCGAGGAGGTCGGCGAGGCGTCCTGGCCGATGCCGCTCCCCGCGGACCTGCGCAAGGGCATGGACTCCCCGACGGCCGACATCGCCAACATGGGCGAGCGGATGGGCGGCGGCCTGGTGGCCGGTCTGTTCCTCCAGGAGTTCGTGGGCGAGGGCATCGCCTGGGCGCACCTGGACATCGCGGGCCCGGCCTTCCACGAGGGCGCGCCGTACGGCTACACCCCGAAGGGCGGCACCGGCTCCTCGGTCCGCACCCTGGTGCGGCTGGCGGAGCGCACCGCGGCCGGCGACCTCGGCTGACCCGCGCCCCGGCGTCCGCGCGGCCTCCGCGCGTGACGTTCGCTCACGGCGTTCGCGCGTCGTGCACGGCCCCGGGCATACGTCCGGGGCCGTGGGCGTTCACCCCAGTGGCCCCGACCGGCTTTTTTCCGGAAATCTGTACGCATCGGTAACCGTGCGGGGCCGGTCTTTGTCGTGCCCGGAGCAGGGGCCCGCGTCCCGTCCGCCCGCAACAAGTGCGAAGATGGGTTCTCGGCAGGACAGGGCCCCCACCACAGGGCCGAATAACGCAAGCGGCCGAACACCAGCCGACCGGCCGGTCACACCCCAGCGACGGGGCCCGGCGTACGGCGCACATGCATGGAGGACGTGACGTGGCGAACGACGCCAGCACCGTTTTCGACCTAGTGATCCTCGGCGGTGGCAGCGGCGGTTACGCCGCGGCCCTGCGCGGAGCTCAGCTGGGCCTGGACGTCGCACTGATCGAAAAGGGCAAGGTCGGCGGCACCTGCCTGCACAACGGCTGCATCCCCACGAAGGCGCTGCTGCACGCCGGCGAGATCGCCGACCAGGCCCGCGAGGCCGAGCAGTTCGGTGTGAAGGCCACCTTCGAGGGCATCGACATGGCGGCCGTCCACAAGTACAAGGACGACGTGATCTCGGGCCTGTACAAGGGTCTCCAGGGACTCATCGCCTCGCGCAAGGTCCACTACATCGAGGGTGAGGGCCGGCTCTCGTCGCCCACCTCGGTGGACGTCAACGGTCAGCGCGTCCAGGGCCGGCACGTGGTACTCGCGACCGGCTCCGTGCCGAAGTCGCTGCCCGGCCTGGAGATCGACGGCAACCGCATCATCTCCTCGGACCACGCGCTGAAGCTGGACCGCGTGCCGAAGTCCGCGATCGTCCTGGGCGGCGGCGTCATCGGCGTCGAGTTCGCCTCGGCGTGGAAGTCCTTCGGCACCGACGTCACCATCGTCGAGGGCCTGAAGCACCTGGTCCCGGTCGAGGACGAGAACAGCTCGAAGCTTCTTGAGCGCGCGTTCCGCAAGCGCGGCATCAAGTTCAACCTCGGCACCTTCTTCGACAAGGCCGAGTACACGCAGGACGGCGTGCGCGTCACCCTCGCCGACGGCAAGACCTTCGAGGCGGAGGTGCTGCTGGTCGCGATCGGCCGCGGCCCGGTCTCGCAGGGCCTGGGCTACGAGGAGGCCGGCGTCGCGATGGACCGCGGCTACGTCCTCGTCGACGAGTACATGCAGACCAACGTGCCCACGGTCTCGGCCGTCGGTGACCTCGTCCCGACCCTCCAGCTCGCGCACGTCGGCTTCGCCGAGGGCATCCTCGTGGCGGAGCGCCTGGCCGGTCTCAAGACCGTGCCGATCGACTACGACGGCGTGCCGAAGGTGACGTACTGCCACCCCGAGGTCGCCTCCGTCGGCATCTCCGAGGCCAAGGCCAAGGAGATCTACGGTGCGGACAAGGTCGTCGCGCTCAAGTACAACCTCGCGGGCAACGGCAAGAGCAAGATCCTGAAGACCGCGGGCGAGATCAAGCTCGTCCAGGTCAAGGACGGTGCCGTGGTCGGCGTCCACATGGTCGGTGACCGTATGGGCGAGCAGGTCGGCGAAGCCCAGCTGATCTACAACTGGGAGGCGCTGCCGGCCGAGGTCGCGCAGCTCATCCACGCCCACCCGACGCAGAACGAGGCGATGGGCGAGGCGCACCTGGCCCTGGCCGGCAAGCCTCTCCACTCCCACGACTGATCCAGTCCCGGGGACAACCGACCACTTCCGCACTTTCGTAAGGAGCAACTGAAACCATGTCGGTTTCCGTAACCCTTCCGGCGCTCGGCGAGAGCGTCACCGAGGGCACTGTCACCCGTTGGCTGAAGGCCGAGGGCGAGCGCGTCGAGGCCGACGAGCCGCTGCTCGAGGTCTCGACCGACAAGGTCGACACCGAGATTCCCGCACCCGCCTCCGGCGTGCTGGCCTCCATCAAGGTCGCCGAGGACGAGACCGTCGAGGTCGGCGCCGAGCTGGCCGTCATCGACGACGGTTCGGGCGCGCCCGCCGCCGAGGCGGCTCCGGCCGCCGAGCCGGCCCCGGCCCAGGAGGCTCCGGCGCAGGAGGCTCCGGCGCCCGCCGCCGAGGCCCCCGCGGCCGAGGCCCCGGCCCCCGCCGCCGCTCCGGCCGGTGGTGCCTCCGGCACCGACGTCACCCTCCCGGCGCTCGGCGAGAGCGTCACCGAGGGCACCGTCACCCGCTGGCTGAAGGAGGTCGGCGAGGAGGTCACGGAGGACGAGCCCCTGCTCGAGGTCTCCACGGACAAGGTCGACACCGAGATCCCCGCCCCGGCCTCCGGCGTGCTGCTGGAGATCGTCGTCGGCGAGGACGAGACCGCCGAGGTGGGCGCCAAGCTCGCCGTCATCGGCGCTCCCGGTGCCGCCCCGGCCGCCGCTCCGGCCCCCGCCGCCGCTCCGGCTCCGGCCCAGGAGGCTCCGGCCGCTCCGGCTCCGGCTCCGGCTCCGGCTCCCGCTCAGGCGGCTCCGGCCGCTCCGGCCCCGGCTCCCGCCGCCCCTGCTCCGGCCGCTCCCGCCCCGGCGGCGCCGGCTCCGGCCGCCGCCGCTCCGGCTCCGGCCGCGACCGCCGGTGACGACGGCGCGTACGTCACGCCGCTGGTCCGCAAGCTCGCCGCCGAGAACGGCGTCGACCTGGGCTCGGTCAAGGGCACCGGCGTCGGTGGCCGTATCCGCAAGCAGGACGTCGTCGCCGCCGCGGAGGCCGCCAAGGCCGCAGCCGCTCCGGCTCCGGCCGCCGCCGCTCCCGCGGCCAAGGCCGCGCCGAAGCTGGAGGCGTCGCCGCTGCGCGGTCAGACGGTCAAGATGACCCGCATGCGCAAGGTCATCGGCGACAACATGATGAAGGCGCTGCACTCGCAGGCCCAGCTGACCTCGGTCCTCGAGGTCGACATCACCAAGCTGATGAAGCTGCGCAACCAGGCGAAGGAGTCCTTCGCCGCCCGTGAGGGCGTCAAGCTGTCCCCGATGCCGTTCTTCGTGAAGGCGGCGGCCCAGGCGCTGAAGGCCCACCCGGTCGTCAACGCCCGGATCAACGAGGACGAGGGCACCATCACGTACTTCGACTCGGAGAACATCGGCATCGCCGTGGACGCCGAGAAGGGCCTGATGACCCCGGTCATCAAGGGTGCGGGCGACCTGAACATCGCCGGTATCGCCAAGAAGACCGCCGAGCTGGCCGGCAAGGCCCGCGGTGGCGGCCTCACCCCGGACGACATGTCGGGTGCGACCTTCACGGTCAGCAACACCGGTTCGCGCGGTGCGCTGTTCGACACGGTCATCGTGCCGCCGAACCAGGCGGCCATCCTGGGCATCGGCGCCACCGTCAAGCGTCCGGCCGTCATCGAGACCGCCGAGGGCACCGTCATCGGCGTCCGCGACATGACGTACCTCTCGCTCTCCTACGACCACCGTCTGGTGGACGGCGCGGACGCCGCCCGTTACCTGACCACGGTCAAGGCGATCCTCGAGGCGGGCGAGTTCGAGGTCGAGCTCGGCCTCTGAGCAGTACAGCTGTAACCAGCCTCACCAGCGGCGCCCCCGTCCGGAACACCTCCGGGCGGGGGCGCCGCCGTATTGTCTAGACACCACCGGTCACCTCCGGCCGCCGCGTCGGCCCCGGCAGCACCGGTTCGCCCTCGAAGGAGCACCTCATGACCCCGCCCGTCGTCCACTCGCTGCGCGAACAGATCCGCGAGCACATCGTGGAAGGGATAGTCAGCGGGCGCTGGAAGCCGGGCGAGCGGATCGTGGAGCGCCGTATCGCCACCGAGCTGGAGGTCAGCCAGACCCCGGTGCGCGAGGCGCTGCGCGAGCTGGAGACGCTGCGGCTGATCGAGTCGGCGCCCAACAAGGGCGTCCGGGTGCGCAATCTCACCGCGGCGGATCTGGAGGAGAGCTATCCCGTACGGGCCGGGCTGGAGCAGATCGCGGCGGAGCTGGCGGCCCCGGCCCTCGCCGAGGACTGCTCGGCGCTGACCCCGCATGTGACGGCCCTGTACGAGGCGGACCGGCTGGCCGACGGCGAGGCGCAGGTGCGGCACACGGTGGCCTTCCACCGGGAGATGGTGCGGGCCGCCGGGAACGCCGTGCTGCTGCACACCTGGGAGGGACTGGGCATCGAGGTGTTCACGGCCCTGTCGATCCGCTGGCTGGGCACGGTGCAGAAGTCGTACGCGGAGGAGCACGAGGCGCTCATCGAGGCCTTCCAGCGGCGCGACCCGCAGATCTCCGTGCTGGTGAAGCAGCACGTCCTGGGCTGCGCGCCGCGCGCCTGAGCACGGTTCGGGCAGGGCGCCCATCTGCGTCGCCGGGTGCTCGACCGTGCAGGTCAGCGCCCGTTTCGCCCCCTTGATCCCGTCACTCCGTGCCCCGTTTCGAGGCACCGCATGCCACTTTTCTTCATATCGAGAAGTTTTCCCCTTCACCCTTTGATCGATCATCGATCGGCGACTTACAGTTCATCCGCGGGCCCACCGGCCCGATCGCCCTGTCCTGCCAGTCAGGGCCTTCTCCACCCCCTCCCACTCCGGAAGGCGGCGATCATGACCGACCCCGTAGCAAAGCTTCCGAGCGAGCTCGACCAGCTCCCGGACCGCGACCCCGAGGAGACCGCCGAGTGGGCGGCCTCCCTGGACGCCGTCACCAAGGCCGCGGGCCCGCACCGCGCCGCGTACCTGATGCGGCGTTCGCTCCAGCACGCGGAGGGCGCCGGTATCGCGCTGCCCAAGCTGCTGGAGACCGATTACGTCAACACCATCCCGACCTCCGCCGAGCCCGCGTTCGACGGCGATCTGGAGATGGAATCGAAGATCACCGCGTGGAACCGCTGGAACGCGGCCGCGATGGTCACCCGGGGAGCCCGGTACGGCGTCGGCGGGCACATCGCCACCTTCGCCTCCGCCGCGTGGCTCTACGAGACCGGCTTCAACCACTTCTTCCGCGGCAAGGAAGGTGACGGCTCCGGCGACCAGCTCTACATCCAGGGCCACGCCTCGCCCGGCATCTACGCCCGCGCCTTCCTCGACGGCCGCATCAGCGAGCAGCAGCTCGACAACTTCCGCCAGGAGTCGGGTGGCAACGGCCTGCCCTCCTACCCGCACCCGCGGCGGCTGCCCTGGCTGTGGGAGTTCCCCACGGTGTCGATGGGCCTCGGTCCGCTCTCGGCGATCTACCAGGCGCGCTTCAACCGTTATCTCGCGAACCGCAACATCAAGGACACGTCGAACTCGCACGTCTGGGCCTTCCTGGGCGACGGCGAGATGGACGAGCCCGAGTCGACCGCTGCCCTCGCCCTCGCGGCCCGTGAGCAGCTCGACAACCTGACCTTCGTCATCAACTGCAACCTGCAGCGCCTGGACGGCCCGGTCCGCGCCAACTTCCGCGTGGTCCAGGAGCTGGAGGGCGCCTTCCGGGGCGCCGGCTGGAACGTCATCAAGACGCTCTGGGGCAACGCCTGGGACGAGCTGTTCCAGCTGGACACCACCGGCGCGCTGATCCGCCGGCTCCGCGAGGTCCCGGACGCGCAGTTCCAGACGTACGCGACGCGCGACGTGGCCTACATCCGTGAGCACTTCTTCGGCGCCGAGCCCGCCCTCGCGGAGCTCGCGAAACTCCTCAGCGACGCGAAGATCGCCGAGTGTTTCTACAGCTCCCGCGGCGGCCACGAGGCCCGCAAGGTGTACGCGGCCTACCGCGCGGCCGTGGAGCACAAGGGCGCGCCGACCGTGATCCTGGCCCAGACGGTCAAGGGCTACACGCTCGGCAAGGGCTTCGAGTCCAAGAACGCCAACCACCAGATGAAGAAGCTGTCGATCGACGAGTTCAAGGGCATGCGCGAGCTGCTCGGCCTCCCGATCCCCGACAGCGCCTTCGCGGACGGTCTCGTCCCCTACGGCCACCCCGGCGCCGACTCCCCCGAGGTCCGCTACCTCCAGGAGCGCCGTGCCGCCCTCGGCGGTCCGGCCCCCGCCCGCCGGGTGCACGCGGTGGCGCTGCCCGAGCCGGAGGAGCGCGCCTTCAAGGCCCTGTACAAGGGGTCGGGCAAGCAGGAGATGGCGACCACCATGGCGTTCGTACGCCTGGTGAAGGACCTGATGCGGGACAAGGAGACCGGCAGGCGCTGGGTTCCGATCGTCCCGGACGAGGCCCGTACCTTCGGTATGGAGTCGCTGTTCCCCTCGGCCGGCATCTACTCGCCGCTCGGCCAGACGTACGAGCCGGTCGACCGCGACCAGCTGATGTACTACAAGGAGGCCAAGGACGGCCAGATCCTCAACGAGGGGATCACCGAGGCCGGCGCCATGGCCGACTTCATCGCCGCCGCCACGTCGTACGCGACGCACGGCGAGACGATGATCCCGTTCTACATCTTCTACTCGATGTTCGGCTGGCAGCGGACCGGCGACCAGATGTGGCAGCTCGCCGACCAGCTCGGCAAGGGCTTCATCGTCGGCGCCACGGCGGGCCGTACGACGCTGACGGGTGAGGGCCTCCAGCACGCGGACGGCCACTCGCACCTGATCGCGTCCACGAACCCGGCGTCGCTCAACTACGACCCGGCGTTCGCGTACGAGATCGCGGTGATCGTCAAGGACGGTCTGCGCCGGATGTACGGCCCCGAGGCCGAGAACGTCTTCTACTACCTGACGGTCTACAACGAGCCGAAGCAGCAGCCCGCGATGCCCGAGGGCGTCGAGGAGGGCATCGTCAAGGGCCTGTACCGCTTCAAGGAGGGCACGCCGGCGTCCGCGGACGCCCCGCGCCTCCAGCTGATCGGTTCGGGCACGGCGATCCACTGGGCGCTCAGGGCCCAGGAGCTGCTGGCCGCCGACTGGGGTGTCACGGCCGACGTCTGGTCCGCCACCTCGTGGGGCGAGCTGCGCCGCGACGCGCTGGAGTCCGACGAGGCGCTGCTCCGCGGTGAGGAGCGCGTGCCGTACGTGACGCAGGCGCTCTCCGGCGCGCCCGGCCCGGTCCTCGCGGTCAGCGACTGGATGCGCGCGGTCCCGGACTCGATCAGCCAGTGGGTGGAGCAGGACTGGTCCTCGCTGGGTACGGACGGCTTCGGCCTCTCCGACACCCGTGAGGGCGCCCGCCGCCACTTCGGCGTCGACGCCGAGTCGGTCGCGGTCGCGGCGCTGGCGCAGCTGGCCCGCCGTGGCGAGATCCCGGCCTCCAAGGTCAAGGAGGCCCGGGAGAAGTACGGCATGTGACGTGCCCGGCGGGGCGGGTACCGGGGCTGTCCCGGTACCCGCCCCGCCGTCGTCGCCGGGCACGCCCCCACAATGGGGTGCATGCGCGCTGCCCGGCTCATCAAGATGGTGCTGCTCCTGCAGTCCCGCCCCTCCATGACCGCCGCCGAGCTGGCGGGGGAGCTGGAGGTGTCGGAGCGCACCGTGACCCGGGACGCCCAGGCGCTCTCCGAGGCGGGCGTGCCGGTGTACGCGGAGCGCGGCAGGGCGGGCGGCTACCGGCTGGTGGGCGGCTACCGCACCCGGCTGACCGGGCTGGCCCGCCATGAGGCCGAGGCCCTGTTCCTGTCCGGGCTGCCGTCCGCGCTGCGCGAGATGGGGCTCGACGACGCCGCTTCGGCCGCCCGGCTGAAGGTCTCGGCGGCCCTGCTCCCCTCGCTCCGGGACGCCTCGCACACGGTGGCCCAGCGCTTCCATCTGGACGCCCCCGGCTGGTACCAGGAACCGGTCACCCCCGAGCTGCTGCCCGCCGTCGCGGAGGCCGTCTGGGACGACCGGCCGGTCCGGGCCCGCTATCGGGGGCCGTCGGGCGAGGTGGAGCGGCAGCTGCTCCCGTACGGCCTCGTGCTGAAGGCCGGGGTCTGGTACCTCTGCGCCCGGGCCGGGGACGACTTCCGGGTGTACCGGATCGACCGGTTCACCGCCGTCGCCGCCTCGGAGACCCGCTTCGTACGGGACGAGGACTTCGACCTGCCGCGCTTCTGGGAGGAGCGGGCCGAGCAGTTCGCCCGGTCGATCCTGCGCACGGAGGTGACCGTACGGCTGTCGGAGGCGGGGGCGCGGCGGCTTCCGCACACCATGGACAGGGCCGCGGCCGACGAGGCGCTGGCCGGGGGCCCCGGTCCGGACGCGGACGGGCTGCGCACGGTGGTACTTCCGGTCGAGTCCGAGGAGGTGGCGTACGCCCAGCTGCTCACGCTCGGGCCGGAGGTGGAGGTCCTCGCACCCCCCTCCCTGCGCGAACGCTTTGCCGATACCGCCGAACGGCTGCGCGAGCTCTATCGCTGAAGTGGCCCGGAAGTGATGCCGAAGGCTTCATTTCGGTGTCTGGGCGTGCGTGGCCCCCCGGCGGGGCAGATGCTGGACCAGTGATGGACGAGACGGAGTTCTGGGAGATCATCGACAGCACCCGCGAGGCCGCCGACGGCGACCCCGAGGACCACGCCGATCTGCTCGTGGAGCGGCTGGTGCGGCTCGATCCCGACTCCGTGCTGGACTTCGCCCGACATTTCGAGGCCCGCTACAACCGCGCGTACCACTGGGATCTGTGGGGTGCGGCGGCCGTACTGCTGGGCGGGGCGAGCGACGACGCGTTCGACTACTTCCGCTGCTGGCTGATCGGGCAGGGCCGGGAGGTCTTCGAGGGCGCGGTGCACGATCCGGACGCGCTCGCCGAGCTCCTGGACGACTTCGACGACGAGCTGGACGGGGACGGCGAGGATCTCGGCTATGCCGCCGACGAGGCGTACGAGCAGCTCACGGGGGTGGTCGCCCCCGACCTGGGGCTGCCGCCGCAGGCCACGGAACCCGCGGGCACGCCCTTCTCCTTCGACGACGACGCCGCGCTGGCCGAGCGGTTCCCCGCGCTCTGGGACCGCTTCGGCCCGGCCTGAGGCTCAGTCCGTCAGCGAACGGCCCATCAGCACGTCGTCGACGTACCGCCCGCCGAGGAAGAACTCCCCGGGCAGTACGCCCTCGACGGCGAAGCCCTCCGCCGCGTAGAGCGCCCGCGCGGGGGTGTTGTGCCCCAGCACCCGCAGCGTGAGCCGCGCCGCGCCCTGGCCGCGCGCCTCGGCGTACGCGGCGCGCAGCAGCGCACGGGCGACCCCGTGGCGGCGCGCCCACTCGGCGACGGCCAGCCCCTGTATCTGGCGTACGTGTGCGTTGCAGGCGAGCGGGGTCGGCCGGGCGAGCCGTATGTATCCGGCGACGCGCGGCCCGCCGGGGCCGGTGTCGGCCTCGGCGAGCAGGAACTCCTCCGGCCGGTGGAGCGCGTCGAAGAAGGGCTCGTAGGGCGGCACCGGCCTCGGCTGCACGGCGTGGAGGGTCGACCAGGTGGCCCGGTCGAGCTCGCCCAGCGCGTGTTCGTCCTCGGGCACGGCGGGGCGGACGGGGCGGAGGGACCGGATCTGTGGCGCGGACATGCGCGCCACTGTGTCATGCGTGTCCCGTGTGGCCGGGGGCGCATGGGGCAGGATGGTCGCCATGCTGCGTTCCCGTATCGCCGTCACCGGATCGACCGGACTCATCGGAGCCGCGCTGGTGCGCTCGCTGCGAGCCGACGGGCACGAGGTGGTGCGCCTCGTGCGCCGCCCGGCCTCCACCGGCGACGAGGTGGAGTGGGACCCGAAGCGCCAGTACGTCGATGTGGCGGGCCTGGTCGGCTGCGACGCGGTCGTGCATCTCGCGGGGGCGGGCGTCGGGGACCACCGCTGGACCGAGGAGTACAAGCGGGAGATCCGCGACAGCCGGGTGCTGGGCACGGCGGCCGTCGCCGAGGCCGTGGCCTCCCTGGACACCCCGCCGAAGGTGTTCCTGGCCGGTTCCGCCGTCGGCTTCTACGGGGACACCGGGGACCGCGCGGTCGACGAGAGCGCGCCGCCCGGCGACGGTTTCCTGCCATCGGTGTGCGTGGAGTGGGAGGAGGCCACGGCTCCCGCCGAGGAGGCGGGCGTCCGGACCGTCCACGCCCGCACCGGTCTGGTGGTCTCCCGCAAAGGCGGGGCCTGGGGGCGGCTCTTCCCGCTCTTCAAGGCCGGGCTCGGCGGACGCATCGGGGACGGCCGGCAGTACTGGAGCTTCATCGCGCTGCACGACCACATCGCGGCGCTGCGCCACATCCTGGACACCGAGACCCTGTCGGGTCCGGTGAATCTCACCGGCCCCTCCCCCGCCACCAACGCCCAGGTGACGGCCGCGATGGGCCGGGTGCTGCGACGTCCGACGCTGTTCACCGCGCCGGCGCCCGCGCTGCGGGTCGCGCTCGGGGAGTTCGCCGGGGACGTGCTGGGCAGCCAGCGGGTGCTGCCGGGCCGGCTCATGGAGTCGGGCTTCGCGTTCGCCTTCCCCGGCATCGACGACGCCATCCGCGCCGCGCTGCGCTGACGCCGCCCGTCCACGCGGCGGAGGCCGCGAGCGCCCGCCCGGCCCCCGCGCCGGGCCGCCGTGCGACCCCGTGCTCCGGTGCCCTGGGTGCGTGCGACTGCGCGGGACTCGGCCGAACACCTAGCCTCGACCCGAACTCGGGCATTCCGGGGGCCTGTTGGGGGCAATAGCTCCCCACCAGTCGCACCGACTCGGGGAGGGGCACGTGCTCACGGCACACACAGCAGACCACGCGGATGTGGTCGTCATCGGGGCCGGGGTCGCCGGCCTGTCGGCCGCCCACCAGCTCATCGACGCGGGACTGAACGTCAGCGTCCTGGAGGCCGCCCCGCATGTGGGCGGCCGGATGGCCACCCACGACGTGGACGGTTTCCGGCTCGACCACCTGGGCCCGCTGCTCAGTTCCGCGTATCCGGAGCTGGACGCCACCCCGGGCCTGGAGGGCCTGGTCCTGCGGGACTTCGCCCCCGGGGTGCTCGTACACAGCGGGGGGCGGCAGTATCGCGCCGGGGACGTACGGAGCGCGCGGGGCGCACTTCGAGCCGTACGCTCCCGACCGAGCGCCCCTCGCGCGCCCCTGGGCGGGGCGATCGAACAGGCCAGACTCGGCGCCTGGCTGGCCCGGCTCGCGGCCGTCCCGGAGTCCCGCATCGCGTCGCGTCCCGACGGACCCGCGCTCACCGCCCTGTCCGCGCGCGGCCTCTCCCCCAGGAGCCTCGGCGGATTCGTGCACCCGCTGCTCTCGGCGCTGCTCGCGGACCCGGGGCTCGACACGTCGAGCCGCGTCGCCGAGCTCACCCTCCGGGACTACGCACGCGGCCGGCTCTGTGTGCCCTCGGGCGGTTCCGCGACGCTGCCCGGGCTCCTGGCGGCCTCGCTGCCGCCCGGGACCGTGCGCACCGGGGTCCATGTGACCGCCGCCGACATCACGTCCGTACGCACCAAGGAGCACGGCGAGCTCGGCTGCCGGTCGCTGCTGCTGGCGACCGGTGCGGGGGCCGCCGCCGAGCTGCTGCCGGGGCTCCGGATGCCCACGTTCCAGCCGGTGACCGTGCTGCACCACACGGCTCCCCAGGCCCCGTCGACGGGGGCACGGCTGCTGCTGGACGCGGACCGCTCGGGGCCGGTCTCGCACACGGCCGTGATGAGCGAGGTCGATCCCTCGCGGGCCCCTGCCGGGCGGTCCCTGATCACCTCCACGGTGCTCGGCCCGCCGCCGCCGGACCTCGACCGCTCGGTCCGCTCCCACCTCGCCGCGCTGTACGGCACACCCACGCACGACTGGGAGCTGCTGGCGGCCCATCAGGACCCGGAGGCCGTCCCCACGATGCCGCCGCCGCACGATCCGCGCCGGCCGGTCCGGCTGCTCGCCGGGCTGTACGTCTGCGGCGACCACCGCGACACCAGCACGGTCCAGGGGGCCCTGCGCTCCGCCAGGCGCGCGGCCTCGGCGATCCTCGACGACCTGGGGGTGGGGCCGCGGCACGGCGACGGGCCTGTGCTGCGCGTCGCGGCGTAGGAGGGTTCAGCCCAGCGCGGCCACCCGGTCGCGGTATCCCCGCACGGCGGTGGCGTCCTTGTACGGCTCCAGGCGGCGCTCGAAGTCGCGTACGTACTCGGTCGCCCGCACCGACCGCATCTCGGCCGCCTGCTGGGCCGCCTCGGCGCCCAGCAGGCACGCCTGGTCGAGCTCGCCGAGGCCCAGCCGCGCGGAGGCGAGCACCACCCGGCAGAACAGCCTGCTCCGGGCGTACACCGGCGCGCGCAGCTGGAGCGAGCGCTCGGCGTGCTGGGCGGCGACGCGGTACTGCTGGAGGTCACGGTGGCAGTGGCCGAACTCGTCGGCGAGCTGCGCCTCGTCGAAGTAGCGCGCCCAGTAGGGCACGTCGTCGCCGGGCCGGGCCGACTGCAGGGCGCGTTCCGCCCGTACGAGCGCGGCGACGCAGGCCCTGGCCTCGCCGAGCACCCCGTGCCCGCGCGCCTCGACGGAGTGCAGCAGGGCCATGACGACGGGCGGCGCGGAGGAGCCGATGCCCTGCTGGGCGACGCGTGCGAGCTGGACGGCTTCCCTGCCGTGCCCCAGATAGACCGCCTGACGGCTCATCGTGATCAGGACGAACGCGCCGTACCCCCGGTCCGCTGCGGCCTGGGCCAGCCGCAGCGCCTGGACGAAGTAGCGCTGGGCGAGGCCGTGCGCGGCGATGTCGTACGAGGTCCAGCCCGCGAGCCGGGTGAGATCGGCGGCGGCGGAGAACAGCCGGCGGCCCGTCGCCTCGCTGTAGCTGCCGCGGAGCATGGGTTCGGCCTCGTGCTCCAGATAGCGGACGAGGGCCTGCCTGGCGTGACCGCCGCCGTAGGTGTTGTCCAGCGTGCGGAAGAGCTCGCCCACGGAGCGCAGAGCGGCGACGTCGCCGCTGCCGACGCGCTGGCCGGTGCCGCGTTCGGTCTGCCGCTGGCGCGGGACGCCCAGGGGCGGTGCCGCGGCGGGCGCGGGCGGACGGGACGAGCCCGGCCCCCGGGTGCCGCCCGCCCTGACGCCCTGGAAGCCCGCTCCGGCGGGCGCACCGGGCGCCTGCTGGACGGGCGAGCCGTTGGCCCGCTGGAGCCCGTGCGGCGCCCGGGGCCCCGGCGTGTCCGAGGACGCGCGCGGGGCGGGCAGGCCGTTCGCGCGGTCCGGCGGTTCGCCCCGGCCGACCCATTCGTCGGCCCGTCCGATCAGCCAGTCCCGGCTGGGGACGACCAGCCCGGCCGGGGTGAAGGCGATCTTGCGCAGTTCGGCGTGGCTCCCGGAGTCCTTGCGCCACAGCCCGCTGACGATGTCGACGGCCTCCGCGGGCGTGGCCGCGAACTCCAGACCGGCGTAGACGGGCGCGCACGCGTCCAGCCCCAGGTCCTGGGCGGAGAGCCGGCGTCCCAGCCTTCTGGTGAAGACCTCGGCGATCAGCGCGGGGGTGGTGCCCCGGGGCTGCTGGCCGCGCAGCCAGCGGGTCACCGAGGTCTTGTCGTATCGCAGATCCAGCCCGTGTTCGAGACCGAGCTGGTCCACCCGGCGGGCCAGCCCGGCGTGGGAGAACCCGGCTTCCGCGATGAGGGCGGCGAGCCGCCGGTTCGGGGTTCGCTGCGGAGGTCGTTCCGACATCAGCTGTAAGGTCTCCTGCCTTCGGCGCCGGGCGGGCAGCCCTTACGGGCTCCCCCACGAGTGGGAGCGGGCGAGCCCGTCATGGAACGGCGCGAACTTAACCGCCCCGGCGGCGACGCCAGCGCCCTTCGCTCCACGTTCATCCGATCGTGTGAGGATTTGCGGTTCGCTGACGAAGGTCCGGTGAACGCACCGGCCGGGCTCCACCTGCCGGACCCGCTTCCCCGGAGCGGTCGTACAGTGGCTCCGGGCGCATATCAGTGCAAGGTGACGTGGCTCCGGGGAGGCTCCCCGGCCCTCCGGCACCGCGAGTAGGGAGGCACCCGAGTGAGTGAGCTGCGGTTCGACCGACTGGGCTTCGGCACGGAAGCGGTCGACTACCAGGAGGCATGGCAGAAGCAGCGCGAGGTGCACGCCGCCCGGTTCGAGGACACCGTCCCCGACACCTGCCTGCTCCTCGAGCACCCGCCCGTCTACACGGCGGGGCGGCGCACCGCCGACAGCGAACGCCCGCTGGACGGCACCCCCGTCATCGACGTGGACCGCGGCGGGAAGATCACCTGGCACGGCCCCGGTCAGCTCGTCGGCTACCCGATCATGAAGCTGCCCCGCCCGGTGGACGTGGTGGCCCATGTCCGCCGCCTGGAGGACGCGCTGATCCTCACCGCCGCGGAGTTCGGCGTGGAGACCACCCGGATCGAGGGCCGCAGCGGCGTCTGGGTCCTGGGCGACCCGGTCGAGGACCGCCCGGCGCTCGGCGGGCTCTCCCTGGACTTCGACCCCCGGCTGCACGACGAGGAGTTCGACGCCCGGCTGAACGGCCCCGAGTACGCGCCGTCCAACGCCGGCCAGCGCCGCGAGGACCGCAAGCTGGCCGCGATCGGCATCCGGGTCGCCAAGGGCGTGACCATGCACGGCTTCTCGCTGAACGTGAACCCGGACAACACCTGGTTCGACAGGATCGTGCCGTGCGGCATCAGGGACGCGGGTGTGACGTCGCTCTCCAACGAGCTGGGCCGCGAGATCACGATCGACCAGGTGCTCCCGGTCGTCGAGAGGCACCTGCGGGACGTCCTGGAGAACGCCGCGCTCGCGCCCCGCGTCATCGAGTCCCCGGAGACCGCCACCGCCTCCGCCTGAGACGCCTGTCCGAGACACCTGCACGAGCCACGGGAATAGGCCCTGTCGGCCACAGGTTGGGCAGACGTAAGACCGTTCTAACCACGGGCGTACCCTGGTGTTCGCCGAAGATTCCAATGCAGTAGAAGCTAAGGGGAGTGCCGGAGTGTCCGCTGTCGCACCCGACGGACGCAAGATGCTGCGTCTTGAGGTCCGGAACAGCCAGACCCCCATCGAGCGCAAGCCCGAGTGGATCAAAACCCGGGCGAAGATGGGCCCCGAGTACAACCAGCTGCAGAAGCTCGTGAAGAGCGAGGGTCTGCACACGGTGTGCCAGGAAGCCGGCTGCCCCAACATTTTCGAATGCTGGGAGGACCGCGAGGCCACCTTCCTCATCGGCGGGGACCAGTGCACACGGCGCTGCGACTTCTGCCAGATCGACACGGGGAAGCCCCAGGCCCTGGACCGTGACGAGCCCCGCCGCGTGGGCGAGTCCGTCGTCACGATGGACCTGAACTACGCCACCATCACCGGCGTCGCACGCGACGACCTGGAGGACGGCGGCGCCTGGCTGTACGCGGAGACCGTGCGCCAGATCCACGCGCTGACGGCGGAGCGGGAGGCGGGCGCGACCAAGGTCGAGCTGCTGATCCCCGACTTCAACGCGGAGCCCGAGCAGCTGGCCGAGGTCTTCTCCTCGCGCCCGGAGGTGCTCGCGCACAACGTCGAGACGGTGCCCCGGATCTTCAAGCGGATCCGCCCCGGCTTCCGTTACGAGCGCTCCCTGGAGGTCATCACGCGGGCCCGCGAGGCCGGCCTGGTGACGAAGTCCAACCTGATCCTCGGCATGGGCGAGACCCGCGAGGAGGTCAGCGAGGCGCTCCAGGACCTGTACGACGCGGGTTGCGAGCTCATCACGATCACGCAGTACCTCCGCCCCTCCGTGCGCCACCACCCCGTCGAGCGCTGGGTGAAGCCGCACGAGTTCGTGGAGCTGAAGGACGAGGCCGACGCGATCGGTTACTCCGGCGTCATGTCGGGTCCGCTGGTGCGTTCCTCGTACCGCGCCGGACGCCTCTTCCAGCAGGCGATCGAGCGGCGCGGCGCGACCGCGCACACGGCTCCCGCCGTGTGAATCCGCGCACAAGAAGCTACTGAGCGGTAATAGCTGCGACGACGCGGCCCGTACGGCTCCCGCAGGTCGGGGGCCCGTATGGGCCGCGTCGGCGTGCGCGGCACCGAAATCAGGGTTTCATTGGTGTTTGACCGACCGGTCATGCACTGGTAACACCGAGCAGTGACCCTAGGTACATACGCGGTGGCTCCCACAGCCGCCGTCGTCATTGCTTCCCGCTACTCAGTGCGCGCCGGGCGCGCGCATCCGCTCCGAGGGGGAACACCCACGATGCACGCCGCACCGGTACGAGCCAACGCCATCCCGACCGTCGCCACCGCGCTCCGCGCCGTCGAGTCGCTGCTGCTGAGCAGCGGCCAGCGCACGGCCCGCCAGAACGCCTGGACCGCGGTCCTGGAGGACCGTCGCCGGGCCAAGGACCGGGTCGAGGCGGAGCATGTGCTCCGGGCTGTGGCCGACCACCGTTCATAGGTCACTCCCGCGCCACGTAAACTTCTGTACATGGCGAGGAAGGCAAACACTGAAGGCGCGGACAGCGCCGAGAACGCGGGGCGGCTCAAGCAGATCGCCCTGACCTACAAGATGACCAGGCGGACGGACCCCAAGGTGGGTCTTGTCATCGCGGGCGTGGGAATCATCACCTTCGGTGTCCTCCTCGGGATCGGTTTCCTGATCGGCCACCCCGTCTACGCGGGCATCCTGGGCTTCGTCCTGGCACTCCTCGCGATGGCGATCATCTTCGGGCGGCGTGCCGAGCGCGCGGCCTTCGGGCAGATGGAGGGACAGCCGGGCGCCGCAGCGGCCGTGCTGGACCGGGTGGGCCGCGGCTGGACCACGACCCCGGCGGTCGCGATGAACCGCAGCCAGGACGTCGTCCACCGGGCGGTGGGCAAGGCCGGCATCGTGCTGGTGGCCGAGGGCAACCCGAACCGGGTGAAGAGCCTGCTGGCGGCCGAGAAGAAGCGGATGGCGCGCATCGTCGTCGATGTGCCGGTGCACGACATCATCGTCGGTGACGGCGAGGGCCAGGTGCCGCTGAAGAAGGTGCGCACCACCATGCTGAAGCTTCCGCGGGTCCTGACCGGCCCGCAGGTGACCGCGGCCAACGACCGGCTGCGGGCGATGGGCGACCTGATGAGCAACATGCCGCTGCCGAAGGGCCCGATGCCGAAGGGCATGCGGATGCCGCGCGGCGGGAAGATGCGCTGACCCGGTTCCCCGGAACATGACATGAGAGCGGCCCCGGACGATTTCCTCGTCCGGGGCCGCTCTCTTCTGTTCGTACGCTCCCGGTGTGCGTGCGCAGTCTCGCGTACGCCGGGAGTTCTCCGTCTGTCCCTACGCCCGGATTCCTCCGTGCGCTCAGATACGGACCTGGACCGCGCGGGCCAGCCGGTCGTGCAGGCCGCGGCCGTCGCGGTCCCAGACGACGGCGGGGATCACCAGGCCGAGCAGCACGGTCCGGACGACGACGCGTACGACGCCGAGCCGCCCGCCGTCCTCGCCGATGACCCGCAGGCCCAGAATCCGCTTGCCCGGTGTGGAGCCCACCGTTCCGACCGTCAGCAGGCTCATGACGAGGAAGACACCGAGCGCCCAGTTCCCCGCCGCCTGCTGGTCACCGGCTGCGAGCAGCCCGTATGCGATCAGCATGCACAGGGCCCAGTCGATGAAGAGGGCCCCGAGGCGACGGCCGAACGAGGCGACAGACCCCGGGCCCTCCTGGGGCAGACCGAGGCGCTCGCCCCGGTAACCGAAGTCGGCGCCCATCTCCTCGGCCGCCGCGCGCGGCCCCGAGAGCCACGATCCGATTGCTTGCCTGTTGTCCACCCGTCCACGGTACTGCGCCCGCGTTTGCACCTGTCCGGGCGGGGCACCGAACAGGGCGTTGAGGTGTCGCCCACAGCCGCCCCGGTTAACTTGGGCGAAACAAATGGGTCATGCTTGAGAAATCCCGTCTGCCTATGGTCGGGTCCAGCGTGTGCCACCGCACTGGCCGCACAGAGAGCTACAACCCCGCCCTTTCCCGGGTCGGGAGTAGGAGGAGTTGGATGTTCCAGAACGCCGACGAAGTCCAGAAGTACATCGCCGACAACGACGTCAAGTTCATCGACGTCCGGTTCTGCGACCTGCCTGGCGTGATGCAGCACTTCACGATCCCGGCAGCGACCTTCGACCCGGCCGAGGAACTGGCTTTCGACGGCTCGTCGATTCGCGGCTTCCAGGCCATCCACGAGTCCGACATGGCGCTCCGCGCAGACCTGTCGACGGCCCGTGTCGACCCGTTCCGCCGCGACAAGACGGTGAACGTCAACTTCTTCATCCACGACCCGATCACCGGCGAGCAGTACAGCCGTGACCCGCGGAACGTGGCCAAGAAGGCCGAGGCGTACCTCGCCTCGACCGGTGTCGCCGACACCGCGTACTTCGGCCCCGAGGCGGAGTTCTACGTCTTCGACAACGTCCGCTTCCAGACGTCGGCGAACGAGAGCTTCTACCACATCGACTCCGAGGCCGGCGCCTGGAACACCGGCGCGGTCGAGAACAACCGGGGTTACAAGGTCCGCTACAAGGGCGGCTACTTCCCGACCCCGCCGGTCGACCACTTCGCCGACCTGCGCGCCGAGATCTCCATGGAGCTGGACAAGAACGGCCTCCAGGTCGAGCGCCAGCACCACGAGGTCGGCACCGCCGGCCAGGCCGAGATCAACTACAAGTTCAACACGCTGCTCGCCGCGGCCGACGACCTGATGCTCTTCAAGTACATCGTGAAGAACGTCGCCTGGCGCAACGGCAAGACCGCGACCTTCATGCCGAAGCCGATCTTCGGCGACAACGGCTCGGGCATGCACGTCCACCAGTCCCTGTGGTCCGGCGGCTCCCCGCTGTTCTACGACGAGCAGGGCTACGCGGGCCTCTCGGACATGGCGCGCTACTACATCGGCGGCATCCTGAAGCACGCCCCGTCGCTGCTGGCGTTCACCAACCCGACGGTGAACTCCTACCACCGCCTGGTCCCCGGCTTCGAGGCCCCGGTCAACATGGTGTACTCGCAGCGCAACCGCTCCGCCGCGATGCGCATCCCGATCACGGGCTCCAACCCGAAGGCGAAGCGCGTCGAGTTCCGCGCCCCGGACCCGTCCTCGAACCCGTACCTGGCGTTCTCGGCCCTGCTGATGGCCGGTCTGGACGGCGTCAAGAACAAGATCGAGCCGCCGGAGCCGATCGACAAGGACCTGTACGAGCTGGCTCCCGAGGAGCACGCCAGCGTCCAGCAGGTCCCGACCTCGCTCCCGGCCGTCCTCGACGCCCTTGAGCAGGACCACGAGTACCTCCAGGCGGGCGGCGTCTTCACGCCGGACCTGATCGAGACGTGGATCGACTACAAGCGCACGAACGAGATCGCCCCGATCCAGCTTCGCCCGCACCCGCACGAGTTCGAGCTCTACTTCGACCTCTAGATCGCGGTAGTTCTCAGGCACACGACCGAGGGCCGCCGTCCCGTGACCGGGACGGCGGCCCTTCGGCGTGCGCGGGGTCCGGCGGCCCGGGACCGCCGAGGTGTCACGCGGGGCCCGGGGGCAGGTGGACGGTCATGATCAGGTGGCAGGGCCCGGTGCCCGATCCGCGGTAGGTGTGCGTGTGGTCGGCGTCGAAGGTGGCGGTCTGCCCCGCCACGACGGAGTGTTCGGCGCCGTCCACGACGAGCACCATTTCTCCGGCGGTGACGCTGACGGTCTCCACGACTCCGGCCTGGTGGGGGTGGCTGGGGTACTCCTCGCCCGGTTCCAGCGTCCAGCGCCAGACCTCGGTGGCCGCCGGGCCACTGGTGGTCAGCATCAGCCGGGCCTCGCTGCCTCGTTCGCCTCTCCACAGGGGCATGACGGTGTCGGCGCTCACCACCCGGACGCGTTGCCCGGGGTCGCCCTCCACCAGCAACGACACGGAGACACCGAGGGTGTCGGCGAGGCGCACCAGGGTGGCGAAGTTCGGGTTGCCCTGGGCCTTCTCCAGGGCGACCAGGGCGCCCTTGCTGACCTTGGCGCGACGGCCGAGCTCGTCCAGTGACAGGCCGGCGCGGGTACGGGCCGCGCGGACGTTGTGGGCGAGCGTCCGCAGCGCCGCCTGGGCCTCGGCCATCGCTGTCACCTTTCGAGCGGTGGGTCATTTCAATGCACCGCACAGTCGTTCAGTTGAACGAAGCGGTCGGTACGTTGTATGGTGTGGTCGTTCCATTGATGGTAAGGGATGTACCACCCGTGATCGCTCTGCTGCTGGCCCTGGGCAGCTCCCTGGCCTACGGATGCGCCGACTTCCTCGGAGGTCTCGGCGCCCGCAAGGCCCACGTCCTGCGTACGGTGATGATCGCCGCTCCGGCCTCGCTCACCGTGGAGCTGCTGCTGTGGCCCTTCCTCGGCGCCTCCTTCTCGGCCGCGACCCTCGGCTGGGGTGCGGCATCCGGCGTGGCGTCGGCCGCCGCGTTCGCCCTGCTCTACCGCACGCTGGCGATCGGCCCGATGAACGTCCTGTCCCCGGTGACCGCGCTGGTCTCGGCGATGCTGCCGGTCGGCGTGGGTCTGGCGCAGGGGGAGCGTCTCGGGGCGGCCGGGCTGATCGGCCTGCCGCTGGCGCTGGCCGCGGTGGTGCTGGTCAGCGCCGGGCACGGCGCCGGCGGTGCGCGCCCGTCACGCACCGCGCTGCTGCTGGCCCTGGGCGCCGGGGCCGCCATCGCCCTGCAGCTGGTCTTCCTGCACCAGGCGCCTTCCGACAGTGGCGTCGGCCCGCTGATCGTCGGGCGCGCCGTGTCCTCGGCGGTCACGCTGGCCGCCGCCGGCCTGATGTTCCGGCGGCTGGGCGCGGAGAAGCCCGCGTACGCGATCTCGGCGGCGGCCGGCGTGCTGGACTCGGTGGCCAATCTGCTCTTCCTGGTCGCCGCCCGCAGCGGTGACCTGGCGGTCGTCGCCGTGATCACCGCGCTGTACCCGGCCGGTACCGTCCTGCTCGCCCGGGGTGTCCTGGCCGAGCGCGTCCATCGCGGCCAGCTGATCGGCCTGGGCACCGCCGCCGTCGCCGTCAGCCTCCTCGCCCTCACCTGACCCCGCAGTCTCACCCGACCCCGCAGTCCCTGCCCCCCGTCTCAGCCCGCTTCACCGGAACGGACCCCCTTCCCGATGAACACCTTCCGCCTCAGCCCCGCCGTCGCCGAGGAGTTCCCCGGCACCCTGATCGCCGTCGTCACCGCCACCGGCCTGCGCGGCCACGAGGACTGGCCCGCCACCACCGCCGCCCAGGAGGACCTGGAGCGGCAGCTCGCCGACGGCACGTGGCAGCCCGCCGACGAGAGCGACCCGCGCGTCGAGGCGTGGCACACCGCCTACCGCTCCTTCGGCACCAACCCCCGCCGCGTCCGCCCCAGCGTCGACGCCCTGGGCCGCCGCCTCGCCAAGAAGGGCTCCCTGCCCCGGATCAACCCGGCCGTCGACTCCTACAACGCGGTCTCCGTCCGTCACGGGCTGCCCGCCGGCGCCTTCGACCTCGGCCGTGTCACCGGCGACGTGGAGATCCGTCACGCCGACGGCACCGAGTCCTTCACGCCGCTCGGCGAGCCCGACACGGTCGAGAATCCCAAGCCCGGCGAGATCATCTACACCGACACCACCGATGTCCTCACCCGGCACTGGAACCACCGCGACGCGCACCGCACCCGTGTCACCGAGGACTCCACCCACGTCGCCTTCGTCCTCGAAACCCTCCACGGCACCCGGGACGGCCACCTCGTCGAGGCCGCCGCCGCAGAACTGCGGGAGCTGCTCGCCGGGCACTGCGCCCTGAGCACCGTGCACCTTCTCAGCCCCGCACACCCGCGGATCACCGTCTGAGATCACGCCCCGCGCGTCATCGCGGAGGTCCGGCACGGCACTACCGGGAGCCGGCCCACGCCGAGAAGATCCGGGAGATGCCGGCCCGCACGGCGCCGCGGCGGGTGAGGACGGCTCTGTCGACGCCGGAGAAGAGGGCCGCGAGCGCGATGTCGGCCGGAACGGCCTGGCCCGCGGGGCGCACCGTCAGCTGCTTCCGCTTCCCGAAGCCGGACTGCGTCACCGTGACGACGGCGCCCGGGCTCTCGCTGTCCGCCGACCTGGTGAGGACGTAGTCGCGGCGGTTGACCGCGGTGAGCCGGTACCGGTCGCCCAGGTACCTCATGTGCAGGGAACGCCCGCGGCGGGTCGGCGCCCACCGGTTCCTGCTCAGGTGCACCACGGCGTCGCCCACCCGGAGCGAGGCTCCGTTCAGGGTCGGCCGGGCGAGCTCGTCCATGTGCACGCCGCGCGACTCGAAGGTGGCCACCGGCAGGAACCCGCCGCGCGCCTCAGCCCTGCCCGCCTGCGGAAGGTGCGGCGGGACCGGGTACCTCACCTGTATGTCGCCGAACTCCGGCGACGTCCCCCGCCAGCCGGAGAACGGCCGCTCGCGCGGGGGACGTTCGGTCCAGGGGTGCAGGGTGAACGAGGCGGCCGTGGTGTGCATGTGTCTCTCCCCCGTCGGTCGCCGGCTCGGCGAGCCGACGGGGCAAAGATACGTGCGCGTTCCACGACGCCGGCGGCTCGGGTCAGTCCGTCAGCAGCTCCCGCAGCTCCGCGACCGCCTCGCGGAGCCGGTCGGCGAAGGCGTCCATCTGGCCGGCCACCGCGCGCGGGGTGCTCAGGTAGAGGTTGAAGCGCTCCGGCAGCAGGACGTACGCGACGCCGATGCAGCGGCTGCTGGTGGAGCCGAAGCCGAAGTACTGGATGTTCTCCGACGGCGCCGAGCTGGTGCTGAGGTAGTCGTCGCGCATGGTCAGCCAGCCCGGGGAGCGGTACAGGGCGGGCTGCGCGGTCACACCGAGCTCGTCACCGCGGCGGCGCTGGATCAACTCCAGTTCCCAGAGGTGCTGTTCGGGGGCCTCGCCGGCCTGGCACTCCTTGGCGCGGGCCACATGGGCCCCGGCGGCGGCCCGGAACGCGGCGCGGCGGGCGTCGCGGCCGGCCGAGGGGTCGTCCATCGCCGCGACGAAGGCGGGCATCTCGGGGGTGACGACACGCATCGCCTCGGTGCGGCCGTGGCGGTACTGGCGGGTGGCGATCGACTCGTACGTGGCCCCGAGGTGACCCTTGGCGCGCTGGTGGGCCAGTTGGTAGGCGGCCTGGACGAAGGCGTCCGGGGAGACTCCGAGGGCCTTGGCGGCGGTGCTGCCGAAGTCGTCGAACGACACGGTGCTGGTGGCGGTGTCGTTCCCGTACGCCTCGAACGCCTCGGCGGCGGCGCGCACCTGGGCGCGCAGGGGCTCGTCCAGTGCGAAGGAGAGCGGGTGCGGGACGGGTACGCCCTGCCCGCGTGCCCCGGAGGCCCGGGAGTGCTCGTCGGGCGAGGTGCCCAGCAGCGCGTCGGTGAAGCTGAGGATGGTCGTCCCGTCCAGCTCGCAGTGCTCGACGTTGATGCCGGCCCGGCCGTCGGCGAAGACGACGAAGGAGACGGCCTTGTCGAACCAGCGGTTGCCCCGGTCGCCGTACAGCAGCTCGTCGCAGGCGGCCTGGGTGTCCCCGGGTGCGAAGTCCTCCAGGCAGACGCAGAAGAGGGCGGTCTCGATGTCGTCCAGGGTCCGGGCGTTGCCGGGGTGCGAGGCGAGCAGGGACTGCCGGGCGTCCGCCCACTCCGCGCGGGCCATCGTGGTGAGGTGGCCCGCCCGGTCCTCGTCGGGCGTAAAGACATCGGCCTTGGCCACCGCACGCAGCCCGGCCTCGATCTCGTCGAGGCTGTGCGGGACGCCGTCGGGGCCGAGCACGTCGAGCCGGAACGCGGTCCCCCGGAAGAGGACCACGATGTGCCGTGCGGTGGACGGACCGGGTTCGCTCTCGCTGTACGGGGCGCGCACACCGTCCAGGGGCACGCCAGGGATGCGGGTCGTGGAGAAGAGGTAGGCGTTCTGCACCATGGACTGCGGCACGCCGCGCTGCTCCACCGGCGCGATGAGCCCTTCGTCGAGCCGCCGCTTGTAGTGGAGCGCCCCCGCCACGAGCCCCGCCGCCCGGTCGAGCTGGCCCTGCCCGGTGTCCTGGAACAGGAAGAAGAAGTTGGCGTTGAGCGCGATCCGGTCCCGCCTGCCGAGGTAGCGGTACGGCCAGAAGGTGTCGAGCCAGCTGTGCACGCCCTCCGTCGCGTCGTACTCCTCCAGTGCCGCGTGCAGCCTCCGGCCGGGGCCGTCGGGCCGGAGGAACGCGGCGACCTCGGCCTCGGTCGCCGCCAGTTCCCCGGCGGTCAGCAGGGGGGCGCACCAGGCGAGGAATCTCTCGCAGCTCGCCTCAAGTGGCGGCAGCGGCACGCGCGGCAGGCTTCCCTCACGGGCGAAGGTGGCTCCGGCTGCTGCTTCCTGGCTGAGGTTCAACGCGGCTCTCTCTTCTCGGTCGGTGGGGCTGGGGGCTGTTACCGCTGCGGGGGCCTGGAGAGGTAGAGCTGAGCGTAGAGCCAGCCGTCCTCCTCCAGGCCGCTCGCGTCCACGTCCGCCTCGGCCATGCTGTCCAGGACGAGCCGCTGTTCCCTCGGGCCGGCGAACCGCCGCTGCTTGAAGACCTCGTCCACCCGGGTCGTCCGGTAGCCCAGATCCGCCAGGGCGTCCTCCACGGGGCCGAAGGGGAACATCCGCAGCACGAAGTGGGCCATCCAGGGCAGGCGGCCGTCCTGGGCCCGCACGACGCGGGTGAGGGTGCGCTCGGTGACGTAGCCGACGCAGCCCGTCGAGATCACCAGGTCCGTACCCGCGAGCGTGGCGCGCTGCTCGGGGGTGGGGTCGTCCGCCTCCAGGTCGGCGTGGACGGTGTCGTCGAGGAATCCGGCCTCGCGCGCGTAGGCCAGGGCACTGGTGGAGGCGTCCAGGCCGGTGAAGAGCAGGCCGTGCGCGGGGCTGCGGGAGCGCGAGAGGTCCTGGTCGCGGGCCAGGAGTCCGGCGCGGGTCGCGGGGCCGGTGCCGTCGTAGCGCGCGTACAGCTCGTCCATGGTGATGTCGTACTTGAGCAGGGCCGCGTTGATCCCGTACGAGCAGCCGATGTCCAGCACCCGGGGGACGGCCACCCGTTCCGTCTCCCGGTACTCCTTGATGAGCTTGTCGAACCAGGGCTTGGCCAGTTGGGGCACGCGGTAGCCGAGCGGGCGGAGCACCTGGAAGTAGGTGCGCGGGTCGGGCGCGGTGTAGATGTGTTCCAGCGAGACTTTTCCGGACGCGTCGAAACGCAAGGGGCTTCTCCTCGGTGGGTCGCCTGGCGGTGGACGGCCTGGACCGTGCGTCAGTCGAGCAGTCGGTCGCCCCGCACGGCGCGGCCCTCCGCGGCCAGGTGCGCGGGCAGGACGCGGCCGAAGAGCTGCCGGGTCCTGGAGACGCTGCCGATGACGCCGGGGCGCTCGCTGTAGGCGAAGATCGCGCTGTGGCGTGCCAGAGCGCCCCGGACGGGGCTGACCCGGTGCAGCGAGTAGCGGCCCTTGAACAGCTGGAGGTCGCCCGGCCTCAGGGGCAGACGCCGGGTCAGGTGTCCGCCGCGGCCGTCCAGGACGTCCCGGACGTCGTCGAAGCGCTCGTCCTCGGCGGACCTGATGTTCGGGCAGTACTCGAAGGAGCCGCCCTCCTCCGCGCCCTGGGTGAGCATGCTGACCGTGTACTCGTTGGTGTCGAAGTGCCAGGGGTGCTCCATGCCCGGCCGTACGACGTTGAGCACGAGCCCGGAGAGCGGGTCCGCCAGCTCGTACAGGCGCGGCAGTCCGAAGCAGTCGGCGACGAAGCGCTGGAACGACTCATGGGCGTACAGCCTGCTGATGAGGGCGTCAGCGGGGACCCGGTCGCGGGCCACGAAGGCGTTGCCGCGCTCGAAGGTGCGCCGGCCGGGGTGGCCGTCGGGCAGGTCCGTGTCCACGTCGATGTTGTAGACGTTGACCGTCTCGACGTCGAAGTACGCCTGCGGGGCGATGGCGGCGCACTCCTGGCGCAGGACCTCGTGGAGGGCGGGCCTGACGAAGTCGGGCAGTACGGTGCAGCCGGTGCCGGCGAGCTCCTCCCTGGCCCGCGCCACCACGGCGCGGGTCCGCGTGTTCTCCGGCTCCGTCAGGGGGTAGTGGTCCGTGTCGACCACCTGGTCGAGCGTGATGGCTTGCAGAGTGCTCATACGACCCTCTCCACGCGCACGTCGGTAACTCAACTGTCGAGTAACAGAGTTGAAGCTCCCACAGCACCGCCGCGTTGTCTGTGACACGTCACACTTCCGTGGGGTGCGCACGACGGCCAGGGGGCCGTACCGGCCGGTGCGGGCCGTGCGCCGGTCAGGCGAGGTCGATCACGGGCCGGAAGGTGAAGTCCTCGAACATGTCCTCCCCCTCCGGTCCGCCGAGGAATTCGGCCGTGGAGGGGTTGCGGTTGGCGGTGGCCAGCGGCAGCCATTCGAGCAGGGTCCCGTAGCCGCCGCAGACCGCCTCTCCCCCGTCCCCGCCGTATACGAAACCGGGGTCCGAGGTCATCTCCGCGCTGTCGTAGACATCGAAGGCGATACGCAGCCCGAAGGCGTTCGGCAGCCGGTGCGGGCCGGTCCCCTCGCCGTACGGGGAGGCGCCCGCCGGGCAGTCGTCGCCCCAGCGGAACAGCGTGGCGGCGCCGGCGCCGCAGGCGTGCTCCCACTCGTCGGGGTGCGGCAGCCGCAGGCCGCGCTCGGCGAGCAACGCGGGCACCAGGGAGGGGATTTCGGGGAGCTTGACGGGCTCCACCGCCATCAGCACGGTGGGCAGGACGACCGTGCGGCGGGGAGTCATCACGCGGGCGAGGAGGGCGCGCGGGTCCTCCTCGAAGCCGAAGCCGCCGGCCAGGCTCTCCTCCTGGTACGAGAGGAGCTGCCCGGGGAGCGGCTGCCAGGCGTCCACGTCGAAGCCGACGGTCACCTCGCCGCCGGGTATCAAGGCGTACCGCTCGCCGTCCCGTTCGATCACGGCCCGGTGCGGAGCGCCGGCGGGGGCGGCGTCCAGGCTCAGAAGACGGCCGCCCGCCCGGCGGGCGGCCTCGTCGGCGTACCTCCCGCACGCGGCGGGGTCGAGGCCGCGCCAGTGGGCGAAGGTCAGTTCGGCGAGAGACATGGCGTGCAGTCTCGCATCCGCCTCCCACAGCGGGGCGCGCGCCTGTGCCCCCGGGCCCAGGAGCCCGGGGGCACAGGCGCGCCGGGTCAGCGGCCGTAGCGGATCAGGGCGCGGACCATGCGGCAGGTGGTGTCGGACGGCGGGTGGATGGCGAGGCGGGCGGCCGTCGCGCGTATCCGGGCGTTGTCGGCGCTCGACGGCTGGTACACGCCGGTGTCGAGCAGGGCGATGGCCAGACGCATGGCCTTGAGGCGGCGGTTGTGCGAGACATACCACTCGCGGGGACGGCCCGCGGGGAGCGGCTTCTTCCGAAGGGGCTGGTGGAGCGGCTCGGTCGTGGCTGTGGCAACGGCCATCGGCAACCTCCTGGCGCGGTGGTGGAACCCTCACGAACTGCCTCCATTTTACCGCCCCCCACTGACAATCACCCCTGGCCAGAGGCCCTTTGGAGAATCCCTCCCGTACCCTGGGCCCCATGGAGATCTGGATCAATCCCGCCTGTTCCAAGTGCCGCAGCGCGGTGAGCCTGCTGGACGCGGAGGGGGCCGACTACACCGTCCGCCGCTACCTGGAGGACGTGCCTTCGCCCGAGGAGATCCGGGCGGTGCTCGGCCGACTCGGACTGGAGCCGTGGGACATCGCACGGACCCAGGAGGCGGAGGCGAAGGAGCTCGGACTCAAGGACTGGCCGAAGGACGAGGCGTCGCGCGAGCGGTGGATCACGGCGCTGGCCGGACACCCGAAGCTGATCCAGCGCCCGATCATCACGGCGCAGGACGGTACGGCCGTCGTGGCGCGGACGGACGAGGCGGTACGGGACGCGATGGGCCGCTGAGGAAGTCCTCCATGCGGCGGCCGGTCTCGGCGGCACCGGGGACTCCGAGCGGCAGGGAGTGATGGGTGGCGTCCGCGACCGTCGCCGTCTCGGCGTGCGGGAGCAGCCGGCCGGCTGCCGCGGCGACCCTCCGCGCGTCGTGGGCCCGGCTGTTCGCGGCGAGCAGGACGAGGGTCTCCGGCTCCAGGCCCCGCAGTTCCTCGGGCGAGGGCCTCGGTCCGGTGACAGGACGGGCCGTGGGGAAGCCGGCCGCCTCGTCGCGCAGCCGTGTCCAGGCGGGGTCGAAGGGCGCGCCTGCCGTCTCCCAGGCCAGGAAGGCGCGGGTACGGCGGACCGTGGGGCGCAGCAGCATCGGCAGCGCGCGCAGCAGATAGGCGGGGCTGAAGCCTCCGAAGCACCCGGTCGGGTCCACCAGCACGAGCCGGCTGACACGCCGGGGCGCGTGCAGGGCGTACCGCAGGGCGATCCAGCCGCCGTACGAGTGGCCGCAGAGCGCGGCGGACGGCACGTCCAGCCCGTCCAGTACGGCGTCGAGCCATGCCGCCAGGTCGGCCGCCGAGCGGAGCGGGCGCTCCCCCGTCGTGCTGCGCCCCGGCTCGCCGACGAGATCGACCGCGTGGACGCGATGGGTCAGCCCGAGACGGGCCGCCTGGACGTACCAGACAGCGGAGGGGACTCCCCCGCCGGGCAGCAGGACCAGGGGCGGAGCCCCCTCGGGGCCGCAGCTGTTGACGTGTGTGGCGCCGTACGGGGTCGGGACCAGGGACGGGACCGTCCCGGTGGGCCAGTGGGCGGCCAGGACCTCGTCGTACGCGGCGAGGAATGCTGGCGGAACGGACTGGGGTGCGTGCGTCATCGATCGCCTCCTGACCCTATTTTATCTCGCTGAGCGAGATAAAATAGGGGCGTGACCGAGATAGAGGGGCCGGACGGCCCGGAGATGGCCACGGTGCATCTGCTGCGCCGGGTCGCGGTCGAATTCGGCCTGCGGCAGGCCGAATTCGCCTCCCGGAACGGCATGCACCCCACCGACGTACGCGCGTTGGTCTGTCTGCTCGACGCGAGCCGCTCCGAGACGCCCGCGACCGCGGGGTGGCTGGGCTCGCAGCTGGGGCTCAACTCCGCGGGCACCACCGCGCTCATCGACCGGCTGGTCCGCCTCGGCCACGTCACCCGCACCCGGGACGCGCTCGACCGCCGGCGGGTGCTCCTCACGGTCGACGCGCGGGCGGTGGAACGGGGGCAGGAGTTCTTCGGGCAGCCCCTGGCGCGGATCGCCGATGTCCTGCGCACCTTCGACGACCGGGAGGCGGCGGCCGTACGCCGTTTCCTCCTGGAGGCTCACACCGCGCTGGCCGCACACCCCGACTGACCCGGCCGGCCGGGATCACCCGGCCCGGAGCGGACGGGGGCGGCTCGCCGGGCGGGGGCGGAACCGACGGCACACGCGCCGTGGGAGGACCGAGGGCGCACGCGCCCCCTCAGCGGTTCTGCCGTTCGGCCTTCTTCCGGAGCGCGATGCGCCGCTTGCGCAGGTCCGCCTGGCGGCTCCGGCTCGCCCTGCCCGCGGCGGTCCGCGCCCGCTCCTCGGGGCTCTTCCTCTTCCGGCGCCCGATCAGGAGGAGCCCGCCGAACAGCATCACCAGGATCAGGACGACGAGGATGCCCAGGAACACGGCCAGCCCGCCCGGCAGGTGACTGAAGTCGTAGTCGCGGTACGTCCTGTTGTTCACCGTGCCCCCGCTTCGCCTGATCTCCGGCCCGTGCGGCCCGGATCTCGTCACCCTGACCCGCCGTTCGGGCCCGCCCCTCGCCCGCCACCCTAACCGGCCGTTCCGGCCCGTCCCAGGGAACGGGCGTGGGGATCAGGCCCGGCCGAGCCCCGCCTCGGCCTCGGCGAGCACCTCGGTCAGCCGTGCCCCGAACCGCACGTCGCAAGGGTGCGCGACGCCCGTACGCGCCGCTTCGGCCAGAGCGTCCACGGCCGCCGCGAAGGCGCCGAGCGCGTCACCGCCGCCCGGGGGAAGGGCGGACACTCCCCGCTCGCCCCGGAATTCGACCTCGGTGCCCACCGCGCCCGGCGGCGCGTCCAGCGCGAGCGTCACCGTGCTCGACGCGCCGGAGGTGTGCCGGAGCAGCAGCTGCGTGGTGTCGGCGGGCCCCCGGGCCGCGACCACCTCCGTCACGTCGCCCAGGACCGGGATCAGGACCGAGAGGGCGTGCGGGCCGACATCCCAGAGGGCGCCCTTCTCGCGCCGCCAGGGCGAGTCGGCGAACTCGCTGCGCGCGCCCGGCGCGAACAGTGCGCCCATCCACAGGGCACGGGCGGTGAACCAGCCGCCCGCGGCGGCCTGTTCGGCGATCCAGCCTGCGGTGCCCGCGGCGAAGCGGAGCGTACAGAAGACCACGGAGGCGACCTGGGCCCGCTCGGCGGCCCCGGCGACCTCCCGGGCGCCGGCCGCGGTCGTGGCGACCGGCTTGTCCAGCAGCAGATGGCATCCGGCCGCCGCGGCCCGCACGGCCAGGGCCGCCTGGACGTCCGGCGGCACCGCGAAGGCCACCGCGTCGCTCGCGGCCAGGAGCGCGTCGAGCCCCTCGTCGCCGGTGTACGCCTCGGTGCCGTGGGCGGCGGCGAGCGCCCGGGCGGCTTCGGGGCGGCGCCCCCAGACACCGCTGAGCACGGCGCCGGGGTGGGCGGTGAGCGCGGGGGCGTGGGTCAGGCGCGCCCAGGGGCCCGCCCCGACGAGGGCGGTACGGAGCGGTGTGCCGGGGCCGGCGGCGTGTGTGGTCATGCCCGCCAGTGTGCCGGGGGCGGCGCCGGGGCGCGGACCGTATCCGATGCGACGCGGGCTGAGACGGCCCCGGACAGCGCAGACCTGGCGTCCGACACCTTCGGGAAACCTCGGTAACACGGGGTTCACATTCGGGCAACGGTCGGGAAATCGCACCTTGCGAAGCTGCGCACCATAGACCGCAGCACCCGCAAAGGATGGCGTCCGTGACCTTCAAGGCTGAGTACATCTGGATCGACGGCACCGAGCCGACCGCCAAGCTTCGCTCCAAGACGAAGATCATGTCGGGGACCCCCTCGCAGGACGTGGCGGATCTGCCCATCTGGGGCTTCGACGGTTCGAGCACCAACCAGGCCGAGGGTCACGCGTCCGACCGGGTCCTCAAGCCGGTCTTCACCTGCCCGGACCCGATCCGCGGCGGCGACGACGTCCTGGTCCTGTGCGAGGTCTTCAACATCGACATGACTCCGCACGAGTCCAACACCCGCGCCTCGCTGCGCCCGGTCGCCGAGCAGTTCGCGGCCCAGGAGCCGATCTTCGGTATCGAGCAGGAGTACACCTTCTTCGACGGACACCGTCCGCTCGGCTTCCCCGAGGGCGGCTTCCCGGCCGCGCAGGGCGGCTACTACTGCGGTGTCGGCGCGGACGAGATCTTCGGCCGTGACATCGTCGAGAAGCACCTCGACAACTGCCTGAAGGCGGGTCTCGGCATCTCCGGCATCAACGCCGAGGTCATGCCCGGCCAGTGGGAGTTCCAGGTCGGCCCGCTGTCCCCGCTGGAGGTCTCCGACCAGCTGTGGATCGCCCGCTGGCTGCTCTACCGCACCGCCGAGGACTTCAACGTCTCCGCCACCCTGGACCCGAAGCCGGTCAAGGGCGACTGGAACGGCGCGGGTGCGCACACCAACTTCTCCACGAAGGCCATGCGCGAGGGCTACGAGGCGATCATCACGGCGGCCGAGTCGCTGGGTGAGGGCTCGAAGCCGATGGACCACGTCAAGAACTACGGCGCGGGCATCGACGACCGCCTGACGGGTCTCCACGAGACCGCCCCGTGGAACGAGTACAGCTACGGCGTCTCCAACCGCGGCGCCTCGGTCCGCATCCCGTGGCAGGTCGAGCAGGACCAGAAGGGCTACATCGAGGACCGCCGCCCGAACGCCAACGTCGACCCGTACGTCGTCACGCGGCTGATCGTCGACACCTGCTGCACCGCGCTGGAGAAGGCCGACCAGGTCTGATCCGCCACCGATCCGGTACGAAGGGGCGTCCGCATGCCGGGCGCCCCTTCGGCGTGCCCGGCCTCCGCGACGGCCGGGAAGGACGGTACGGAGGGGGCGGGTGAGGAACCTGACACAGAGGTCCGTATCGACGGGTGAGAGACCTCTCCTGCACGGCGCCGATCTCTGCTTCAATGGGGGCATGGCCAGCTTCCAGTACACCGCGTCGGGTCGCAGCGACCTCGAGCCGTTCTGGCCCTCTCGTCAGCATCATGACTTCGACCGGGTGTGTTGCCGCGCGTGGAACGCGCAGGCCCTCTAAAGCCGCCTCACACCGGCCTTCGGTCCGCGCGCACGACGTACGTCCTCGACGACTCCTCGCGCGAAAGAGCTGACCCTCATGGCGAACACCCGTACCTTCTCCACCGCGTCCGCCGCCACCGCGGCGTCCGCGGTGTCCGCTGCGGCCACCACCACCGCCCGCAACACCCTGTCCCCCGGCCGCCACCGGCTGCGGGCCGTCGACCGTGACGAGGTCGTCGAGCTCCCGGACGTGGCAGGCTTCCTCCCGCCGGGCGCCACCTGGCTGCCCGCGCCCGCGCACACGCTGCCGGCGCTGCCGGGCCGGCCGCCGATGGTCGGTTACCTGGTGCTCGTGCCCGCCGACCAGCAGCCGGCCCTCGCCGGAGCGGTGGCCTCCGCCCAGCACCGGGAGCTCGTGCCGGGGCTCGTGGCGGAGCCGGCGCCGGAGGCGTCCGCGCCCGCCGGTGCTCCGGCGGGCGGTCCCGTGCAGATCGACTCCACGCGTCGCACCGCGGCCGTGGACGGCGTCGCCCTCGACCTCACCTACCTCGAATTCGAGCTGCTGGCGCACCTCGTGGCGCATCCGCACCGGGTCCACACCCGCGACCAGCTGGTGACGACGGTCTGGGGCTACGGGCACGTGGGCGACGGACGCACCGTCGACGTCCATGTCGCCCGGCTGCGCCGCAAGCTGGGCGCCGAGCACCGCCGGTCGATCCAGACCGTGCGGCGCGTGGGCTACAAGTACACGCCCTGACCTCACACCGCAGGGACACGAGGCCCCGGGACACGCTCCCGGGGCCTCGCCGCGTCCGGGCCGAGGTGGTGCCAGGTACACCCTCACGCCGGGTGGTGAAACGGCTGCCGGTGATCCCCGTGCCCGGGGGAGACTGGGCGTCGACCGGATCCGCTGGGGGCCCGGCGAGGGGAGGCGGCTTCATGGGATCGGCGAAGAACCGGGTACGGAACGCGCTGGTGAGCGGCGGGCGGGCGTTCCTGCTCTCTTTCGAGAGCATCGTGGGTTCGGCCGCTCTCTTCATCCTGTCGCTCCTCTCCTTCACCTTCATCCTGCTGGGCGTGGGCCTGGTCACGACTCCGTGGCTCGTGGACGTGGTCCGCAAGCACGCCAACCGGCGCCGGCTGCTCGCGGCCCAGTGGTGCGACGTCCGCATCCCGGTCCCCTACCGGCCGTTCCCGAAGGATGTGCGCTCCGGCTTCACCGGGCAGGTCGAGCGCACCATGCTGCTGCTGAAGGACCCCGCGACCTGGCGGGACCTGCGGTGGCTGCTGCTCGACATGACCGCGGGCTATGTGGTGCTGTTCCTCTCCTTCGCTCTGCTGCTCTACCCCCTGGAGGGCATCGTCCTGGCGGCGGGCCTGTGGCGGGTGTTCGAGGACGACGCGTACTGGTACACCTTCGTGCCGGTCAGCAGCCAGTTGACGGCTCTGGCGGCGGCGCTGCTCGGCATCGTGATCTTCCACCTCGGGGTGTGGTCGAGCGGACGCCTGCTGCGGCTGCACTTCGTGATCGCCCGGTCGGCCCTGGCGCCCACCCCGGAGGAGCTCGCGCAGCGCATCGACCGGCTCACCGAGACCCGGCACGAGGCCGTGGACACGGCGGCGTCCGAACTGCGGCGCATCGAGCGGGATCTGCACGACGGGGCGCAGGCCCGGCTGGTCGCCATGGGCATGAACCTCGGCACCATCGAGGCGCTGATCGAGAAGGACCCCGCCGAGGCGAAGAAGCTGCTGGCGATGGCGCGTACGTCCTCCGCCGAGGCACTGACCGAACTGCGCGATCTCGTACGGGGTATCCACCCGCCGGTCCTCGCCGAACGCGGGCTGGGCGACGCGGTGAAGGCGCTGGCCCTGCGCCTGCCGGTCGCGTCGGAGGTCACGGTGGAGCTGGACGGGCGCGCCGAGGCCCCGGTCGAGTCGGCGGCGTACTTCGCCGTCAGCGAGACACTCACCAACGCGGTGAAGCACGCCGAGGCCGACCGCGTATGGGTGGACATGCACCACGCGGAGGGCATGCTGCGGATCGCCGTCACCGACAACGGCAGGGGCGGTGCGGCCGTCGGCGGGGGCTCGGGACTGAGCGGAATCGAACGCCGACTGGGTACATTCGACGGCGTACTGGCCGTCAGCAGCCCTGCGGGCGGCCCCACCATGGTGACCATGGAGATCCCTTGCGCGTTGTCCTAGCCGAAGATCTCTTCCTGCTCCGCGACGGGCTCGTGCGCATGCTGGAAGCCTACGATTTCGAGATCGCGGCGGCTGTCGAGACCGGGCCCGAACTGACCAGAGCACTGGCCGAGTTGAAGCCGGACGTCGCCGTGGTCGACGTCCGGCTCCCGCCGTCCCACACGGACGAGGGCCTGCAGTGCGCCCTGACGGCACGCCGCGACCGGCCGGGGCTCCCGGTGCTCGTCCTCTCGCAGCACGTGGAGCAGCTGTACGCCCGTGAGCTGCTGGCGGACGGCAACGGCGGCATCGGCTATCTGCTGAAGGACCGGGTGTTCGACGCGGACCAGTTCATCGACGCGGTGCGCCGGGTCGCCGGGGGCGGGACGGCGATGGACCCGCAGGTCATCTCGCAGCTGCTGTCCCGGCGTTCGGCGGACAAGCCGATGGGCGGGCTGACCCCCCGGGAGCGGGAGGTCATGGAGCTGATGGCCCAGGGCCGCTCCAACGGGGCGATCGCCTCGCAGATGGTGGTCACGGAGCGGGCGGTGGCCAAGCACACCTCGAACATCTTCGCCAAACTCGGTCTTCCCCCGTCGGACGACGACAACCGCCGGGTGCTCGCGGTGCTCGCCTACCTCGACCGGGGCTGACCGCGCACCCGCCTTCCGGTCCCGGGGAGCGCGACCCCGGGCCCGGATGGCTCGGCCAGGCAATTCCGCGGCGGTCTGAACGGGTGGGGCCGCCGGTCCGTATGGGACGTCACGCTTCCGATTCGGAGCACTCGAAGCGGACTCGAAGCGGAGGAGTTCCATGGGACGCACATCGCGCAGGAAACGTTCGACTCTGGCCAACCGGGCGATCGTCGCCTCGGCCGCGCTGATCCTGGGGGGAGGTGGGCTGGTCGCCGTCAATGTGTACGCGAGTGCCGGAGAGGGCGCGTCCGGCCCGCCTCGCGGGGAGTTCCAGGCCGCGGGCCGCCAGATGTCCACCATCGACTGCCCCGACGCGGGGATCGCCCTGCCGGGGATACCGGAAGGGGCGCGGCCGGAGGTCGACCGTGAGCTGGCCGCCATGGATACGCAGATCACCGAGGCCTACCGGCAGTTCGCGGACCGCAGGGAGCAGATCGCCCGGGACCCGGGCCTCGCGGGGAACGCCGTTCTGGGCCCGCTGAGGAACAAGCGGGCCGCCAGCCTCGACCGGATCGGGATCGCGGTCGAACGGGTCTCGGGCGAGCGCCCACAGGGCCTGGACGGGCTCGCGGGCTGCGGCCTGCGGGCGGACGACGAGGCGGCCCCGCCGGAGGAGGGCCAGCCGGAGGAGGGCCAGGCTCAGGAGGACCAGGGCGACGGCCAGGGCCAGGGGCCCGGGGAGGCCGCCGACCAGGGGCAGGGCGAGGGGCAGGGCGGGGACCAGGGCGAGGAAGAGGGCGAGGGCGACGGTCAGGGCGGGCAGGGCAACGGTCCCGAGGCCTCCGACTTCGTCGACATCGAGTCCGTCCAGCCGAACGCCGACCGTCCCCGCAATCGCGGCGGCGCCTCCCGGGGCACCTTCCGCACCGACTGCGGCCGCAACGAGAACGGCAAGTTCAACCCGGACAACGTCATCGCCGCCCCCGGTGTGAGCAACGGCGCGCACCACATGCACGACTACATCGGCAACCAGGCGACCGACGCCTTCTCCGGCGACGACGAGCTGGCCGCAGGCGGGACCACCTGCCGGAACCAGGGCGACAGGTCCACGTACTACTGGCCGGTGCTGCGCCTGCAGAACGGCCAGGACGAGAGCGACGTGGACGCGGACGGCGGCGGGAAGGACCAGAACACCGGGGAGATCCAGACGCCTTCCCAGGTCACCCTGAAGTTCGTCGGCTCCCCCACCGGGAAGGTCACGGCGATGCCCCGCTTCCTGCGGATCATCACCGGGGACGCCAAGGCGTTCACCAACGGCGACGCCAACGCCAACGCGTCCTGGAGCTGCACCGGATTCGAGAACAGGCAGCTGAAGGACAAGTACCCGATCTGCCCCGAAGGCAGCCAGGTGGTGCGCACCTTCGCCTTCCAGAGCTGCTGGGACGGGCGGAACACCGACAGCGCGAACCACCGCACCCATGTGGCCTTCGCCCAGGACGACGGGCGGTGCCCGCAGGGCTTCAGGGCCATTCCGCAGCTGGTGCAGCGCATCGTGTACGACGTCCCGCCGGGCCCGGGCTTCGCCGTCGACTCCTTCCCGGAGCAGCTGCACAAGCCCGTCACGGATCACGGTGACTTCATCAACGTCTTCGACGACAGGCTGATGAGGAAGATGGTGAGCTGCATCAACGGCGGACGCTCCTGCCGCTGAGCCGGCGGCCCCGGCGGCGGTGTCCGCCTCACGAACCTGCGCGGTCAGCTCCCGTGGTGACCGGAGTGCCCGTCCTCGCTCCCCCCACCCCCACCGTTCCCGGTGTGGTGCGGCGAGGCGGTCTCCACCGTCCCCCCGAGCCGGCCGCGCAGCGCCGCGACCACGTCCGGATCGCCGACGGCGACCCACTTGCGGCCGACCAGATACGAGCCGCCGTAGTCGTTGGCCTCGTTGAGCCACTCCCGCTGGCCCCGGTCGGTCGCGAAGGTGGCGAGCACCCAACGCCCGTCCTTCGTGGTGCAGTTGGCCTGCCTGAGCTCCTCGGCGTCGGTCTGCACGTTCGGCTCGCAGTCCGCCTTCGACGCGAGCTGCTCCAGGGTCCCGCTCGCGGTCGTCGGCACGGCGGGCCCCTCGTCGCCGTCCGCTCCCCCGCCGCACCCGGTGAGCAGGGCAAGCCCCGCCAGTACGGCCGCAGTTGCCCGGCGGGCCCGCGCTCCTCGCCACTCCAGCTGCTCCACCATCCGGCCATGGTGCCCCGTCCCCCCGCGGCGCGGGGGGCGAACGCGGGAACCTCCTCGGTCGCCCCGGGGCGCGCACGCCGGAGTGACCATCGCACCATTCGCTCGTTCTGCTGAACATGCCCCCACTGCGAGCAGTACCGCCTCCCGCCGGCCGCCCGTTCGCGGGGCGGCTCGCCGGGAAGCGGGCCGAGAGCGAGCCCGCCGAGCACTACGCGCGGCTGGTCCGGATCGCCTATCTCGTGCTGGCGCCCTCCCGGGGCCGCAACCGCCGGGTGCTGTCCGCCCACTGGCTGGCCCAGCGGGCGCTGGCCGGGGGCCAGGGGCCCGAGCCGGGGCGCGCGTACGCCCATGTGCGGCTCCAGGTGGTGCGTTCCGCGCTGGAGGCGGGGCTGCCGCTGTTCCGGCTCGCCCGGCCCCGGCGGGCCCAGTTCCCGCCGCTGGTCCCGCAGGTGTGGGGGCTGCGGCTGTTCCCGCACTCCTGCGGGGCGGACGAACTGGCCCTGGAGCAGGCGCTGGCCGGGGTGTCGGGGGCGTGCAGGGCCGCCCATGTGCTGCGGGGGCTCGAAGGGCTCGACGACGCCGAGGTGTGCCGGGTGCTCGACGCGGCGGGCGTCACCGACCCGCGGGCGGCGCTGCTGGAGGCGGATGTGCTCACGGCGCCCCACGCGCTGCTGGCCTCGCCGGAGTTCGACCCGTGCTCCTTGCAGGTCCGCCCGGCCGACCCGGTCCGGCGCCGGCGGCGCGGGCGCACCCTGCTGGCCGCGTGCGCCGCGCTGCTGGTCTGCGGGACGCTGCTGCTGATGCCCGGGGACGGCCTGGGAGGGCCCGACGCGGTGTCCGGGCCGCGCTACTCCCGCCACCACACCGCCGAACAGGCCCTGGATCCGGGTGAGCTGCGCCGGGTTCCGGCGAACCTCTGGCGCGGCTCGGCCCGGAGGGACTTCACGGTCTGGCCCACGCGCGGCGACCGGACCGGGGACACCGGGCTGCTGGGCCGCGCCCTCGCCGCCTGGGCGCGGCCCGGGGATGCGGTGGTCTCGTCGGCGACGCCCGGGACGCCCGACGGCCCGCCGATGGGCCCGCCGCAGCTGCTGTACGCGGGCGAGGTCGGCCAGGCGGCCGTGGTGCTCTTCCACGACGGGCTGCGCGTCGTGCGCTACGCCGAGGCGCGCAACGCCGATCCGTCCCGGGGTGCGGTGCTGGACTTCGCCCGGGTGGACGGCGCGGACGCGGTCACGGCGAGCGCGCTGGTGGTGCAGCGCCGCGAGGGGCGGGTCCGCTATCTGACGGCGCCCTGGGTGCGGGAGGTCGCCGTACGCGATCTGCTGGCGCCGCGCGGGGCGGCGCTGCCGCTGCGCCGGGACGGTGCCGGGGTGACGGACCCGCTGGCCGGGCCGGTGCGTGTGCGGGGCGGTACGGACGCGGGTGCGCGGGACTGCCGTTCCTGGCCGGCGCTGGAGGTGCGGGACGGCTCGGCGGCCCGGCTGATGACGGATCTGGGCGAGCTCACCCCCGTACGCCTGACCTCGGGCGCGCCGTCCGCCCCGCACGACGTGGCGGGCGCGGCGGAGCGGGAGAGCTGGGCGCGCACCGCCTGCCTGCTCCCGGCGGTGCGGTCCAACGGCGTGCGTACGGTGAACTCCTGGCCCTACGCGAAGCAGCGGCTGCCCGAGGGCGAGGGGGACGCCTGGTGGTTCTGCACCAGGGCGGACACCTGGCGGGGCACGGGGAGCAGGGTGCTGGCGCAGTTCCAGGCGCCGCCCGAGGTGTCGGGCGGCGACGGGGCGCCGGGTGCGGTCGCGGCCCGCGCCGAGGACTCCCCGGACTGCGGGATACGCAGGCCCCGGGTGCTGGCGGGCGTGCTGTGGAAGTCGGACGGCGGCCGGTGGTACGTACTGGCGGCGGGCTCACGGCAGTTCGCGTCCCTGACGGCGACGGGCGGGGTGCGGGGCCGGGCCGAGGGGCGGCTGCTGGCGCTGCCCGCCAGGGAGGGTGACCGGGCACGGCTGGACGGGCTGCTGGAGGACGGCAGCCGGGTGGGCGCGCTGCACTGAACGCCTTCGGTACGGGCGGGGAACTGCCTGGTGGGAGTGCGCCGGAGGGCCTCGGTCCCGCCCCGGTTAGGCTGTCCGGCATGACGACCGGTGTGCGGCGCAGGATGGGCGTCGAAGAGCGCAGAGCACAGTTGATCGGCGTCGCGCTGGAGTTGTTCAGCCACCGCTCGCCCGACGATGTGTCGATCGACGAGATCGCGGCGGCTGCGGGCATTTCACGTCCGCTCGTCTATCACTACTTCCCGGGGAAGCGCAGCCTGTACGAGGCCGCGCTGAAGCGGGCCGCCGACGAGCTGGCCGCCCGCTTCCTGGAGGCGCACGAAGGGCCCCTGGGGGCGCGGCTGATCCGGGTGATGCACCGGTTCTTCGACTTCGTCGAGGAGCACGGGCAGGGCTTCGCCGCGCTGATGCGGGGTGGCCCCGCGGGCGGTTCGTCCACGGCGAACGCCCTGGTCGACGGGGTGCGGCAGGCGGCGTACACACAGATCATCGCGCACCTCGGTGTCCCGCACCCGCCCGCGCGGCTGGAGCTCGTGGTGCGGTCCTGGGTGTCGCTGGCGGAGTCGACGGCCCTGCTGTGGCTGGACGGCAGGTGCATCCCGCGCGCCGAGCTGGAGTTGCAGCTCGTGCACGACTTCGCGGCGCTGGCGTCGGTGAGCGCGGCGTACGACCAGGAGATGGCCGGGATCATGCTGCGGGTCTTCGCCCAGGAGCCGGCGGACGGGCCGTTCGACGAGCTGCTGAAGCGGCTCGCCGTCCTGGCGCCCGCCGCGCCGGGTGTCCCGCCGCAGCGCCGGCCCGTTCAGCCCTTGCGGTAGGAGGCGTCCAGGTCCCGGATCTCCGCCGAGGCGTGCACGCTGAGGCCGTCGACGGGCTTGAGGTGCCCCGCGAGCAGCTCGATGACGGCCTCCGTCAGCTGCGCCTTGATCTCGGGGGTGCGTCCGGGCAGCATCGCGATGGCGACGTTCACGACGGCGTCGCCCGTCCCCGCGTCACCGGCGACGAAGGTCTCGGCGCGGCGGAACCGGGTCTTGCAGGCGGCGGTCTTCGTGGACACGGTCTCGGCGACGAGCGGGTGGAGGGCCAGGGCGAAGCCACGGCGGTCGAAGCTGTCGTCGAGCTCGGCCGAGTAGTCGACGGTGATCTGTGGCATCGAGCGCTCCTGTGGGCGAATGCGGTACGGGTACGTATACGTGTACGGCGTGCATGCACGTGTACGGCTTCAGCTTCGCGTGATCGCGCCGTCCGCACAAGGGAGCCCCGCCGCGCGGCCCGTCCGGCGGAAAGGGGCCGGCCCCGGCCCCGCCCCCTCTCGGGGTGCGGGGCCGGGGCCGGCCGGGGCGCGGGGTCTCAGCGCAGGCTGTAGACGGCGACCGTGCGGCCCGGGACGGTGAAGCTGCCCGAACCGGTGTCGTACGACGCCTTCTTGACCGTCGCGTCGGAGCCCGACGCCTGGACCGGGTGCAGGGCGTATCCCTTGCCGGCCAGCTCGGGGACCTTCTGGCTCTGCGTCGCCGGGGTGGCGTTCATGACGACGACCAGCGAGCCCAGCCGCATCGTGATGACCCCGGGGGTCTCCTGCTTCCCGGACAGCGGGAAGGAGAGGGTGTCCTGCACCTGTGCGGTGGTGGAGAGACCGAAGTCCTTCTCCGTGGTGCGGATCGTGAGCAGGTCCTGATACGCGGCGGACGCGCCCGTGATCTGCGCGCACCCGGGGGTGAGCGCGGCGGAGGTCAGCAGCGGCTTGCCGTAGGACCACTTGTCCTTGTTGTCGGCGGCCGGGGGCAGCCCCCGGCCGAAGCCGTTGCCCTTGCGGCAGTCCCAGTGCAGCGCGTTGAACCAGTCGCCGCTGTCGTAGGAGTTGCGGTCCAGCGACTTGGAGCGCAGCAGGTCGGTGCCCGCCTGGGAGAGCGAGGGCCCCTGGGAGAGCGCCGCCGTGGCCATCGCCAGCACCTGCATGCGGGCCCGTTCGGCGGCCGTGGTGTCCACCGGGAGCTTGAAGGCGAGGGCGTCGTAGAGGGTCTCGTTGTCATGGGCGTCGGCGTAGGCGAGGGCGTCGCCGGGCGCGGCCGCGTATCCGGCGGGCGCCCCGTTGTAGTCGACGGCCGAGCCCTTGACCGTGCGGCCCTGGGTGTCGGTGAAGGTGTAGTCGGCGAGGTTGCCGGTGAGGCCGACCTTGATCAGGTCCTGGTAGTGGAGCAGCCGGGCCTTCTGTTCGGCCTCGGTGCCGTTGGCCGCCGAGGTGTTGGGGTCGGTGTAGAGGCCGGAGGCGAAGCCCTGGACGCGCGGGTCCTCGTCGAAGGGGCCGCCGCCGCGCACGGCGTCACGGGCCCGGTCGGAGAAGGTCGCGATGCCGGTGCCGGCCATGTTCTTCTGGGTGGCCTGGACGAAGCGGGCGTCGTCGGCGATCTCGCCGAAGTTCCAGCCCTCGCCGTAGAGGATGATCTTCTTCCCGTCGACGCCGTCCTTGGCGACGGTGAGCTCGTCGAGGGCCTCGCGGACCGCGAGGATGTTGGCCTTGGGGTGGTGTCCCATCAGGTCGAAGCGGAAGCCGTCGACCTTGTACTCCTTGGCCCAGGTGACGACGGAGTCGACGACGAGCTTGCCCATCATGGTGTTCTCGGGCGCGGTGTTGGCGCAGCAGGTCGAGGTGGCGACGGTGCCGTCCTCCAGGAGCCGCTGGTAGTAGCCGGGCACGATCCTGTCGAGGACCGACTTGTCGTCCTGGCCGGAGGCGACGGTGTGGTTGTAGACGACGTCCATGACGGTCCGCAGTCCGGCCTTGTTGAGCCCCTGGACCATCTGACGGAACTCGGTGGTGCGCTTCGTGCCGTCGGGGTCGGAGGCGTAGGAGCCCTCGGGGACGGTGTAGTGCAGCGGGTCGTAGCCCCAGTTGAAGGCGTCCTTCGCGGCGGCCTTCGTCACACAGGCCTGCTGCTCCTCGGAGTCGGGGGCGTAGACGGAGAGGTCGCAGGCTGGCTTCTGCTGGTCCGACTTCTTCTCGGGGATCGTCCCGATGTCGAAGGCGGGCAGCAGGTGCACATAGCTGGTGCCGGAGTCCGCGAGCTCCTTGAGGTGCTTCATCCCGTCGGAGCCGGTGTCGGTGAAGGCGAGGTACTCACCGGGGTGCTTCGAGGTCGTGTCGGTGACCGAGAAGTCACGGACGTGCAGTTCCTGGATCTGGGCGTCCCGCATCGGTACGGCGGCGGGCTTCTTCAGGGCGGACCAGCCGCTCGGCGCGAGCTTCGGGTCCTCCAGGTCGACGACGAGGCTGCGGGCCGAGTCGGCGGTCAGGGCGGTGGAGTAGGGGTCGGTGACCTTGTTGGTGACCAGCTTCTGGACGCTCGGCGCCCACACCTGGACGGCGAAGCGGTAGGGCTTGCCCGTCCAGGACTTCTTGCCCGTCACCGACCAGACGCCGGTGCGGTCGTCGCGCCGCATCGGGACGGTCTTCCCGTCGAGTTCGAGCGAGACCGTGCGGGCGGTGGGCGCCCAGACGGAGAGCGTCGGGCTGCCCTCGCGGAAGACGGGGCCGAGGGCGGCGCCGCTCGCGGCCTTCCCGTACAGGTCGTCCAGGACACCGGCCGTCTGTACGCCGGTGGCGGCGAGCAGGGCGCCGTTGGCGGCGCGCTGGGTGGCGATCAGCTGGCCCCGGAGGGACTCGCGGACGCGGTCGCGGTCCCGGGTGTCGACGGTGAAGGCCGGATAGTCCTTGAGGTGCGGGTACTTCGCCTTCTGTGCGTCGGTGAGCGCGGTGGCGCCGAGCCGCAGCCACTGCCCCTCGTCGGAGAGGGCGCCGTCGACGACGGAGATCCCGCCGTTCTTCGCGTAGACGAGCTGCTGGCTGGTGGCGTCGGTCGCCTTGACCTTCCAGACGACCGTGTTCGCGTCGATCCACTGCGCCTCGGCCTTGGTGAGGTCGGGTGTGGGCACGCCGCCGGCCTGGGGCAGGAGGTAGCCGGGCTTCCCGCCGAGCATCCAGACCTCGTGGCCGTACGAGGCGATGTCCAGGGACTGGTCGCTCGGGAGGTCCTTCTCGTCGCCCTTGTGGAGGATGTAGCTGAGCGAGGTGGCGCCGTCGGTGAGCGGGACCTCGAAGGTCACGCCGTACGCGTCGGTCTTCACGGGCTGAAGCGGCTTGGCCCAGTCCGTGGGCGAGGCCGCGCCGGTCCAGGTGTGCAGTCCCCAGCCGTCGTAGTCGCCGTCGGCGCGGTGGTAGTGCAGGACGGCCTTGGTGGTGTCCTGCGGCGCGGTCTCGGGTGCCTCGGTCTCCTGTCCGTCCTTGCCCTGCTCGACCCAGACCTGACCGGTCTTCGCGAGGTCGACGGTGCGCTCGGGGCCGTCGGCGGTGCCGGCCTTCTCGACCGTGTACGGGACGGAGGAGGTGCCCTCGTCGAGGTCGATCCAGGCGAAGGCGCCGTAGGCGTCGCGGCCGATGAAGTCGGCGGTCCTGCCGCCGGACTTCAGCTGCCAGCCCTCGTAGTCGCCGTCGGCGCGCTTGTAGTGGACGACGGCCTGGTCGCGGTCGACGGCGACGGGCTTCTGCGCGGGCGGGGCCTGGCCCGCGGTCGTGGAGGCGAGGGCACTCGCGGTGCGTCCGGCGCGGTCGACGACCACGGCCTTGTAGCGCAGCGGGGTCCCGGCCTTCACCGAGCTGTCGATGTGCTGGGTGACCTTGTACGGGGCGTGGTCGGCGGAGCCGAGGGTGGTCCACCTGCCGTCGCCGGTCTGCGCGGCGAAGACGACGCGGTTGAGGTCGCCGCCGTCCACGTCGGCGGTGAGTTCGACGGTGCCGGTGGCTCCGGCGGCCGGGGCCTTCAGGGTGAGCGAGGGCTTGGCGGCGGGGCTGCCGAGCTGCTTGTCGGCGCGGAGCACGATGCTGGACAGCGCGGGCACGGTGACCTCGACGGTCTTGTCCGCACCGCTGCGGACGGTGCCGGAACCGCCGTACAGCGTGCGGAAGTTCATGCCCGCGGACTCGGTGGCGAGCTCGACGGTCCTCGCCTCGGTGCCGTTGTTGGTGGCGACGAGGTATTCGTAGGGCCGCTTGGCGTCCGTGCGCGAGAAGGCGTAGACCGAGTCCTTGGCGTAGCGCTCGGTCTGGGTGCCGTCGCGCAGGGCCGGGTGCTCCCGGGTGAGCTTCGACAGGGCCGCTATGGAGCGGTAGACCGGGTGCGTGGTGTCGTACGCGTCGGAGGCGTGCGTGCGGTCGGTGCCGAGCTGGTCGTCGTCGAGGTAGTCGGCGGTCTTCGACGCGAAGAGCGTCTGGCGGGCGTCCTTGTCGCCGCCCGCACCGGTGAAGCCCTGCTCGTCGCCGTAGTAGATCACCGGGTTGCCCCGGCCGAGGAACATCAGCTCGTTGGCGAGGCGGGCCCGGTCCAGGAGCTCGGCGTCGGAGGCCTTCGGGTTGTCCTGCTTCAGGAAGGTGCCGATCCGGCCCATGTCGTGGTTGCCGAGGAAGGTCACCTGCTCGTAGGCGTTGGCCTTGTCGGTGGTGTAGCGGTAGTCGTCACCGTAGACCGCGGCGAGCTTGGAGGCCGGGGCGCCCTGGGAGGCGTACTGCCGGGCGGCCTCCTGGAAGGGGAAGTCGAGCGTCGCGTCGAGCCTGCCCCGCGTCACATAGGGCGAGGTGATCGCGGTGTCGGCGGAGTAGACCTCGCCGAACATGAAGAAGTCGTCCCGGCCGTGCTTCGCCGCGTAGCCGTCGAGCGCGGTGGCCCACTGGGTCCAGAAGTCGAGGTCGACGTGCTTGACGGTGTCGATGCGGAAGCCGTCGATGTCGAAGTCGCGGACCCACTTCTCGTAGATCTTCTCCATGCCGGAGACGACCTCGGGGCGCTCGGTCCACAGGTCGTCGAGGCCGGAGAAGTCGCCGTACTCGGTGGACTCGCCCGCATAGGTCGAGTCACCCCTGTTGTGGTACATCGTGGTGTCGTTGAGCCAGGCGGGGACCTTCTCGCCCGTGTTCTGCGGGGTGTACGGGAAGGAGTCCTCGTCCACCTCCTCGACGCCCCGGGTGTCGTCGAACGGCCTGCCCTGCTCGTCGAGGTACGGGAAGGCGCCCTTGGGCTTGTAGCCGTACTTCTTCTCGGCGTAGTCGACGGTGTCGGCGGTGTGGTTGGTGATGACGTCGAAGAAGACCTTCATGCCCTTGCCGTGGGCCTTGTCGATCAGCTTCGTGAGGTCGGCGTTGGTGCCGAAGTGGGGGTCGACCTGGGTGAAGTCGGTGATCCAGTAACCGTGGTAGCCGGCCGAGGCGTTGTCCCCTGTGCCCTGCACGGGACGGTTCTTGAAGATCGGGGCGAGCCAGATCGCGGTGGTGCCGAGCCCCTTGATGTAGTCGAGCTTCTGGGTGAGGCCCTTGAGGTCCCCGCCCTGGTAGAACCCCTTGTCCGTGGGGTCGAAGCCGGTCTCCAGCCGCGAGCCGGTCAGACCGCCCCGGTCGTTGGAGGTGTCGCCGTTGGCGAAACGGTCCGGCAGCACGAAGTAGAACTGCTCGCGGGTCAGGTCGTGCCTGGCCGGCTCCTTGGCGAGGGCCGCGTCCGATGGCGGGGCGGGAGGTCTGGGCGCGGCGGACGCGGTGGCCGCCGGTACGACGGGCAGCAGCGCAGCGCACAGTGCGGCTACGGCCCCCCGCCGGAGGGTGGTTCGGGACACGGGAGGGTTCTCCTCGGCTTTCGGGGATCAGGCTGGTGTGGAGCGGTGCGGGCCGGGGACGCTCACCCTCGCGTCCCCGGCCCTGGTGGTGTGTGCGGTCAGCTGCGCCAGACGTCGGCGGTCAGCGTGACCTTGCCGGAGGCCGGCACGGTGGCGGTGCGGTTGGCGCCGCTCTCCCAGGTGACGTTGCCGCTCGCGTCCTTGCGGATGTACTTGTATGCGAAGGACGTGCCCGCGGGCAGGGCGACATCGAGCTTCCAGACGGGGTACGTCGCCGGGTCGAGCTTGAGCGCGCTGCCGGGGGCCCAGTTGCCGAGCGCGGCCTGGTCGCCGGTCACGTAGATGTTCTGGCCGAGCTGGGTGGTGGCGTTGACGCCGAAGGAGGCGCCGGAGTCACCGGTGCCGGGGCCCGGGTCGGGGGTGGTGCCGCCGCCGGTGCAGGTGCGGGCGCCGGTGTGCAGGGCGAGTGCGGTGTTGGCGCCGAGGGTGGCGGTGAACTGCCCTGAGCTGTTGACCGTGACGCCCTTGCCGGTCTGGACGTCGCAGTAGTCGCCGGCGGGCAGCGAGGTCTGGAAGGTCCGGCTCAGCGAGGAGCCCTCGTGGTTGATGGCGACGTACGCCTTGGAGCCCCGGCCGAAGGCGATCTGGTCGCCGCCGTTGTCCCACCAGTTCGTGACGGCCTGGCCGCGGGCGGTGTTGCGGAAGCCGACCATGGAGGAGATCTCGCGCCAGGCGTGCTGGCACTTCCAGCCGTCGCTGTAGCAGGCGTTCACCTGGCCGCCGTTGGGCGGTCCCGCGTCCTTGTCGGACCACTCGTAGCCGGAGTGGACGTCCGGGGAGCCGTAGGGGTAGGCCAGCATGAAGACGCTCGCGAGGGTGTAGTTCGCGCCGTCCTTGTAGTTCAGGGTGTCGCCGCCGCGCTCGGTGTCGTGGTTGTCGACGAAGACGGCGGACCTGCCGGACTCCATGAAGCCCCAGCCCTCGCCGAAGTTCTTCAGGTTGGCGAGGTTCTCGTTGTTGAAGACCTGCTTGAGGCTGCGGCCGTAGCGGAACTCCTGGACGTCGCCGCTGCCGAGGTACTCGGAGGGCGAGACGGCCTCCCCGGCTCCGTATATCGCCTCGTGCTTCCAGTACACACCGGTGTTGCTCAGCCTCGACTTGATGTTGGCGAGGTCGGCGGCCGGCATGTGCTTGGCGGCGTCGATGCGGAAGCCGTCCACGCCGAGGGAGAGCAGGTCGTTGAGGTACCCGGCTATCTTCCCGCGTACGTAGTCCTCGCCCGTGTCCAGGTCGGCGAGACCCACGAGCTCGCAGTTCTGGACGTTGCCCCGGTCGCCGTAGTTGTTGATCTGCGACTGGCAGTCGTTCATGTCGTTGACCGAGTAGAGGCCCGGGTAGTCGTACTTGGTGTACGAGGAGCCGCCGGTGCCGGTGCCGGACCCGGCCGACATGTGGTTGATGACCGAGTCCGCGATGACCTTGACGCCCGCGGCGTGGCAGGTGTTCACCATGTTCGCGAAGGCCGTACGGTCACCGAGGCGCCCGGCGATCTTGTAGCTGACCGGCTGGTACGAGGTCCACCACTGGCCGCCCTGGATGTGCTCCTGGGGCGGCGAGACCTGGACGAAGCCGTAACCGGCGGGGCCGAGGCTGTCCGTGCATGCCTGGGCCACGGAGCTGAACTTCCACTCGAACATCACCGCGGTGACGTCCTTCTCGCCGGGCGGCGCGGCCTGTGCCGTACCGGCGGCGCCGAGCCCGGCGGGGAGGGCGAGGACTGCGGCACCCATGGTGAGGGCGAGCGCGCCAGACAAGGGTCTGCGTGCCATGACTTTCCTCCTGCGGTGGGGGAAGTGCGGGGATGGCGGAGCAGCCTCACATGGCAACGCGCCGTGCCCTCAAGGCTCATGAAGCTTCTTGCAGCAAGGATGCAAAAGCCCGTGCGCAGCAGACCGTACGAGCCTGGCCTGTCCCGGTCAACCCCCTGGACACGACGCGATTACGTCCCGCTCACATCCTCGAAATACTGGAGATTTCTTCCTGCAAGGACTTACGCAAGATATTGCGGTCCTGTTAAGTTCGTAGCGACTCCGGCCCGGTCGGCCGGGGGTCCGGTCCGCCGGATCCCACGCGCCCGGCCGACCGGGCCGGTCACGCCAAGGAGAGGCCCCGACGTCGCTTCCCCGCCGGCCCAATCCTGGGCCGACCGACGGGCCTCTCCTGCGCGTTGCCCGGCTATGCTCACCGTCCCATGAGCACCGGACGCCCCCTGCGCACCCGTGAACGGGTCTTTGTACGCATAGCCGTCGTCTTCGTCCTGCTCGTCGCGCTCGGCGGCGGAATGGGCCTGGCCGCCGAGGGATTCGAAGGCCGCACCGCCCTGCGGGACGGCCCCGTCGGTGCCCTGGCCCCCACCGACCGCGACTGCGGCAAGGAGTCGTGCAGCTGGATCGGCACGTTCACCAGCGCCGACGGCACGGTCACCGAGCGGGACGTCGACCTGCGGGACGATGTCGACGTCAGCCGCGGCGAGGCGATGCCGGGTGCGATCGACGGCGTACGGCTGGCGGAGGACACCGGGACCGCTTACACCGCCGACTACGGCTGGCGCGCACCGATCGCGAAGGGCGCCACGCTGGCCGTCGTGGGCCTGGCGATCGCGACGGGCCTGATCCTGATGCTGCGCCGCCGCCGGGCCGCCGTGTCACCCTGAGGCAGCCTTCACGGCAGCGCTCTTCAGCCTCGGGCCCCGCCGGCCCTGAAGCGGCGCCGGTACTCGGTCGGTGTGGTGTCGAGTCTGCGGCGGAACGCCCTGACGAGGGTGTCGACGGTGCCGAATCCACACAGGGAAGCGATGTGTTCGATCGTGGAGTCGGTGGTTTCGAGCCGGCTCCGCGCCACCTCGACACGGGCCGATTCGACGTAGGCGTGCGGGGTCGTGCCGAGTTCGGTCTTGAAGATCCGGGTGAGCTGCCGGTCGCTGATGTGGGCGTGTCCGGCGAGGTCCGCGACGGTGAGCGGCTCGCCGATGTTGCGCATGACGTGGAGGCGGAGGTCCTCGATGCGCCGCGTCATGGACGGCTGTTCCAGGGGAACGCTGAACTGGCTCTGACCGCTCGGCCGTTTCAGATACATCACGAGTTGCCGCGCGACGCTCAACGCGACGGCTTCTCCCAGGTCGTCGGCGACGAGGGCGAGTGACAGATCGAGGCAGGCGCTGATCCCCGCACCGGTCCACACGTCGCCCTCGCGGATGAAGATCGGATCGGCGTCGACCTCGACGGCCGGATGGTCGGCGGCGAGCTGCTGGGCGGTGGACCAGTGGGTGGTGGCGCGTCTGCCGTCGAGGAGCCCGGCGGCTGCCAGGATGTGCGCTCCGACGCAGACGGAGGTGATCCGCCTGCTGCGCGGGGCGAGTTCCTTCACCCGTGCCACCACGCTCGGGTCGGTGAGCGGGTGCACGCGGCGACGGCTGTCGACCTCGACCGCGCCGGGCACGATCAGGGTGTCGATGCTCGTCGTGGACAGATCGCCGAAGGTGACGTCCGGGAGGACGCGCACCCCGGCACCGGTGGTGACCGGGTCCATGGTCTCGGCGGCGAGGACCACGTCGTAGCCCGCCGCCTCGTCCGATTCGCGGCGTGCGAGGGAGAACACCTCCGGGGGGCCTGTGACATCGAGCAGGTCCACTCCGTCGAAGAGGACGATGACGATCAGCCGTCGGACGGTACTCATGGGACTCCCGGGGCCGGTCAAGTCGATGTCGGTTTCTGCAGGTTAGACGACATTGCCGACACGCAGTGGTGGCCATAGCGTCATTGGTGCAGGTCATCGCCCCGGTGAGCTGCCCCGACACTCGATCCCCAGGTGGTTCCCCATGCCCAGAACGACGCTGCGCCGACTCAACGGTCTCGACGACACCCCCGCGAAGCTCGCCGCATCGACCCTGGTTCTCGTCGACTACCAGAACACCTACACGACCGGCGTGATGGAACTGGACGGCTGGCAGCCCGCACTGGAGGCCGCTGCCGAGCTGCTGGCACAGGCACGCCAGGAGGGCACCAAGGTCATCCATGTGATCAACGACGGCGGCGAAGGCACCCCGTACGACATCCGGGCCGAGATCGGCCGGATCCACGCCGCTGTCGCGCCGGCCGACGGCGAGACCGTGGTCGTGAAGAAGGCGCCGGACGCCTTCGTCGGTACGGACCTGGGCCGGCATGTCGACGACGCGGGCAACAGCGATCTGGTCATCGCCGGGTTCATGACGCACATGTGCGTCGCCTTCACGGCCCAGGGCGCCTTCCTGCGCGGCAACCGCCCCACGGTCGTGGCCGACGCCTGCGCCACCCGGGCGCTGCCGGTCGTCGGCACCGAACTGGACGCCCGCCAGGTGCACTACAGCGCGCTCGCCACCATCGCCGACCTGTACGGGGTCGTCGTTCCGTCCCGGAAGGAGCTCGCCTGAGGAGTGCCCACCCCTTGCCCGCCGGACGCCCCTGGCGCACGGCGGCCCGGCTCAGTAGGTGTACCCCGGCCAGTGCGGGTCCTCCCAGCGGGCGGGGCCGGTCAGACCGAGCAGCCGTACGCTGTGGAGCAGTTCCGGCGAAGCGCCCTGGGAGCGGAGGCGCGCGGGTGCGTGGCCGGCCAGCCAGGCACACAGTCCCCCGGAGCGGGCGGTACGCGAATATGCCCTGCTCCTCCCGCCGGTGCCGCATCGGCGTGTGCCGACGCGGCACGGGTCACCGCCCGGCGGGCACCTCCTCGTCGAAGATCTCGAGGCGAGATGTGATAGGGCCGACCGGCCATCAGGCGCCTTCGCTGTTCGCCGGCCGGGCGGAGTCCAGCCAGTGCGAGGCGACCGGCACCGGGACAGCGTCATGTCGGTCGCCGGACAGCTCTTCGGTGAAGATTTCGTCACCTGTGTCGGCGACAGCTGCGCGAACCAGCCACTGGCTCAGCAGTTCCGGATCGGTGCAGGCCGTGACCTTGTCGCGGGTCCAATCGCTGATCTCGATGCCACGTGCGCCAAGGACGCGCAAGACATCTTCGGCGCCCCTCTGAGCACGTCCTTCGTCACGGATTTCCTCGGAGAGCGGCGAGGTGTAGAAGGAGAGATCCACGGCCACCAGGTTCCTCCACTGTTGTGCAGCCGGGCGGTTACCCAGGCCTTGTGCGATGAATTCGACGACGGGTCCAGCGATCGCTTCCGGTGTGTCGCGCAGGGCGACGGACATCGTCTTCAGTATCGCATCGACGTCCGGATTGTCAGCGTGTGTGATAGCAGCGAGTGTGGCGAGAGGCAGGTCCTTGCGGGCTTCGGCCACGTTCGTGATGACGGGCATGTTGTGGGGGCCCGCCACGAGAGGCCGGGTCGTGACGGTCGGCCATCCGGGCAGGCCGATGGTGATCGGTCGAGCCGCCCACGTTGCCGTCGCGTGGTCCTGGCAGATCACGAGGAGCAGCACCGGGAGCCGGTACTTGTTGTTGAGGTAGGTGACGTAGTACGGCCAGCTGGCTGTCTTGCCGGGGTCCTTCTTCCCCTGGGCTTCGACGACGAGAAGGAAAGGGCCGCCGTCCTCCGTCACGATGCGCAGGAGCGTGTCCACGCGCCGTTCGAGCGGTTCGGTCTCGGTGAGGTCGACGGTCAGCGGCGCTGCCGACACCAGGGGCGGCAGAGCGAGCCCGAGGACGTCGGAGAGCTGGGAGATGAGGTCCGGGAATTCCTGGAAGATTCGGTGCATCGCTTCGTGCGGTGCGCTGACCATGGGGTTCCATTCTGGATCAGGCGGCTGCGGGCAGGTCGGTGCGGCAGTCGCGGCAGTGGCCGGGGTGGCGCGAGCGGAAGGCCCGGTCGCAGCGGTCACAGTTCTGGAGCGGGATGACGATCACTCCGGGGCGTACGGGGGCCAGCTCGTGGGTGCCGGGGAGCGGAGGCGGCAGGAGCGCCGTGATCCGGTGCCGCAGGAGCTTGGCCGGGTGCTTGAGCGGGACCGGCAGGTCGTGGGTCAGGGCGCGGCGGACGGCCTCCGGGTCGGCGTCCCGCTCCAGCCAGGTGACGACGCCTGGCGCGAGCATCTCGATGTCCCTTTCGGAGAGGACCAGTTGCGGCGCGTGGCGGCGCAGGTCGGCGAGGATCGCGGCGGCCGTCCGCTGAAGCTCCGGGGTGAGCGCCTGCGGCTGCGGAAGCGGCGGGAGCGGCACCGTACGGGCCGTCGGGGACGGCACGGGGACGACCTCCGGCTGGTGTTCCGGCGCGGCTGGTGCGCACTGCGTCTGCGGCGCGGGCGTGGGGGCGAACACCGGCTCGGGCGCCGCCGTACCGCGTACGACCCGGGGCCGAGGGGCAGCGGGTGCGGCAGCGGCCTCCGCGCCCGGCTGGTTGAACGAGACCGTGCGGGTCACGATCCGGCCGTCTGCGAGGCGTACGCGGCTGCGGTGCAGATAGCCCACCGCCTCCAACTCCCTTAGGGCGGCGGCGATCCGGGTCTCGCTCTCCGGGAAGCGGCCCGCCAGATGCTTGATGCCGACCTTCGCCCCGGCGGGCAGCGACTGGATGTGCACGGCGAGGCCGATCGCGACGAGGGAGAGGCCACGGTGCTGCGCCAGGTGGTTGCCGATGACGGTGAAGCCTCCGGCATGCCGGACGTTGCTGTGGATCACGCCGGACGCAACCGGCTGGGCGCACGGGGGCGCGGTAATCTGCTCGGTACCCATCAGGAAGCGCTTCTTCCTCGGTGGTCAGGCCCTCGATCGGGATGCCAGTCCTGTCGGGGGCCGTCTCATGTCTGTGGCGGTCGGGGCGAGCATATGCCCGACAACGCATGCCAAATCCAGCTCAGTTGCCTTATGTCACCCGAGCGAGTGACGAAACGCGCATGACGGCGGGTTGGGGTGGGAAGGGTCATTTTCCCGAGTTCTTTCAAAGCATTTAGCGTCGCGGACCACCACGTCGCGGCCCACCGGGTCGCGGCCGTCCGCGACCCGGTGGCGGCGGTCACCGTACGAGGTCGATCTCGGCCCAGACCGTCTTGCGCGGCACCGGTCCCACATCCACTCCCCACCGGTCGGCCAGCGCCCCGACGATCAGCAGACCCCGCCCGGACTCCGCCTCCTGCGCGGGCACATCAACAGCTCCGGGCACGGGCGGGAGCAGCTCGCCCCGGGTGTCGGTCACCTCGATGCGGAGCAGACCGCCTGGATGGACGGCGAGGTCCAGCTTGAAGTCCCGGCCCGGTACACGGCCGTGCAGAGCGGCGTTCGCGGCCAGTTCGGCCACGATGTGCACCGCCGGCTCCGTGGGCAGCCCCCAGTCCCCCAGGTGCGCCGCGGCGAGCAGGCGGGCGAGCCGGGCGCCCCTACGCGTGGGAGAGAGCAGTACGGCGAACTGCCGTACCGGAGCGGAATGTTCGGTTCGGGTGATTTCTAGGGTCACATCACGCAGCGTGGCTGTTCTTGCTTACCGTGAAGAGGAACAATCCGGTTACGTACGGTGATTGTCCGGTCCTTGTCCAGTGCTGTCCCGACTGTCCGGGGTGACTCGCCGGGGACGACAGAGGTTGGTGCGAGAACGGCAGGCGCGTCGGAAGTGGGGCACGGATGAACGTGGATGAGGCTGGGACGACCGGGAACGACGGAGCCGACGAGCCCGGCTGGGAGGTCGATCCCGACGACGAGTCGGGGGCGGCGGTGGTCGCCTCCGTGGGCCGCCAGATCAAGGCATGGCGGGAGGCGGCAGGCATGCGAGCCGGCGAGTTCGGAACCGCCATCGGGTACGGCGAGGACCTGGTCTACAAGGTGGAGGGAGGCAGGCGTATCCCCCGGCCGGAGTTCCTGGACAAGGCGGACAAGGTGCTGGGAGCGGGCGGGAAGCTCGCCATGTTCAAGAAGGAGATGGCCGAGGTCCGTTACCCGAAGAAGGTGCGGGACCTGGCGCGCATGGAGGCCCGTGCGGTGGAGATCAGTGTGTTCTCATGCCACGGCGTGCACGGGCTTCTACAGACGGAGGAGCACGCACGCGTGTTGTTGGAAGCTCGCCAACCCGCCTACTCGCAGGACGAGGTGGAGCGAGGCGTATCAGCACGCATCGGACGTCGTTCCGTCTTCGAGCGGGAGCCGGCACCCACCCTCAGCTTCGTCCAGGAAGAGGCTTCACTCCGACGCCCCATCGGAGGAAGGACGGCATGGCGAGACCAGCTCGAACGACTTCTACAAGTCGGACAGTTGCGCAATGTCTCACTTCAGGTCATGCCCTTGCACTGTGAGACGCATCCCGGCATCGGCAGCGACATCGAGATCCTGAAGTTCGGTGACGGCTCCGCTGTCGGTCGCTCCGGTGGCGCGTTCAACGGCCGCCCGGTGTCCGACCCCAAGCAGCTCAGGATCCTTGAGCTGCGCTATGGGATGATCCGAGCTCAGGCGCTCACGCCACGGGAGTCGCTCGCCTTCATCGAGCACGTGTTGGGAGAGACATGACCGACAAGCCCTCCGTCGAGGACACCCGCGAACCGGTCTGGTTCAAGAGCAGCTACAGCGACAGCAGCAGCGGCAACGACTGCGTCGAGGTCGCAACTGCTCCCGGCGCCGTCCACGTCCGCGACTCCAAGAACACCCCCGGCCCTCACCTCGGCTTCGCCCCCGCCACCTGGACGGCCTTCCTGGCGTACGCCTCCCAACGCTGACCTCTCCATGGCTGTTCGCGGGGGCTACTTCCAGACGATGGCCACGACTGCTGCGGCGGCCGTGGACGATGCCACGGCGAAGAAGGCCCACGGCCGCTCGTTGCGCATGCCGACCAGCGCGGTGACCGCCACCAGGACGTCCAGGGCCAGTTTCACCCCCATCTTCGCGTTGTCCACCGGCAGGTCCTGGGATATCCGGGTCCAGATGAGCCCCGCACCGGTGACCAGTTGGACGACCGCGCTGCTCACCATGTAGCCGCCGGTCACCGGGTCCTTCCCTCTCAGCTGGTGGAAGACGCCGCCCAGGAGTGCGGCGAACCCGAAGAGGTGGAAGACGAGGAACACATAGCGAAGGATCTCCATGCCAAGGATCTCTCTCTGGAGTCGGACGAGTTGATGTTGCTCCGGGCCGGCACGAGGTCCACTGCCGCGCCCCATTCCCACGCCGCAGATCGACTACGGGTGATTCACCGCAGGGTGAGCGGTGTCTCGGACGCGATGCGGGACAGCTTCTGGGGGTTACGGACGACGTAGAGACCGGCGATGCGGCCGTCTTCCACGTGGACCGCGAGGATGCTGTCCAGCTCACCGTCCAGGTGGAGCGCGAGCGCCGGGCTGCCGTTGACCATGGTGGGGCGGAAGGTGATCGGGATCGTGTTCTTGTTGAGGCCGCCGGACAGGAGGCGGGCCACCTTGTCGGCGCCGACGATCGGCCGTAGCGCGGCGTGCTTCACGCCGCCGCCGTCGCCCATGTAGACGACGTCCGGCGCGAGGACGTCGAGCAGTTCCTGAAGGCCCCCGCCCTCCAGTGCCCGTACGAACGACTCCACGGCCGCCCGTGTCTGGCGCTGGGACACCACTGTGCGTGGGCGCCGGGCGTCCACGTGCCGGCGGGCACGGTGCGCGATCTGGCGGACAGCTGCCGGGGTCTTGTCGACCGCCGCCGCGATCTCGTCGTAGCCGACGTCGAAGACCTCGCGCAGCACGAAGACGGCCCGCTCGGTCGGTGACAGCGTCTCCAGGACCAGCATCACCGCCATCGACACGCTTTCGGCGAGTTCGACGTCCTGGGCCACGTCCGGGGTGGTCAGCAGCGGCTCAGGCAGCCAGGGGCCCACGTACGACTCCTTGCGCCGGGACATCGTGCGCAGCCGGTTGAGCGCCTGCCGGGTCGTGATCCGGACCAGGTACGCGCGCTGGTCGCGCACCTGGTCGAGGTCGACCTCGACCCACCGCAGCCAGGTCTCCTGGAGGACGTCCTCGGCGTCGACCGCCGAGCCGAGCATCTCGTAGGCGACGGTGAAGAGCAGATTGCGCTGGGCGACGAAGACCTCCGTCGCACGGTCGACGGCATGATCAGCACTCACGTTTCGATCATCTCCCCCTCGGTCGGCCCGTACCTAGGAAATCCGTTCGATGGCCGGTGCCTCGGCGCGTACGGCCTCCAGCGCCTCGCGGCGTCCGGCGCCCCCCTTCATGCGGTGCAGGCTGTACCTTCCGGGCTTGTGCGCCTCGTCGGCCAAGTGCTTCACGATGCCCTTGCACACGGTCTCCTTCATCTTCGCGCCGAGGCGACCGTCGATGTGGAACCACACCGCGACGTCGGACCTGTTGCCGAACTGGAAGATGCCGGTGCCCCGGCCCAGGCTGATGCACTGGGCTCCGAACGACTGGTTGAGGGTCTCGGGCTGTTCGCCCGCCAGCCGGCTGAGGACCGTGTCCGCGGCCCGTGCGCCCAGCGGCATCGCCGTCTGGCAGCTCATCCGCAGCGGCAGGCCCGACGGCGCCGCCGAGTCCCCGGCCGCGACGATGCGGTCGTCGTCCACGCTCGTCAGCGTCTCGTCCGTGAGCAGGCGGCCCAGGGCATCGGTGCTCAGCGCACTGCGGACGGCCAGGTCCGGCACGCCGAAGCCCACGGTCCAGATGGTCACCGCGCTGGGCAGCTCCCGGCCGTCGGCGAGCCGCACCGCGTCAGGCGTCACCGCCGTCACTTCCGTGTCTGCACCCTCCACGACCGTCACCCCGAGCGCCGCCAGCCGCCCGGCCACCGACCGCCGCCCCCGCCGGTGCAGGTACGGGCCGAGCACCCCACCGCAGACCAGGGTCACGACACGGCCCTGTTCCGCCAGTTCGGCGGCGGTCTCGATGCCAGTCGGACCGGCTCCGACGACCGTCACCGGGACCGGTGCGGGCGCGGCATCGAGGACCGGCAGCAGCCGCTGCGCCTCCTCCAGGCCGGCGATCGGGTAGGCGAACTCGGCCGCACCGGGCACCTGCGGGTCGGCGCTGCCGCTGCCCACCGCGTAGACCAGGTAGTCGTAGCCGACCGCACCACCGCTCGCCAGTTCCACTGCGCGCCCGGCCGCGTCGATCCGCGTCACGCCGTCGACCACCAGCCGCACCCCCTGCGCCAGCACGTCCTGGTAGTCGACGACAGCGGTGTCGGTCCCGCCCACCATCTGGTGCAGGCGGACCCGGTGGACGAAGACGGGGCGCGGGTTGACCAGCGTCACGGTGACGTCGTCGCGCTGCGTCAGGCGATTGGCCGCCATGACGCCGGCGTACCCGCCGCCCACCACGACCACGTCGGTGTTCTTCACCATGAAGATGTCTCCCTCGTTGCGAGCTGTTCGAGCTGTTCAAGCTCAAGACACCACCTGCACCGACCCTGTGACAGCCTGTGACCCAGTTCACTCGGACCGTCTCCCCCGCACCTCCGGAAGGAACGCGGGTACGCGAAAGGCCGGGTCCCCCCTCCGGACCCGGCCTCACCCGTTCATGCGCACCCTCAGGCGGCGCGTACCGCAGCGGTCGAGCCCCGTACCACCAGCTCCGGCTGGAACACGTACTCCGTGCGCTGCACGGGGCTGCCCCCTATCTCCTCCAGCAGGGCGCCCACCGCCGCTGCGGCCATCGCCTGCACCGGCTGGCGCACGGTGGTCAGCGGCGGGTCGGTGAAGGCGATCAGCTGCGAGTCGTCGAAGCCGACGACGGAGACGTCGCGCGGGACGTCGTACCCTCTGCCCCGTGCCGCCCTGACGACGCCGAGCGCCATCAGGTCGCTGCCGCAGACGATGCCGGTGCAGCCCGCGTCGAGCAGTGCGCCCGCCGCGACCTGGCCGCCCTCGACGCTGAACAGCGTGGAGCAGACGAGCAGTTCGGCCTCATCCCGGTCCATGTCCAGCAGCGAGACCGCCGCGTCGACGAAGCCGTCGCGCTTCCGCCGGGAGGGCACATAGCGCTGCGGCCCGATCGCCAGACCGATCCGCCGGTGGCCGAGCTCCGCGAGGTGGCTGACGGCCATGCGTACGGCGGCCTGGTCGTCGGGCGAGACGAACGGGGCGCTGATGCGCTCGTTGTAGCCGTTGATCAGGACGAACGGCACGCCGCGCTCGGTGAGCGCGGCGTAGCGCGCCGGGTCCGCCGAGGTGTCGGCGTGCAGCCCGGACAGGAAGACGATCCCGCCGACGCCACGCTCGACGAGCTGTTCGACCAGCTCGTCCTCGGTGGCGCCGCCGGGCAGTTGGGTGCAGAGCACGGGCGTGTAGCCGTGCCCCGCGAGCACCTGCTCCACGGACTGCGCGAACGCCGGGAAGATCGGGTTGGTGAGTTCGGGCGTCACCAGTCCGATCAGTCCGGCGCTGCGCTGCCGCAGCCGTACGGGGCGTTCGTAGCCGAGGATGTCGAGCGCCGCGAGCACCCGCTGACGCGTGGTGTCCGCGACGCCCGGCTTGCCGTTGAGCACCCGGCTGACGGTGGCCTCGCTGACCGCGGCCTGACCGGCGATGTCGGAGAGCCGCAGCGCCGGTCCGGTCCTGGGTGCGGGGACGGTCACACCGTCCACCACACCGTGGTGTCGGCGGGCAGCTCGACGGTGTCGCCGTCGACGGTCACCGGGGCGCTGGCGAGCAGCAGGGTGCCCGGAACGTCGACGCGTACCGGTGCGCCCGTCGTGTTGACGGTGCAGACGAAGCCGTCGCGGCCCAGGGCGAGCACGCCCTCGGGGGCGTCCAGCCACCGCACGTCCGTGCCGGCGCCGAGCCCCGGGTGTGCGCGCCGGGCCGCGATCGCGGCGCGGTACAGCTCCAGCGTGGAGCCCTCCACGCCGGCCTGCGCCTCGACGGAGAGTGCGCCCCAGCTGTCGGGCTGCGGCAGCCAGCTGCCGCCGTCGCCGAAGCCGTACGAGCTGCCCTCGCGGGTCCACGGGATCGGCACCCGGCAGCCGTCGCGGAAGCCGTCCTGGCCCTCGGCGCGGAAGTACGACGGGTCCTGGCGGGCCTCGTCGGGCAGGTCGGTGACGTCCGGGAGGCCGAGCTCCTCGCCCTGGTAGACGTAGGCGGAGCCGGGCAGCGCCAGCATCAGCAGGGTCGCCGCGCGTGCCCGCCGCAGACCCAGCTCGGGGTCGCCGGGGGTACGGATCTGGGTGCCCAGGCCCGGCGGGTTGGCGAAGCGGGTGGTGTGGCGGGTGACGTCGTGGTTGGAGAGCACCCAGGTGGTGGGGGCGCCCACCGGACGCATCGCGTCGAGCGAGGTGTCGATGACGGTGCGCAGCGCGGCGGCGTCCCAGGCGGTCGACAGGTACTGGAAGTTGAAGGCCTGGTGCATCTCGTCGGGGCGCACGTAGTTGGCGGTGCGCTCGACGGTGGGGGTCCACGCCTCGGCGACGAGAATCCGCCCGCCCGTCGCCCACCGCCGCCCTTCTGACGAAGGCCCTTCGGGCCCCTTGTTCTCGGGGTACTCGTCGAGGATGGTGCGCCAGCTGCGGTAGATCTCGTGCACGCCGTCCTGGTCGAAGAACGGCATGACATCGTTGCCCAGGAGCTTGAGCTGTTCGTGCGAGCCGAGGTCGGGCAGACCCTCCGCCTTGACGAGGCCGTGGGCCACGTCGACGCGGAAGCCGTCGACGCCCATGTCGAGCCAGAAGCGCAGGATCGAGCGGAACTCGTCGGCGACGGCCGGGTGCTCCCAGTTGAAGTCGGGCTGCTCGGGCGCGAAGAGGTGCAGGTACCACTCGCCGGGGGTGCCGTCCGGGTCGGTGCTGCGGGTCCAGGCGGGCCCGCCGAAGATGGACTCCCAGTCGTTGGGCGGGAGTTCGCCGTCGGTGCCCTTGCCGGGGCGGAAGTGGTAGCGCTCGCGCAGGGCGGAGCCGGGGCCCTCGGCGAGGGCGCGCTTGAACCACTCGTGCTGGTCGGACGAGTGGTTGGGCACCAGGTCGACGATGATGCGCAGACCCAGCCCGTGGGCCTCACGGATCAGCCCGTCGGCGTCGAGGAGCGTGCCGAACATCGGGTCGATGGCCCGGTAGTCGGCGACGTCGTACCCCGCGTCGGCCTGCGGCGAGGCGTAGAAGGGGCTGAGCCAGACGGCGTCGACACCGAGGTCCCGGAGATAGGGGAGCCGCGCGGTGACGCCCGCGAGGTCGCCCATGCCGTCGCCGTTGCCGTCGGCGAAGCTCCGTGGATAGACCTGGTAGATCACCGCGTCCTGCCACCAGCCGGTGCGGTGGCCCGGGGCGTCGTCGGACGTGCCGGTGGAGGGGGCAGCGAGGTGCTGGGTCATGTCGTCCCTGGGGTGTCTGGGTGGGGAGCGGCGCCGGGACCTGGTCGGGGATCCGGCGCCGCCGTGACGTTTGCGTACGGTCGTGCGGGACTGGTGCGTCAGCCCTTGACGGCTCCGGCGGACATGCCGGTGACCAGGTGCTTCTGCGCGAAGAGGAAGACCAGTGCGGCCGGGATGGCGATGAGCACGGACGCCGCGGTCATCGGGCCCCACTGGGCCCCGTACTGGTTGACGAACTTCTGCAGTCCGCCGGCGAGGGTGAGGTTCTCGTCGCCGACCATGAAGGCGGAGGCGTACGCCACTTCGCCCCAGGCGGTGATGAAGGAGTAGAAGGCGGTGACGGCGAGGCCGGGCTTGGCGAGCGGCAGGATGAGCCGCCAGAAGGTGCCGAACGGGGTGAGTCCGTCGACCTGTCCCGACTCGTCGATCTCCTGCGGGATCGTGTCGAAGAAGCCCTTCATCATCCAGGCGCAGAACGGCACCGAGATGGTGAGGTAGGTGATGACGAGGCCGGCCGGCTGGTTGAGCAGGCCGATGCTCGACATGATGTTGTAGATCGGCACGATGAGGACGGCGACCGGGAACATCTGGGTGATCAGCAGCGTCCACATCAGTCCGCGCTTGCCGGGGAAGCGGAAGCGGCTGACGGCGTAGCCGGTGGTCGCGGAGACGAAGACACCGATAACGGTGGAGAGCCCCGCGATGACCACGGAGTTGCCGAACCAGGTCAGGAACTCGGTGTCCTTGATCAGGTTCGTGTAGTTCTCGAACGTCGTCTCTTTGAAGAAGTCCGTCGTCGTCGCGAACTTGGCGGGCTTCAGCGAGGTCAGCAGGACCCAGAGCACCGGGAAGACCGCGATCACCGAGGCGACGATCAGGGTGAGGTGCAGGGCCACGGACGCGGCCGGCGAGCGGTCGCCGCGGAGCCGGGGCTTGGGGGCGCCGTGCCGGGCGGTGGTTGCGGTGGTCACCAGTTGTCTCCCTGCGTGCGGAGCACTCGCCGGTAGACCACGGCGAAGAGCATCAGGAGTACGAGGATCAGCACGCCCCACGTGGAGGACTGCGCGAAGTCGCGCGGGCTGATCTCGAAGGAGAATTTGTACGCCTGGGTGACCAGGATCTGGGTGGCCTCACCGGGTCCGCCGCGGGTCAGCAGGAAGATCACCGGGAACATGTTGAAGGTCCAGATGGTGGAGAGCAGGATCACCGTGGTGGACACCGGGCGCAGTCCGGGGAGCGTGATGTGGCGGAAGCGCTGCCAGGCGGTGGCGCCGTCCATCTCCGCGGCCTCGTACTGCTCCGAGGGGATCGACTGGAGTCCGCCGAGCAGGGCGACCATCATGAACGGGATGCCGAGCCAGACGTTGACGGCGATGACGGAGAACTTGGCCCAGGTGGGGTCGTTGAGCCAGGGTATGCCGTCGATTCCGGCGCCGCCGAGGATCTTGTTGAGCAGCCCGCGGTCCTCGTTGTAGAGGAAGCGCCAGGCGAAGACCGAGACGAAGCCGGGGATGGCCCAGGGAAGGATGAGGGCCATGCGGTAGATGGAGCGTCCGGCGATGCGCCGGTTGAGGATGTTGGCGAGAGCCATGCCCAGGCAGAACGTGATGCCCACGCAGGCGACCGTCCACACCAGTGTCCAGCCGAGCGTGCCGAGGAACTGACTGCCGGTCAGCGCGTCGACGTAGTTGTCCACGCCCACGAACTCGTAGGTGGCGGGGAGTTCGTTGACGCCGATGGACCGTGCGACGTTGCGCTCGTTGGCGTCGGTCATCGACAGCCAGATACCGCGGACCAGCGGGTAGCCGATGATCACGCCGATCACGATCACGACCGGGGCGACCATGGTCCAGGCGTACCAGTGGACCGAGAGGGCGCGCCGGAGCTTGCTCGGTGGTGGGGGGTTACCAGTACCGCGGCTCCGGCCGCGGGCGACGTCGTCGCCCGCGGCCTTCGCCACCGACTGGCTGGTGTGGACAGCCATCAGCCGGCCTGCCTTCCTGAGTTACTTCCAGCCCTTGAGGAGCTTGCGGTAGGAGTCGCCGGTCGCCTTGGCGGCCTTCTCCGGAGTGGTCTGGCCGGTGAGGACCTTGGTGTACTCGATGTTCAGCGGGGCGAAGAGGCTGCCGGTCTCGGGAATCCAGGGACGCTCGACGGCGGTCTCGACGACCGGCTTGAAGAACTGGACGATCTCGCTGTCCACGGCCTGGGCCTTGGAGTAGGCCGAGGTGCGGGTCGGCAGCAGGTTCAGGTCACCGGCGGTCTGGGCCTGGGCCTCGACCGAGGTCATGTACTCGACGAACGCGTAGGAGGCGTCGAGGTTCTTGGAGCCCGCGTAGACACCGAGGTTGTGGCCGCCCTGCGGGGCGCCCTGCGCGGCGGAGCCGGCCGGCACCGTGGAGATGCCGAGGTTCGCCTTGTCGGTGAACTCCTTGCCGGTGAGGGTGTCGGCCACGGCCCAGGGACCGTTGATCATCATGGCGACGTCGCCGTTCTTGAACGACTGCATCATGTTCTCCCAGCCGTCCGTGGCGTCGGTCTTCGCCGTACCGGAGTCGACGAGGTCCTTCACGACGTTGAACGCCTTGACGCCCTCGGCGCCGTCCACGGTGACGGTCTTGGACTCCGCGTCGACCAGGTCACCGCCCTCGCCGTAGAGGAAGGAGAGGAAGTAGTACGAGTCGTCGCCGCGCAGGTAGAGACCGGTCTTGCCGGTCTTGTCCTTGATCTTCTTGGCGACGGTCTTCAGGTCGGCGATCGTCGCGGGCGGCTCGACGCCGGCGTCGGCGAACATCTTCTTGTTGTAGAAGATGCCCATGGAGTCGATCACCTGCGGGACGGCGTACGTCTTGCCCTTGTACTTGGTCGACGCGGCGGCCTGGTCCAGGAAGTCGTCCTGGTCCTTGAGGGCCGCGGTGCCGTCCAGCGGGGCGAGGTAGCCGAGGTCCGCGAACTCGGGGGTCCAGGCCACCTCGGAGCGGATGACGTCGGGGGCTCCCGCACCGGCCTGCGCCGCGTTCTTGAACTTGTTCTGCGCCTCACCGAAGGGCACGTTGACGTACTTGACGTCGACCTTCGGGTGCTCCTTCTCGAAGCCCTCGGCAAGCTTCTTGAAGACCTTGTCCTCGGTGCCGACGCTGGAGGTGTCCCACCAGGTCACCGTGCCGGAGAGCTCGCCCGAGCTCTTGCTGCCGCCGGTCTCGTCATCGCTGCCGCAGGCGGTCGCCGCGAGCGCCAGGGCCGCGACCAGGGCGGTGGCCGTTATGCCACGTCGCATCTGAACTCCTTCAACTGCCGTACCGCTCCGTCGCGGCGCCGGGTCGACGTGAACGTAACAAGGATGAAAGACGACCGAAAGACTTTGCGGAAGATTTCTGCAAGCACCGCCGATCGTTACATTGGCGTGTCCTCAAGGTTGCCGTCAAGACTCTTGACGGAACCCTCTTCTCCCTGCCAATGCCAGGCCAGGACCCTTTCCGGGCCGGTCGGGCGCCCTGCCGGGCCCCTGCGAACGGCACCCGCAAGGGCTTGCAAGATGTTGCCGCGTACGAGGTGAGGGGCGGCCTCGGCGGGAGCGGGGTGCCCGGATTTCGCGCATGGTGGGCAATCCGACACGCGCCCGGTACAGTCCATTGCCATGACCGCACGGCTTGCCGATATCGCAACTCAGGCGGGGGTCAGCGAAGCTACGGTCAGCCGCGTACTGAACGGCAAGCCCGGTGTCGCTGCGGCCACCCGTGAATCCGTCCTCGCGGCGCTCGACGTCCTCGGCTACGAGCGTCCCGTGCGGCTGCGCAGGCGCAGCGCCGGCCTCGTCGGCCTGATCACGCCCGAGCTGGAGAACCCGATCTTCCCGGCGCTGGCCCAGGTCATCGGCCAGGCGCTGACCAGGCAGGGCTACACACCGGTGCTGGCGACGCAGACGCCGGGCGGCTCCACCGAGGACGAGCTCACGGAGATGCTCGTCGACCGGGGGGTCTCGGGCATCATCTTCGTCTCGGGCCTGCACGCCGACACCTCCGCCGACATGCAGCGCTACGAGCAACTGAGGGCCCAGGGCGTTCCCTTCGTCCTGGTCAACGGCTTCTCCCCCAAGGTGCAGGCGCCGTTCATCTCCCCCGACGACCGGGCGGCGATGCGGCTCGCGGTGACGCACCTGGTGGCGCTGGGGCACCAGCGCATCGGGCTGGCGGTCGGCCCCAAGCGCTTCGTGCCGGTGCTCCGCAAGATCGAGGGCTTCCACGCCACGATGCAGGAGCAGCTCGGTCTCACCGCGGACGCCGTGGAGGAACTGATCCAGCACTCCCTGTACACACTGGAGGGCGGCCAGGCGGCTGCCTCGGCGCTGATGGAGCGCGGCTGTACGGCGGTGGTGTGCGCGAGCGACATGATGGCGCTCGGCGCGATCAGGGCGGCCCGGCGGCTGTCGATGGAGGTGCCGAGGGACCTCTCGGTGGTGGGGTACGACGACTCGCCCCTCATAGCCTTCACCGATCCGCCGCTGACCACAATCAGGCAGCCGGTGACGGCGATGGGCCAGGCCGCCGTGCGCACGCTGCTGGAGGAGATCGGAGGCACGCCCGCTCCGCACAGCGAGTTCGTGTTCATGCCCGAACTGGTCGTACGTGGTTCAACCGCATCGGGTCCTGGCCCCTCCTCCGGAACAAGGACGCCTCGGTAACGTGCCCGATGTGCGACCGGAACCCGACCGGAGGATCATCGGGCGGAGGGGGACGTATCTGGCAGACTCTGCGCCTATGGGTGAATCGCACGTGACCACAGAGGAAGACCGCACGGCGGCCATCCCGTCACCCGTCGCGGATACGGCGACGGTGTCCGGTTCCACCCGGGTCGTCCCCCCGAAGCGGAGCCCCCTGCGAGGACTGCGCGCGCTGCGCGTCCCCCGCCGGCCGCGCCTCTGGTTCGAAATCCTGCTCATCGCGGTCAGTTACTGGCTCTACTCGCTGGTGCGCAACGCGGTTCCCGAGCAGAAGGCCGCGGCACTGCGCAACGCCGACTGGATCTGGTCCCTCGAACACACGCTGGGGCTGGCCTTCGAGGAGGCGGTCAACCATGCGGTCAATTCGGTGACATGGCTGATCGTGTCGATGAACTACTACTACGCGACGCTGCACTTCGTCGTCACCATCGCCGTGCTCGTCTGGCTGTTCCGCCGCCATCCCGGCCGTTACGCCGCCACCCGTCTGATCCTCTTCGCCACCACGGCGGTGGCGCTGCTCGGTTACTACCTCTTCCCGCTGGCCCCGCCCCGGCTGATGAACGGCGGCGCCTTCATCGACACGGTGATGGTGCACCAGACGTGGGGTTCGATGGCCTCGGGCAACTTCAAGCACATGTCCAACCAGTACGCGGCGATGCCGTCCATGCACATCGGCTGGTCCCTGTGGTGCGGTCTGACCGTGTGCGCCCTGGCCAGTGCCCCTTGGGCGCGCATCCTGGGCCTGCTCTACCCCGTGGCGACGCTGGTCGTGATCGTCGCGACGGCGAACCACTTCTGGCTTGACGCGGTGGGCGGCATGGTGTGCCTGTCCTTCGGCATCGCGCTCTCGTACGCCTGGTACGGGTCGCTGCCGCACCGCCTGCCCAAGCGGGTGCCGTCCCTGGACGGGGCCCGCGCCCGGCTGCGCCTGCGCCGGCCGCGTAAGGGGGCACCCGCGCCCGCGGGGGCTTCCGCGCGGGTGTCCGAGCCCAGGGCCCAGACCCCGCAGGCCCGGGCGGCGGCCGAGGAGTCCTGAGGCACGGCGCCCCGGACCGCGTCCCTCAGCCGGCCGCCCCGTAGAACCGCTCCTCCACCACCGCGCGGGCCCGCCGGGTGATCCGCCGGTAGTCGTCCAGCATGTCCCCCACGTGCCCGGGCTCGTAGCCGAGGTAGCGCCCCACGGCCGCCTGCTCGCGCGGGTTCGAGGGGAACGTGTCGCCGGGCCGCCCCCGCACCAGCATCACCGCGTTGCGCACCCGCGAGGCCAGCACCCACGCCTCGTCCAGCGTCTGGGCCTCCTCGGCGGGTATCAGCCCCGCCGCGCAGGCCGCCGCCAGCGCCTCACGCGTGCGCGGGGTCCGCAGCCCGGGTTCGGACCAGCCGTGCTGCATCTGCATCAGCTGGACCGTCCACTCGACGTCGCTCAGCCCGCCGCGTCCCAGCTTGGTGTGGAGCGTCGGATCGGCGCCGCGCGGCATGCGTTCCGACTCCATCCGCGCCTTGAGTCGCCGGATCTCCCGCACCGCGTCGTCCCCCAGCCCCTCCACGGGGTACCGCAGCGGGTCGATCAGCTCGGTGAAGGCGCGTCCGAGCTCCTCGTCCCCGGCCATCGGATCGGCGCGCAGCAGGGCCTGGCTCTCCCAGACCAGCGACCAGCGCCGGTAGTAGGCCGCGTACGACTTCAGGGTCCTGACCAGCGGCCCGGTCTTGCCCTCGGGCCGCAGGTCGACGTCGATGAGCAGCGGCGGGTCCGCGGTCGGCAGCTCCAGCAGCCTGCGCATCTCCGTGACGACGGTGTTGGCGGCCCGGGCCGCCTCCTCGTCGCTGACCCCCTCGCGGGGCTCGTGCACGAACAGGACGTCCGCGTCGGAACCGTATCCCAGCTCGTGCCCGCCGAAGCGGCCCATGCCGATGACGGCGAACCTCGTCGGCAGGGTGTCGCCCCACCTCTCGCGTACGGCGGCGCGCAGGGCGCCGGAGAGCGTGGCGGCGTTCAGATCGGTGACGGCGGAGCCTACCCGGTCGACGAGCGCGCCGGGGTCCGTCTCCGCCGGGCTGTCCTCGGTGCCGTACGAGCCGATGATGTCGGCCGCGGTCGTACGGAACAGCTCCCGGCGCCGCACCCCGCGCGCCACCGCGACGGCGGTCTCGGCGCCCGGGGCCCGGCCGACCGCCGCCAGCACCTCCTGCTCCAGGTGCTCCCGGCCGCGCGGCTTCAGCCCTTCGGGGTCGCCGAGGATGGCGACGGCCTCGGGGGCGCGCATCAGCAGGTCGGGGGCGAGCCGCCCGGCGGACAGGACCCGGGCGAGGTTCTCGGCCGCGGCCCCCTCGTCGCGCAGGAGCCGCAGATACCACGGGGTTTTGCCGAGGGCGTCCGAGACCTGCCGGAAGCCGAGGAGCCCCGCGTCGGGGTCGGCGGAGTCCGCGAACCAGCCGAGCAGCACCGGCAGCAGGGTGCGCTGGATGGCGGCCTTGCGGGAGACGCCCGAGGACAGTGCCTCCAGGTGCCGCAGCGCGGCGGCGGGGTCGGCGTAGCCGAGGGCCTCCAGCCGGACGCCCGCGGCCTTGGCGCTGAGCCTGCTCTCGCCGGGCGCGAGCTGGGCGACGGCGTCCAGGAGCGGCCGGTAGAACAGCTTCTCGTGCAGCCGCCGCACCACGGAGGCGTGCCGCCGCCAGGCCCGGTTGAGCTCGGCGACCGGGTCCGTACGCATCCCGAGGGAGCGCCCGAGCCTCCTGAGGTCGGCCTCGTCCTCGGGGACCAGATGGGTGCGGCGCAGGCGGTAGAGCTGGATGCGGTGCTCCATGGACCGCAGGAAGCGGTAGGCCTCGTCCAGCTGCGCGGCGTCCGCCCTCCCGACGTAACCGCCGTCGGCGAGCGCCCGCAGGGCCTCCAGCGTGGAGCCGGAGTGCAGGCTGCTGTCGCTGCGGCCGTGGACGAGCTGGAGCAGCTGTACGGCGAACTCGACGTCCCGGAGCCCGCCGGGGCCGAGCTTGAGCTCCCGGTCGACGCGGTCGACGGGGATGTTGTCGACGACGCGGCGGCGCATCTTCTGCACGTCGCCGACGAAGTTCTCCCGCTCGGCGGCCTGCCACACCAGGGGCGACACGGCGTCGACGTACTCCGCGCCGAGCTCGGGGTCGCCCGCGACCGGTGTGGCTTTGAGCAGCGCCTGGAACTCCCAGGTCTTCGCCCAGCGCTGGTAGTAGGCGAGGTGCGAGGACAGGGTCCGCACCAGGGGGCCGTTGCGGCCCTCGGGGCGGAGGTTGGCGTCCACGGGCCAGATGGTGCCCTCGACGGTGGTGTCGGAGCAGATCCGCATCAGATGGGCGGCGAGCCGGGTCGCGGCCTGGAGGGCGCCGCTCTCCTCCGCGCCGTCGAGGGGCTCGCCCACGAAGATCACGTCCACGTCGGACACGTAGTTCAGCTCGTGTCCGCCGCACTTGCCCATGGCGATGACAGCGAGCCGGCACTGCGCGGCGTCGGAGGGGGCCGCGGCGCGGGCGATGGCGAGCGCGGCCCGCAGGGTGGCCGTGGCGAGGTCGGCGAGCTCCGCGGCGACCTGGGCGACATCGGTCGTCCCGCACACGTCGCGGGCCGCTATGGACAGCAGGGACCTGCGGTAGGCGACCCGCAGCGAGTCCGGGTCGACGGCGTCGCTGAGCATGTGCTCGAACTCGGGCACCCCGGGGTGCAGATCGGTGGCCTCGTAGGTGACCAGCACGTGCCAGTCGCGCGGGTGCCTGGCCAGATGGTCCCCGAGCGCCTCGGACGCGCCGAGCGCCCCCAGGAGCCGGTCCCGGAGCGGCTTGGCCGTGACGAGGGTGTCCAGCAGGACACGCCGCTCCTCCGGCTCCTCGGCCTCGACGAGCCGTACGAGGCTGTGCAGGGCCAGATCCGGGTCGGCTGTGGCCCCGAGGGCGTCGAACAGCACGGGATCGGCCCGTACGGAGGAGAGCTCGGGCAGGTCCAGCAGCCGTTCGGCGGCAGAGGGATCGGTGAAACCGTGCCGCAGCAGTCGGGTGAACGTACTGCTCCTGCGTCCCGGCACCGTTTTCATCCCGTGTCTCCTGCCCGCCGATCACACATATCCGCCCTTCGAGCCTAGCCCGCGCCGATGAATTCGGAGCGGGCGCGGAGTCCCCACCTTGCAGGCACGATCGTCGAAAAGGCCACGCACACCGCTATTCCGCCCCTGGAGGCCCGTCATGCCGGAGAAGAACACCGCCGCTCCCGAGACCGCGCTGGACCCGCACTACAGCGGGGAGGACGCCGCCGCCCGCCCCTGGGCGGAGGCGGTCGCGCTGCTGGAGGCCGCGGAGGTGTACTGGCTCTCCACGGTCCGCCCCGACGGCCGCCCGCACGTGACCCCGCTGATCGCCCTCTGGTCGGACGGCGCGCTGCACTTCTGCACGGGGCCCTCGGAGCGCAAGGCGCGCAATCTGGAGGAGAACCCGGAGGTCGTCCTGACCACCGGCGCCAACACGCTGAACGAGGGCCTGGACGTGGTGGTCGAGGGCCCGGCGGCCCGGGTGACGGACGAGAAACGGCTGATCGGGCTGGCCGAGGCCTGGGAGGCGAAGTACGGCGCGGACTGGCACTTCGGCGTCACGGACGGCATGTTCTCCAACGGCGCCGGCGGCCGTGCGCTGGTCTTCTCGGTGACCCCTCGCACGGCCTTCGGCTTCGCGAAGGGCGAGCCCTACGGCCAGACCCGCTGGCGCTTCGCCTGAGGTTCCGGGGGGGCGCCGGCACCGGGGCTGGCGCGAGTCGCCGGGCCCGGGTTGCGGCCAGGGGCCCGGCGTAGGTCGACGGCCCGGGTTGCGGCCACGACCGGGGGGTCCTCGGGCCCGGGTTGCGGCCAGAGCCCCGGCGTGCGTCGGCCAGGGCGCGGCCACGACCCCGGCGTGAGTCACCGTCCCAGATCGCGGCCACGACCCCGGCGTGGTTTCTCAGGCCCGGGTGCCGATCACGACGGTGGCGTACAGCTCCTCGGAGACGACGACGCGGGGGGTCAGTCCGCTGCCGCCCACCGTCTCCTCGGCGCGCGCCGCCTGCCGTTCGCTCGTCTCGACCAGCAGGCTGCCGCCCGGGGCCAGCCAGTCGGTCGCCTCCGCGACCACGCGGCGCATGACGTCGAGCCCGTCGCCCCCTCCGTCGAGCGCCACGCGCGGCTCGTGGACGCGCGCCTCGGCGGGCAGCAGCTCGACGTCATCGGTCGGTACGTACGGCACGTTGGCGAGCAGGATGTCCACGCGTCCGCGCAGCGAGCCGGGCAGCGGTGCGAAGAGATCGCCCTCGTAGACGGTTCCGAGGCCGCCCACATTGCGCCGGGCGCAGCGCACGGCGGCGGGTTCGACGTCCGCAGCGTGCAGTTCGACGTCCGCGAGCGACGAGGCCAGTGCCGTGCCCAGCGCCCCGGAGCCGCAGCAGAGGTCGACCACGACCGGCGCGCCCGGGGCGAGGGCCGCTGCCTGGCGTACGAGGAACTCCGTACGCCGCCGTGGCACGAAGACGCCCGGGTCCACCGCGATGCGCAGCCCGCAGAACTCGGCCCAGCCGAGCACGTGTTCAAGCGGCAGCCCGGCGGCGCGGCGCTCGGCCATGACGGCGAGTTCGGCGGGGTCGGCCGCCGCGGAGAGGAGGAGCTCCGCCTCGTCCTCGGCGAAGACACAGCCGGCGGCACGGAGCACGCTGACGAGGGAGGAGAAGGTGAGCGGTGGGGCGAATTCCTGCATGGTGCGGAGCCTTTCGGGATGAACCGATGGGCGCTCCGCGATCGCTCAGGCCTGGTCGGCCGTACGACGGCGAGGGGTGAGCGCCCAGCCTGCTGAAGCGGTAATGGGTCTCACCTCCTGGGTCGGTCCCGGTCTCGGGACGCGTCACACTACCGGACTCGGGCCGTGCGGACACGACTCCGCCCCCGCCACGTCCGTGGCGGGGGCGGAGTCGTGTTCCCGGCGCTCAGCCGGACCTGTGGCTCACAGGTCCACGCTGTCGCGCAGCTTCGTCGGCGTCAGGAAGAGCGACGCGACGACACCGATCACCGCGATCCCGGCGGAGATCAGGAAGATGTGTCCGGTCGCGTCGCCGTAGGCCGCGCGCACCACTTCCTGGATCTGCGGCGGCATGGCGGCCACGTTGAGCGTGGAGCCGCCCGATGCGGAGGCGGCGGGGTCGATGCCCAGCTTCGCCAGCCCTTCGGCGATCTTCACGGCGACCTGGTTGGCGAGCACGGCGCCCAGCACGGAGACACCGATGGTGCCGCCGAGCGACCGGAAGAAGGTGATCGCCCCGCTGGCCGCGCCGAGTTCGGAGAGCGGCACGGTGTTCTGGAGGACGAGCACGAGGTTCTGCATCGACATGCCGACGCCGATGCCGACCGCGAGCATCCCCAGCGACACGATGACCAGCGAGGTCTCGTGGTCGATGGTGGACAGTCCGAGGAAGCCGAGGGCCAGCACGACGACGCCGGTGACGATGTACGGCTTGACCTTGCCCGTCCTGGAGACGAGCCGTCCCGCGACGGTGGACGAGACGAGCACGCCGAGCATCAGCGGGATGGTGAGCAGCCCGGCCTCGGTGGGCGAGTTGCCCCGGCCGATCTGGAAGTACTGACCGAGGAAGACCGCGCCGCCGAACATCGCCATGCCCACGGCGAGGCTCGCGATGATGGCGAGGGCGGGGTCCCGACGGCGTACGACGTGGAGCGGTACGACGGGCTCCTTGACCCGCGCCTCCACCATGACCGCCGCGCCCAGGATCACGACGCTGCCGCCGACCATGGCGAGCGTCTGCCAGGAGACCCAGGCGAAGTTGTTGTCGACGAAGGTGACCCAGAGCAGCAGCAGGCTGACGCCCGCGGCGATGAGGGTGGCGCCGAGGTAGTCCACCTTCGTCTCCCCGCGGCGGACCTCGGGGAGGTGCAGGGTGCGGGTCAGGAGCACGAAGGCGACGAGGGTGATCGGTACGGCGATGAAGAAGCACCAGCGCCAGCCGAGCCAGGAGGTGTCGGTGATGAACCCGCCGAGCAGCGGCCCTCCGACGGTGGCGACGGCCATGACCCCGCCGAGGTAACCGTTGTACCGGCCGCGCTCCTTGGGGCTGATCATCGCGGCGATGATCACCTGGACGAGCACCTGGAGCGCGCCCATGCCCAGGCCCTGGATGACGCGGAAGCCGATCAGCTGTCCGGTGGACTGGGCGAATCCGCAGGCGATCGACGAGATGACGAAGAGGCCGATGGCTATCTGGAGCAGCAGCTTCTTGCTGAACAGGTCGGCGAGCTTGCCCCAGATGGGCGTCGAGGCCGTGGAGGCCAGCAGCGTCGCGGTGACCACCCAGGTGTACTGCGACTGCGTGCCGTTGAGCGAGCCGATGATCTGCGGGAGGGCGACCGAGACGACCGTACTGCTGATCATCGCCACGAACAGCACGATGAGCAGTCCGCTCAGCGCCCGCAGTACATGACGGTGATCCATCGGCGCGACGCCGGTCGGCGCTGCCGTAACTGCGCTCACGCGCAACCTCCGGAATTTTTCGAGAGCCAGGGAGAGCCTTCATCATACATGCACATTGAGCAATTTTGCTCAATGTGCAAGTTTGCCTCGGCCGTAGATAATGGCCCCATGGAGAGCCCTGTGGGACTGCGGGAACGCAAGAAGGCCGCCACCAGGCAGGCCGTGCACGAAGCGACGATGCGACTGACGGTCGAGCACGGCTTCGATCATGTGACGGTCGAGGCGGTCGCCGACGCGGCCGGGATCTCCCGCAGAACGTTCTCCAACTACTTCACGAACAAGGAGGACGCCCTCCTCTACGGCGAGGAGCAGATGATCGGCTCGCTCGTCCGGAACGTACGGAACCGCCCGGCGGAGGAACCGGCCTGGACGGCACTCAGGGCCGCGGTGGCCGAGTTCTCGGCGGACGCCGCACCGCCCGAGCGGGAGTGGGCGGTCCGCACGAGGCTGGCCCTGCGCCACCCCTCGCTCCTGGCCCGCCAGCTCGCCAACCACGCGGCCCTGGAACGGGATCTGGCCGACGCCGTGGCGCTGCGCGAGGCCCCAGCGAGCGGCCCGGTGCGCCCGGTGGTCCTGGCCGCCGCGTTCCTCTCCTCGGTGCGGACCGCGATGCGCACCTGGATCGAGGAGGACCTGACGCGAGGGCCGGGCGAGGTCATCGACGAGATCCTCGACGAGATGGAGCGGGCCTTCGGCTGAGGGCCTGCCCCCGGCGCGGTGACGGACGGCGGATACGCCCCGCACGGAAGCCGTTCCGCTCCCCCACCCAGGAGTGTACGTTCGTACATACACACCCGGGGCGAGCTCCGCCCTCCCGCGTACTCGTGAAAGACACGTGCCTGATGGACCTGGCCACCCGCCGCCGCAGAACGGCGTTGTTCCTCTTCTTCCTCGTGCCCGGCTTGTCGATATCCTCCTGGGTCACGCGGACGCCGGACATCAGGGACCAACTGGGCGCCTCCACCGCACAGATGGGCTTGGTCCTGTTCGGCCTGTCCGTCGGCTCCATGCTCGGCATCCTCACCTCCGGGGCGCTGGTGGCACGGTTCGGGACCAGGCCGGTCATGGGCGCGGGCACGGTGACCGTCATCCTCGGCCTGGCGGTCATCGGCACCGGAGCCATGCTCTCCTCCGCCCCGGCCGTCACGGCCGGGCTGTTCCTCTTCGGAGCCGGCATGGGAGGCTCGGAGGTCGCGGTCAACATCGACGGCGCCGAGGTCGAGCAGCTCACCGGCCGGACGGTGCTGCCCACCCTGCACGGCTTCTTCAGCCTCGGCACCGTCGTGGGAGCCGGCCTCGGCATCCTGTGCACCGCCGTCGAGTTCCCCGTGCAGTGGCACCTGGGCGCCATGGCCGTCGTCACCGCCGGCATGTTCCTGTACGCCTTCCGCGCCATCCCCTCCGGGGTCGGCAGGACCAGGGGCGCCCGGCCGGCCGACGGCGGCGCGGCGCCGGCGCGGGCGGCGGTCTGGAAGGACCGGCGTCTGCTGCTGATCGGCGGCATCATCCTCGCCATGGCACTGGCCGAGGGCGCCGCCAACGACTGGCTGCCCCTGCTCATGGTCGACGGCCACGGCGTGGACCCGGCCCTGGGGTCGGCGGTCTACGCGGGCTTCGCCGCCGCCATGACCATCGGCCGCTTCGGCGGCGGCTTCTTCATCGACCGCTTCGGCCGCGCCCCCGTCGTCCGGGCCAGCGCGCTGTCCGCGGCCCTCGGGCTCGCGCTCGTCATCTTCGCCGACTCCCCCGTACTCGCCGGTGCCGCCGTGCTCTTCTGGGGCCTGGGGGCCTCGCTCGGCTTCCCCGTCGCCCTCTCCGCGGCCGGCGACTCAGGCCCCGACTCGGCGGCCCGCGTCAGCCTGGTGGCGATGATCGGCTACATCGCCTTCCTCGTCGGGCCCCCCGGCCTCGGCTTCCTGGGCGACCACTACGGCCTGCGCTCCGCCATGATCGTCGTGCTGGCCTTCGTGGCCGTCGCGGTCTTCCTCGCCCCGGCGATCGGCGGCTCCCGCACCACGCGCCCCGAGGTCCACCCCACGCGGGCATCCGAGCCCGACGCGGCACCGGACGTCCCGCAGACCGCCAAGGGCGAGTGAGCACGCCCGTTCGTGTGCCCGGGCGGTGTGGCACCGTCGCCGTTCCCGCTTCGTGACGTGGCATGGGGAAGGTGACGGAGAAGCTTGGCATCGGACGGCTGCGCCGGATCGCGCGCCGGCGTTCCGGGGAGGAGCCTCGCCGGCCCCGGAACGAGCGCCGGCCCCGGTCGGACGGGACCGGGCCCGGGAAGTCCCGCAGCCGGGCGGAATGGCTGGGACTGGTGGCGGTCAGCCTGCCGGGACTGGCGGCGCTGGCCGCACTGCTGTTCACCTGGATGCAGGTGGGACAGGCGAACAAGGAACTGCGGATCAGCGAGCAGGGGCAGATCACCAACCGGTTCAACGCGGCCATCACCAATCTGGGATCGGACTCCCTGGACGTGCGCCTCGGGGGGATCTACGCCCTGGAGCGCATCATGCAGGACTCCCCCCGCGACCGCGCCACGATCATCTCCGTCCTGACCGCCTATGTGCGCCGGCACGCGCCGCTTCCGGAGGAGGGCTCCGAGAAGCAGCGGTCCGCTACTCCCGATGCCACGCCCGCGACGGACATCGAAGCGGTGATGCACGTCCTCGCCGAACGGCCGCCGGCCGGCGACGACGTGCTCGTACTCGATCTGAGCCGCACGGATCTGCGCGGGCTGACGCCGGGTACGGGCAGAAGCGAGTTCGCGGACGCCGATTTCCGGGAATCGGACCTGAGCCGCGCCGATCTGAGCCACGCGAACCTGGCCGGCGCGGATCTGGACGGCGCGGCCCTGCGTGGCACGGACCTGTCCGACGCGTCCCTGCTCGCGGCGGGCCTGGCGAAGGCGGTCCTGTCCGACGCCCTTCTGACCGCCGCGAACCTGACCTCGGCGGACCTCGAATCCGCGCGTCTGGACGGTGCGGACCTGAGCGGCACCTACCTGAACAGCACGGTCCTGGAGAAGGCGGTCCTCCAGGACGCGAATCTGACCGGCGCCTACCTGAAGAGCGCGGACCTGGAGGACGCGGACCTGTCCGGTGCCCGCCTGAACTCCGCGGAGCTGACCTTGGCGGATCTGACGGGCGCCGATCTGACCGGGGCGGACCTGACCGGAGCGGATCTCACGGGTGCGATCCTGACCGACGCCCGTCTCGATGGCGCGAAGCTGAAAGGGGTCCGCGGGCTGCCGCCGTCGCAGCGCTGAGTGGGCCGCTGAGGACGTTCAGTCCTCGGGCACGTAACGCGCGCAGGTCGTGAACGGGTCCCGGAGCACGCATTCCATGAGCTCGTGCCACTCCGAGTTCTCCTGGCGGGCACCCGCGGCGACGGGCGCGGCGCAGGAGCGGTCGGAAAGACCCCAGAGAGAACCGTCCGCCCAGCCGACCTGTCGGGTCCGGTCCTCTATCGCGTCGGAGCAGCTCGCCGACGGCTTGTAGCGCTTGATCTCCTTCACCAGCTCCAGATAGAGGGCGTTCCTGAGCGCTTCGGTCCGCTCCTCCAGCTTCTTCTTCGCCTCTTCCCGCTCCTCCGGCGACGCCTCGGGGTCCTCGTACACCTTCAGCGCGTCGCAGGTCTCCTCCACGATCTGCTGGATCCGCTTCCTGTCCTTCGGATCCGTCGGTGTCGTACGCGGATCGGCGAGCCCTGACGTCGCCTGAGAGACGTCTGCGAGAGGCTCCGACGGCACCAGGGTCTGTGGCGCGCTCGACGACCGGGAGACCGACAACGACGAGGCAGAGGTGGAGATCTTCCCCGCGATCCTCGTGTTCGTGGCCCGGTCATCGGGCGTCGCGCGGGGATCCTCGACCATCTTCAGCGCCGCGGTGATCCCCGCCACGATGCTCACGTACGCGGCCCGGTCCTCGGGCGTCGTACGCGGGTCGTCGATGAGGGACAGCATCTTCGTCACCGCCTTCTCGACGTCCTCCTTGACCTCCTCCGGCGCCTTCGCCACCCGGGCCTGGGCCTCCTGCTTCAGCTCCTCGGGCTTCTGCGACTCCGCCGTGTCGGGCGCGTCCGACGACGGCGGGGTGTCCGGGGGCTGCGACGTGTCCTCGGGCGGCGGTGTGTCCTCAGGCGGGGGCGTGTTTTCGGGCGGCGGTGTGTCCTGAGGTGGGGGCGTGTCCTCGGGCTCCGGGGTCGGCGGTGGCGGCGGCGACGTGCCGTGCGGTGCGGTCACGGGCTGAGCGGGGGCAGGGGCCGCCGTCGCGGTGCCGAGGACCGGCACCGCGATCACCACGGCCAGGCACGATGCGCAGGCCGTGCGGGAGAAGTGACGTCGGGACGTTCCGGCCATGTCAGCTCCAGGTGCACTCGCGACGTGCAGCTCTGCCCTTGTGGGCCCGCCCGGCCCTTGCGACGCCCCACGGTGACCGGAGATCCATAGCTCAACGGCGCACAGGCGTTACCACCCACTCTGACCCCGTCGCCGCGTCCCGCAACTCGGGTCCGCGCCCCCTTCGCGGCGCGCGGGCACCACCGTTCGCACGGTGCCCGGAGAACGGCCCCGGGCCGGCGGTACGGACACCACCGGCCCGGGGCCGTCTGCGTACGGAGGGCGCGGCTACAGCACCGGCAGCAGGTTCTTCAGCTCGAAGGCCGTGACCTCGCTGCGGTACTCCTCCCACTCCTGCTTCTTGTTGCGCAGGAAGAAGTCGAAGACGTGCTCGCCCAGGGTCTCGGCGACCAGTTCGCTCTTCTCCATCAGCGAGATCGCCTCGCCCAGGTTCTGCGGGAGCGGCTCGATGCCCATCGCACGGCGCTCCGAGTCGGAGAGCGCCCAGACGTCGTCGTCGGCGCCGGCCGGGAGTTCGTAGCCCTCCTCGATGCCCTTGAGGCCCGCGGCGAGCAGGACCGCGTACGTCAGGTACGGGTTGGCGCCGGAGTCGATGGAGCGGACCTCGACGCGCGCCGAGCCCGTCTTGCCGGGCTTGTACATCGGGACGCGGATCAGCGCGGAGCGGTTGTTGTGGCCCCAGCAGATGTACGAGGGGGCCTCGCCGCCGGCGCCCGCGGAGCGGCTGGAGCCGCCCCAGATGCGCTTGTACGAGTTGACCCACTGGTTCGTCACGGCGGAGATCTCCGCGGCGTGCTTCAGCAGGCCCGCGATGAAGGACCGGCCGACCTTCGACAGCTGGTACTCGGCGCCCGACTCGTAGAAGGCGTTGCGGTCGCCCTCGAAGAGGGAGAGGTGGGTGTGCATGCCCGAGCCCGGGTACTCCGAGAACGGCTTCGGCATGAAGGTGGCCTGCACGCCCTGCTCCAGCGCGACCTGCTTCATGACCAGGCGGAAGGTCATGATGTTGTCGGCGGTGGAGAGCGCGTCCGCGTAACGGAGGTCGATCTCCTGCTGGCCGGGTGCGCCCTCGTGGTGGCTGAACTCGACCGAGATGCCCATCGATTCGAGCATGGTGATCGCCTGGCGGCGGAAGTCCATGCCGACGTTCTGCGGGGTGTGGTCGAAGTAGCCGGAGCTGTCGGCCGGGGTGGGGCGGGAGCCGTCGACCGGCTTGTTCTTCAGCAGGAAGAACTCGATCTCCGGGTGGGTGTAGAAGGTGAAGCCCAGGTCCGAGGTCTTCGCCAGGATGCGCTTGAGGACGAAGCGGGGGTCCGCGAAGGAGGGCGAACCGTCCGGCATCAGGATGTCGCAGAACATCCGCGCCGTTCCGGGGGCCTCCGCGCGCCAGGGGAGGATCTGGAACGTGCCGGGGTCCGGCTTGGCGATCATGTCCGATTCGTATACACGGGCGAAGCCCTCGATCGCGGAGCCATCGAAGCCGATGCCCTCGTCAAAGGCCTGTTCGAGCTCGGCCGGGGCCACGGCGACGGACTTGAGGTAACCGAGAACATCGGTGAACCACAGCCGTACGAAGCGGATGTCGCGCTCCTCAAGGGTCCTGAGGACGAATTCCTGCTGCTTGTCCATAGCCACATCCTTGCAGTTCAGACGGTCCGTGCACCACCGCCCGGGGTAGGGGAGACACCTCAGTATCACGACCCGGGATTTCACCCAGATTACGCACACGGTGTGAGAGAGAGCACGCGGCCACCCACTACGATCGGCGCCCATGGTGTGCAAGGGCTACGAGGGCTCCTCCGCGGCCCCGCGCGCCCAGGCTTTTCCCGCTCCGCTCCCGTCTCTCCCGACCCCTTGGCAGAAGGACCCGACGACATGAGCTTCGACCGCAGGACCCGGATAGAGCAGATGCGCAACGCCGACCGCGCGCGGGACCGCCGCAACCGGGTCGTCACCATAGGCGTGAGTGCCGTCGTGGTCGCCGGGCTGCTGGGATTCGGCTCGTACATGCTCCTGGAGAAGTCCGAGGCCAAGGAGCAGAAGGAGGAGAGGCAGGCCCAGGACGCCAAGCAGACGGAGGAGGAGAAGAAGGGCCTCGCGGCCGAGCCGATCGCGGACGAGAAGTCCTGGGACGCGAAGAAGCTGACCCGCAACCACGTCACCACCGACGTGAAGTACCCCATGGAGCCGCCGGTCGGCGGTGACCACGCCCCGGCCTGGCTGAACTGCGACGGCGTCGTATACGAAAAGGCCGTTCCGAACGTCAACGCGGTGCACGCCCTGGAGCACGGCGCGGTCTGGGTGACCCACAACGCGAAGGCCTCGGGGGACGACGTCTCCAAGCTCGCGTCCCGCGTCGAGAGCACGCCCTTCTCGCTGATGTCCCCGTACGAGGGGCAGGCCGGGGCGATCATGCTCAGCGCCTGGGGCAAGCAGGTCACGGTGGACAGCGCGGACGACCCCCGGGTGGCGCGGTTCTTCGCGAAGTACGTCCAGGGCGCGCAGACGCCCGAGCCGGGCGCGCCCTGCACCGGCGGGGTCGACGGGTGAGCCCGGCGAGCACCCGGCGTACGCGGTGGGTGGCGGGCTCCGCCGTGGCCCTCGCCCTCCTGTTCGCCGGCGCGGCGACCGTCGCGTCCGCGCGGGGCGACGGGCCCGCGCCCGCCCCGCGTACGCCCTCCGCCGCATCCGCCGACGCGGGCTTCGCTCGCGACATGGCCGTCCACCACCAGCAGGCCGTGGAGATGTCCTTCCTCGTCCGTGACGTGACCGAGGACGAGGACGTACGGCGGCTCGCCTACGACATCGCCAACACCCAGGCCAATCAGCGGGGGATGCTGCTCGGCTGGCTGGACCTGTGGGAGCTGCCGAAGACGGCGCCCGACGGGCAGGGGCCGATGTCCTGGATGCCGGACGAACACGGCGGCCACAACACGCACGACATGCACGGCATGGAGGGCACGGGGGAGGACGGGGCGCTGATGCCGGGTATGGCGACCAGGGCCGAGCTCGCCCGGCTCCGCGAGGCGCGGGGCGAGAAGGCCGAGGTCCTCTACCTCCAGCTGATGACCGACCACCACAAGGGCGGCGTCACCATGGCCCGCGCCTGCGCCTCCCGGTGCACCGTGCCCGTGGAGAAGCGGCTCGCTCAGGGCATGGTCGAGGCCCAGCAGTCCGAGCTGGACCTGATGGCGGACATGCTCGCGGCGCGCGGTGCCGCACCCCGCTCCTGAGCGGCCCACCCGCCCGGCGTACACCCGGATGGGTGACAGCGTTCGCGTGCGCCGGGCGGGCCGGGGACCATGGGAGTTCTCGGGGCCGTCGAGCAGTGCCCGCAGGCACTCAGGAGGCAACCTCATGACCACGGCCAAGGACATCATGCATCCCGGGGCCCAGTGGATCCCCGCCCACGAGACCCTCGACCGCGCCGCGCAGATGATGCGGAACCACAAGGTAGGGGCACTGCCCGTCTCGGCCAACGGCGAGCAGGACCGGATGGTCGGGATCATCACCGACCGCGACATCGTGATCAAGTGCGTGGCGGCGGGGCACGATCCGTCGAAGGTCACGGCGGGCGAGCTCTGCGACGGCACACCGCGCTGGATCGAGTCGACGGCGGATGTGAACGCCGTGCTGGACGAGATGCAGACCCACCGCATCCGCCGGCTTCCCGTCGTCGAGAAGAAGAAGCTGATCGGCATGATCAGCGAGGCGGACCTGGCGATGCACCTCTCGGACGAGCAGGTCGCGGGCTGGGCGGAGAAGGTCTACTCCCGCGCCTGACCGCTCACGCCCCTCCCCTCGCCCGTACGACGCGCCACGACGGCCTGGTGCCCCGCACACGGGAAGCCGGGCCGTCGCGGGCGAGGAACGCCGGGCCGTCGCGGGCGAGGGGCTGTTGGGCTCGACGGGGAACGCCGCGTGCGTGAGGCCGTCGGGGACACCGCGCGCCTGGGGCCCATCGGGTACGGGGGCTTTCGCGGGTCGGGACGAGCCTCCGCCCAGCCCCGTCCGGGGGCGGTCCGCCGCCTCCGGACGGGGATACGCCAGGACATCGCGTCAGTAAGACGATTACACTGGTCCCGTGCCTCAACTACGTCTCGCACTCAATCAGATCGACGCGACCGTCGGAGACCTCGCCGGCAACTCCGAGTCGATCGTCCACTGGACCCGGCACGCCGCCGAGCAGGGCGCCCACCTGGTGGCGTTCCCCGAGATGGTGCTGACCGGATACCCCGTCGAGGACCTGGCCCTGCGCTCGTCGTTCGTCGAGGCCTCACGCCAGGCGCTGCGGGCACTCGCCGTCCGCCTCGCCGACGAGGGCTTCGGGGAACTCCCCGTCGTCGTCGGCTACCTCGACCGCTCCGAGCACGCCGCCGCGCGCTACGGACAGCCGGCGGGCTCTCCGCGCAACGCCGCCGCGGTGCTGCACCGCGGGGCGGTCGCGCTGAACTTCGCCAAGCACCACCTGCCCAACTACGGCGTCTTCGACGAGTTCCGGTACTTCGTGCCCGGCGACTCGATGCCCGTCGTGCGGGTCCACGGCATCGACGTGGCGCTGGCGATCTGCGAGGACCTCTGGCAGGACGGCGGCCGCGTCCCGGCCGCGCGTGCGGCGGGGGCGGGGCTGCTGCTGTCCATCAACGCGTCCCCGTACGAGCGGGACAAGGACGACACCCGGCTGGAGCTGGTCCGCAAGCGCGCCCAGGAGGCCGGGTGCACGACGGCGTACCTGGCCATGATCGGCGGCCAGGACGAGCTGGTCTTCGACGGGGACTCGATCGTCGTCGACAAGGACGGCGAAGTCGTCGCCCGCGCACCCCAGTTCTCCGAGGGCAGCGTGATCCTCGACCTGGACCTCCCGGCCGCCGCGGCCGAGGCGCCGTCGGGCGTCGTCAACGACGGGCTGCGGATCGACCACGTGGTCCTGAGCGAGGAGCCGCTCCCGGCCTACGAGCCCGAGCTGACCGGCGGTTACGCCGAGCGGCTCGACGACGACGAGGAACTGTACTCGGCGCTGGTCGTGGGGCTGCGCGCGTACGCCGCGAAGAACGGTTTCAGCAGCGTCCTGGTCGGGCTCTCCGGCGGTATCGACTCGGCGCTCGTCGCGGCCATCGCCTGTGACGCGCTGGGCGCTCAGCACGTGTACGGCGTCTCGATGCCGTCGAAGTACTCGTCGGACCACTCCAAGGGCGACGCGGCGGAACTCGCCCGGCGCACGGGGCTGAACTTCCGCACCGTACCGATCGAGCCGATGTTCGACGCGTACATGGGGTCGCTGGGGCTCACCGGGCTGGCCGAGGAGAACCTCCAGTCGCGGCTGCGCGGCACGATGCTGATGGCGCTCTCCAACCAGGAGGGCCAGATCGTGCTCGCGCCGGGCAACAAGTCCGAGCTGGCGGTGGGCTATTCGACGCTCTACGGGGACTCCGTCGGCGCGTACGGGCCGATCAAGGACGTGTACAAGACGTCGGTCTTCCGCCTCGCGAAGTGGCGCAACCGTGCCGCCGAGGAGCGGGGCCAGACCCCGCCCATCCCGGAGGCGTCCATCACCAAGCCGCCGAGCGCCGAGCTGCGCCCCGGCCAGGTGGACACGGACTCGCTGCCGGACTACGACGTGCTGGACCGCATCCTGGAGATGTACGTCGACCGGGACCAGGGCCGCGACGCGATCGTGGCGGCGGGCTTCGACGACGCCCTGGTGACGAAGACGCTGCGGATGGTGGACACGGCGGAGTACAAGCGCCGGCAGTACCCGCCGGGCACGAAGATCTCCCCGAAGGGCTTCGGCAAGGACCGCCGGCTGCCGATCACCAACCAGTGGCGCGAGTCGAGCTGACGCGCGGGACCGGCCTCCGCGCGGGGCCCGGATAGGGCATCTGCCCGATGCCGCCGCCCCGCCTCAGTCGTCAGCATGGCCGACGGAGCGCCCGGCCGGGGCGCGGGCGGTGGACGGCGGGGGCACGGGATGGCGTTGCGTGCGGTGGTACGGGACCGGACGGCTCTGCTGTGCCTCACCGGGCTGCTCGTGTCCGGCTTCGGCACGTCCGCGATGTGGCTGACCGCCGGGATCTGGGTCAAGTCGGCCACCGGATCGGACAGTCTGGCCGCCCTGACGGTGTTCGCGATGTGGGCGCCGGTCCTCGCGGGCCCCGCCATCGGAGCGGTCGCCGACCGGGTGCCGCGCAGGCTCCTGCTGGTCGTGGTGAACGTGGTGATGGCGGGCCTGGTGGGCTCGCTGCTCCTCGTCGGCCCCGGCCACCGGATCGGCGCGCTCTTCGCCGTCCTCGTCGTGTACGGCGCGAGCGGTGTCCTCCTGGACGCGGCGGAGGCGGCCCTGGTCGCGCAGGCGGTGGACGCGCGGCTGCTGGGGGACTTCAACGGGTTGCGTACGACGGCGAACGAGGGCATGAAGCTGCTCGCGCCCCTCGCGGGTGCCGGCCTGTTCACCCGGTACGGCGCGGGCCCGGTGGTGGCGCTGGACGCGGCCACGTTCGCCCTGGCCGCCCTGCTCTTCGCCCGTCTGCGGGTACGGGAGCCGGCCCGGGACAGGAAGGCGGCCCGGCTGGGCGGCACGGCTGCGGGGATACGCCTGCTGCGCGGCTCGCCGGTTCTGCGGCCGCTGGTGTACGCCGGGGCGCTGACCATGCTGCTCGCGGGGGTCAACGGGGCTGCCGTGTACGCCGTCGTGGACGACACCCTGGGCCGCCCACCGGCGTACGCCGGGGTGTTGTACGCCTTCCAGGGCGCCGGCTCCGTGGCGGTCGGGCTGCTGGCGGGCCCGCTGCTACGGCGGATGCCGGAACGCGCGTTCGCGGCGGCGGGGACCGCGGTGTTCGCCGTGGCGGTGGGGGCACGGGCGCTGGGCGGAGACCTGGTGGCGCCGGCGGCGAGCGCGGCCATCGGAGCGGGTCTGCCGTGCGTGCTGATCGCCGCGATGACCGCGGTGCAGCGGGAGACCCCGGACGCGGTGCTCGGCCGCACCGCGGCGGCGGCCAACTCGCTGATGACGGCGCCCAACGCGATGGCGCTGGCGGGCGGCGCGGGACTGGTCGCCGTGGTGGACGTCCGGCTGCTGCTGCCCGCGGCGGCGCTGGTGGGCCTGGTCACGGCGGCCTGGCTGCGCCCGTACCGGCGGGAACTGCGCGAGCCGGGACCTGCGGGGACATGACAGCCTCCACGGAACCGGCGGGAGCAACGCGAAGCCGGACCGGCCGGAGCGGAGGCGCACCCGCCGGAACAGCGCGAAGCCGGACCGGCAGGGGCAACGCGAAGCCGGACCGGCAGGAGCGTGCGTGCTCTCCGCCGGCCCGGCCTCGTGGCGCTTCAGGCCTCGTGGCGCTTCAGGCCTCGTGGCGCTTCAGGCCTCGTGGCGCTTCAGGCCTCGTGGCGCTTCAGGCCTCGTGGCGCGTCAGCCCTCGTACGAGCGGGCCGCGACCGGCTCGCGCCGCTCGGCCCCGGCGCCGGACGCCACGACGCGCGAGGCGCTGGGGGTCCGGTCCAGGAAGCCCGCCGTGACCGCCACGGCGAGACCGGCGACGGCCAGGACCGCGCCGACCAGGGCCGGTGAGGTCCAGCCCCAGCCCGCCGAGATGGCGACCCCGCCGAGCCAGGCCCCGCCCGCGTTGGCGAGGTTGAATGCGGAGTGGTTGGAGGCGGAGGCGAGCGTCGGGGCGTCCTTCGCCTTGTTCATCACGAGCATCTGGAGCGGGGTGGTGGTCATGAAGCCGATGCCGCCGAGCAGCACCACCATGACCAGCGCCGCCCACTGCACATGCGCGGCGAAGGGGAAGACGACCAGGACGACGGCCAAGGCCCCCAGCGAACCGTAGAGCGTGGGCCGCAGCGCGCGGTCGGTCAGCGGTCCCGCCGCCAGGGCGCCGAGCGTCATCCCGATGCCGAAGAGCGCGAGGACGAGCGTCACGGAGGACTCTCCGAAGCCCATCGCCTCGGTCGTCATGGACGAGAGGTAGGAGTAGACGGCGAAGACACCCGCGAAGCCGAGGACGGCGGTGAGCAGGCCGAGCACGACCTGCCGGTTGCCGAGCGCGCTCAGCTCGCGGCGTACGTTCTGGTGGGCCTCGACGGGGATCTGCGGCACCAGGCGGGCGAGCGCGGCCATCGCGCCCAGTCCGATCACCGCGACCACCATGAAGGTGGCGCGCCAGCCGAGGTGCTGTCCAAGCAGGGTGGCCGCCGGTACGCCGACGATGTTGGCCACGGTCAGGCCGAGGAACATCGTGGCGACGGCACGGGCCTGGCGGCCGTCCGGCACGAGGCGGGCGGCGACGACCGCGCCGACGCCGAAGAAGGCGCCGTGCGGGAGCCCGGCCAGGACGCGGCCGACGAGCAGCCAGCCGAAGTCGGGGGCGAAGGCGGAGGCGAGGTTGCCGACGGTGAAGACGGCCATCAGCAGCAGGAGCATCCGCTTGCGCGGAATCCTGGAGCCGAGACCGGTGAGCAGCGGGGCACCGAGGACGACGCCGATCGCATACGCCGAGACGAGATAACCGGCGGTGGGTACGGACGTTCCCAGATCGTCCGCGACATTGGGCAGCAGGCCCATCATCACGAACTCGGTGGTGCCGATGCCGAAGGCGCTCACAGCGAGGGCGAGCAGGGCCAGGGGCATGGAAGTGACCTTTCGGGCAGGGGGCCGCCCGGGCCGTGGAGGCCGGGTGGCAGCGGTGTGTGTGCGGGAGCGTCGGCTTCTTTGCCGGGACGGGTTATGTATCCCGTCGGAACAAAGTCTCTCAGACGTTTTATGCCCGGACGTGAACAAGCCGTTGCGGCGGGGTGTGATGTGGGCATCACTCGGTCGTTCCGGCGCCTCCCGGGGCCTCTTCGCCCTCACCGCTCCGGCACCGGAACCCGGGGGGTCCCCGCCGTGGCGGGCACCGCCGCGAGCACCCCCGCACCCGCGAGGGCCAGGCACATCAGCAGAGCGCTCACCCAGACCGGTGCGCGGAAGCCGAACCCTTCACCGAGGGCCAGGCCGCCCAGCCAAGGGCCCGCCGCCGCACCCACGTTGAAGGCGGCCGTCGCGAAGGAACCGGCCATCGTGGGCGCGTCGGGGGCCAGTTGGAAGACCCGGGTGATCAACACCGTTCCCGTACCGAAGGCGAGTGCCCCCTGGAGCAGTACGAGGACGAGGGTGGCCACCGGGTGGGCCGCGGTCAGCGCGAGCGCCGCCCAGCCCGCCGTCAGTGCCGCCATCCCGCATCCCACGACCGCGCCCGGCCGGGTGTCGGCAAGGCGTCCCGCCAGCGTGACACCCGCGAACGAGCCGACGCCGAACAGCGCGAGGACCACCGGCACCCAGCCCGCGCCCAAGCCGGTGACCCGGGTGACCAGAGGTTCCAGATAGGAGAAGGCGCAGAAGGTCGCCCCCTGCACGAGCGCCATCACCAGCAGGGTCAGCAGCAGCCGCGGCCGGGCCAGGGCGGCCAGTTCGCTGCGCGCGCTCACCCGCCGCGCGTCGTCCGGGCGGCCTCCCGGGACGGCGACGAGCAGGGCGACGGCGGCCGGTACGGAGACGAGGGCCACGGCCCAGAACGCCGAGCGCCAGCCCCAGAGTTCGCCGAGCACCGCCCCGGCCGGAACGCCCACCACGCAGGCGACGGTGACCCCGCCGACGACCACGGCGGTGGCCCGGGCCCGTCGCTCGGGGCCCGCCAGGGCCAGTGCGGTGACCAGCGCCACCGCCCAGAAGCCCGCGTTGGCCAGCGCCCCGGCGACCCGGGTGGCGAGCAGCACGGCATAGCTGGAGGTCAACGCGCCCACGACATGGACGGCGACGAAGACGCCGAGGAAGAACAGCAGCGCCCGGCGCCGGGGCCAGGTGCGGCCCGCCAGGGCGGTGAGCGGCGCGCCGACGGCCATCCCGACCGCGAAGGCCGAGGTCAGCAGCCCAGCGGCGCCCAGCGAGACGTCCAGGTCACCGGCGATGCCGGAGAGCAGGCCGGACAGCATGAATTCCGATGTGCCCTGGGCGAAGACGGCCAGCCCGAGCACGTATACAGCGAATGGCATGAGAGGAGGACCCCTTGTACGGAACCGTCGGAGGAACGAGCGGTGTACGGGGATGCGGGCCGCGCCCGTCGTCACGCGCCGGGGCGCGGGGACGGCAACGCGGTGGAATGTCCGGTGCCCCCACGGGACACGGGAGTCGGCCCACACCGCCGGCAACGGTCCTGCGGTGACGGACGGCGCGACGGGGGAAGCCCGGTGACCGCGGGGGGTCAGAGGCTTGCGGCGTCGGTGACCGGCCACCGGCGAACCGGCGGCCTGAGTCTGTCGGACTCGGGGCTGGACATGGGAAGGAGCGTACCCCCTCGCTCAGAGCTCCACGCGGGCGGCGATCGGGAGATGGTCGCTGTCGGTGGCGGGGAGGGTCCAGGAGGCGAGGGGTTCGACGCCGCGCACCATGATCTGGTCGATCCGGGCCATGGGGAAGGACGCGGGCCAGCTGAAGCCGAAGCCGTCGCCCGCCGCGCCCTGGGTGGAGCGCATCTGGGCGGTGACGGCGTTCAGCGAGCGGTCGTTCATCGTGCCGTTCAGATCGCCGAGCAGGACCACCCGCTCCAGCGGTTCGTCGGCGATCGCCTCGCCGAGCGCGTCCGCGCTGTCGTCGCGCTGGTTGGCCGTGAAGCCCGCGTTCAGCTTGACCCGCACGGAGGGGAGGTGCGCGACGTACACCTTGACCGGGCCCTCGGGGGTGGTGACCGTGGCGCGCATGGCCCGGGTCCAGCCCAGCTTGATGTCGACGGGCTTGGAGTCGGTCACCGGGTACTTGCTCCAGAGACCGACGGTGCCTTGGACGGAGTGGTACGGATAGCGGTCGGCGAGCGCGTCCTCGTACGCCGCGACCTTGCCGCCGGGCAGCTCCTGGAGGGCCACGACGTCCGCGCCGGAACCGGCCACCTGCTGGGCGGTGCCCGCCGGGTCGGGGTTGCCCGCGTTGACATTGTGCGTGGCGACGGTGAGGTCGCCCCCGCTGCCGGACTTGTCGGCGAAGAGGAGGCTGCCGAAGAGGTTGAGCCAGACCGCGACCGGCAGAATCAGGGCGATCAAGGCGGTGGCGGAGCGCCGGAGCAGGCCGAGGACCAGCAGCACGGGCACGAGCAGACCGAACCACGGCAGGAAGGTCTCGATGAGGCTGCCCAGGTTGCCGATGGTGTTCGGGATGTCCGCGTGGAGGACCAGCACGAGCGTCAGCAGGACGGAGCAGAGCGCCAGGATGATGCCCCGCCGCCAGATGCCCCGGTCGGAGGCCAGTCTGCGGCGCAGGGCCTGGAGGCGTGAGTCCGGCTGCGGACCCGCGCCGGCGTTCTCGGTGTCCGCCCTGTACGCCTGCACCATCGCGCTCGTCCTCACTGCCTTGCCGTACACATCACCGCGCCCCACGACCCTAGGCGATGGGTGACGCCATTCCCGCCGTCGACGACGGCCGTACTGCCATCAGGACGAGCAAGGCACCGCGCCGGGTTCCGGCGGGGCGGGTGGTTGTGAGGCTTGTGACAGAACGATCACACAGGGGCGGTCGTCGGTTCCCCGGCTGTGACCTGCGGTTTCGCCGGCCGGGGCGCGAGACCCTGGAGAAGGGTGGCGATGATGCGGTCGGCGAGGTCCTCCGGGAGCGCGGCATCGGGGCGGTGGACGGTGCGTACGAGCATGGGTCCCAGGAAGAGGTCGTTCACGAGCTCCACGTCGAGGTCGTCGCGGAGTTCCCCCGCTTCCACGGCCCGCTGCACGGCGGCCAGCATGGCGGCCCTGCGCGGGCCGAGGACGGTGCTCTGGTACTCGGTCCAGAGCTTCGGGTGCTTCTTCATCTGCACGAACACGTTGTGCAGGAGGGCGGAGGAACGCTGGGCGACGCTGCGCGTACGCATGGACTCCAGCATGATGCGCAGATCGTCCAGGCCGGCGGTGCCGGAGACGACGGGGTCGGCGGGCTCGATGTCGCGCAGGACGTCGACGAAAAGCTCCTCCTTGCCGCTCCAGCGGCGGTAGATCGTGGCCTTGCCGACCCCGGCGGTGCGGGCGATGCGTTCGATGGAGAGGCCGTCCAGGGTCTCCCCCGTCTCCAGCAGCTCGACGACGGCGTCCAGGATCGCCCGCTCCACGGCCGCGCTGCGGGGGCGGCCCCTGCGGGGCTCCGGCTCCCGACAGGGCGGCTCCGCGCCCTCGCCGGGGTCCTCAGCCTGGACCCCGGCCGGGTCCCGCGCCGGGTTCTGTGCCGCCTGCCGCACCTGGGCCGCCTCTCGCTGCCGCGTTCACTGCTCGCCGTCCCCACCGATTCTCGCCGACCGGCGGGGGCCGGGGCGAACGGCGGGCCGGTTCAGGACCGGTGCGCGGGCTCCCCCGCCGCCGGGACCTGCTCGGGCGTGCGGGTCCCGCCCGGAGTCTCCGCCGGGGCGGGCTGCCTGCCCGGCAGGAAAGCGGCGACCACCGCCGCGCCGATCAGGGCGACCGCGGCCGAGCCGAGCGCGGTGACGTGCATCGCGCCGATGAAGGCGTCGTTCGCCGCCGCGACCAGCGGCCTGCCCGCCGCGCCCAGCTTCTCCGCGACGCCGAGGGTCGCCTCGATGGACTCCCCCGCGACGTCCCGTGCGCCGGGAGGCACGTCGCCGAGGTGGCCCTCGATGTCACCCCGGTAGACCGTGGAGAGCACCGAGCCCAGTACGGCGATGCCGAGCGCCCCGCCGACCTGGCGGAAGGTGTTGTTGATCGCGGAGCCCGAACCGGCCCGCTCGCGGGGCAGGGCCTGCATGACGGCGACGGTGACCGGCGGCATGATGTGCGCCATTCCGGTGCCCTGGACGAAGAAGACCAGGCAGAGCACCCAGAGGGGCGTGTCCGCGTCGAACAGCGCGAAGGCCGCGAGGCCTCCCGCGACGAGCAGCATGCCCACCGTGCAGACCACGCGGGCGCCGAAGCGGTCCACGACCAGCCGGGCGCGCGGAGAGAAGACCATCTGGGCGACGGCGAGCGGCAGGATCAGCAGCCCGGACTCCAGTGCGGTGTAGCCGCGCACGCTCTGGAGGTAGAAGGCGGAGAAGAAGGTGACCCCCATCAGCGCGAAGAAGACCAGCGCGATGGCGGCGACGGCGGCGGAGAAGGCCGGCTTCCTGAAGTACGAGATGTCGATGGACGGGTGGCTGCTGCGCTTCTCGTGCCACACGAAGCCCGCCAGCACCAGCAGCCCGCCGATCACCGGCGCGAGGACGGTGATGTCGGTGAAGGAGGCCAGCTCGCCGCCGCGGATGATGCCGTAGACCAGCAGGACCAGGCCGACGATGGACAGGACGACGCCGAGCGGGTCGACGCGGCCCGGGTCGGGGTCCCGGGAGTCGGGGACGAGGACGGCCATGGCGATGAGCGCGATGACCACCACGGGCACGTTGACCAGGAAGATCGAGCCCCACCAGAAGTGCTCCAGGAGCGCCCCTCCGGTGATCGGGCCGATCGCGATGCCGAGGCCGACGCTGCCTGCCCAGATGCCGATGGCCTTGGGCTGCTCGTCGCGCTCGAAGACGTTCATCAGGACGGCGAGGGTGGCGGGCATCACGAACGCCGCGCCGAGGCCCATCAGCGCGCGCCAGGTGATGAGTTCACCGGGCGAGGTGGAGAGGGCGGCCAGCGCCGAGCCGATGCCGAAGACGAGGATGCCCGCGAGCAGGACCTTCTTGCGGCCGATGCGGTCGCCCAGCAGTCCGGCGGTGAAGAGCAGCCCGGCGAAGACGAGCGTGTAGGAGTTGATCGCCCACTCCAGCTCGCTCTGGGTGGCGCCGATACCGGTCGGCGCGGGGCTGGCGATCGTCTTGACCGCGACGTTCAGGATCGAGTTGTCCAGAACGACGATGAGCAGGCTGAACATGAGGACGCCGAGGATGACCCAGCGGCGGCGGTGGACCGCCTCCGGGACACGGGGCGCGGCGGCGGGGACGCCGGACGGTATGGACATGGCGACGACTCTACTGGCTTTCCAATACGGAACCGTCTCGTATTGGAAAGTCTTTACCCGGGCGCCGCGCACCGTTCACCGGACACCGCGTTCACCCCCGCGCGGTGGGCCCACTTCACGGGAACCGCCGGGAGATGCCACCATGGAAGGGATCCGGGGACGCCGTCAGGGCGCCTCGAGATGACGAAGGAGCCGTTGGCCATGTCGCTTCAGGCTGCGCAGAATCAGTCCACACCCCCCGCGGGCCCCACTCCCGGTGCCGGCAAGGCCCTGTACGGGGGCAAGAGCACCCGCCGTATCAGCGTCCACGACATCGCCGCCGCCACCGAGCGCGGCGAGAAGTGGCCCATGCTCACCGCCTACGACGCGATGACCGCGTCCGTCTTCGACGAGGCCGGCATCCCGGTCATGCTCGTCGGCGACTCCATGGGCAACTGCCACCTCGGCTACGAGACCACCGTCCCCGTCACCATGGACGAGATGGCCATCCTCTCGGCCGCCGTCGTGCGGGGCACCAAGCGCGCCCTCATCGTGGCCGACCTGCCCTTCGGCGCGTACCAGGAGGGCCCGGTCCAGGCGCTGCGCAACGCCACCCGGCTGATCAAGGAGGCCGGCGTCGGCGCGGTCAAGCTGGAGGGCGGCGAGCGCTCGCACGAGCAGATCAGGCTGCTGGTCGAGGCCGGTATCCCGGTCATGGGCCACATCGGCCTGACCCCGCAGTCGGTCAACGCGATGGGTTACCGGGTCCAGGGCCGGGGCGAGGAGGCCGCCCAGCAGCTGCTGCGCGACGCGAAGGCGGTGCAGGACGCGGGCGCGTTCGCCGTCGTCCTGGAGCTCGTGCCGTCCGAGCTGGCCGCCGAGGTGACCCGCACGCTGCACATCCCGACCGTCGGCATCGGCGCCGGGCCCGAGACGGACGCCCAGGTGCTGGTCTGGACCGACATGGCCGGACTGACCGGCGGCAAGGTGCCGCGCTTCACCAAGCAGTACGCCAACCTGCGTCAGGTGATGACCGACGCCGCGAGGGAGTACGCCGAAGAGGTCGTCGGCGGCACGTTCCCCGCGGCGGAGCACACCTTCCACTGACGCCCAGCCGACCACTGCCGCACCACCGACAGCCCGCCGACTTCCCCCATCGGCGGGCTGTCGCCCGTCGTGGGCCGGCTGTCACCGACATGTCGGTGACTTGTCGGTGGCGGCTGGTCTGATGGTGTCCATGACGCGAAACGACAAGAACCTCAGGGGCGGGACGAACGCCGTCGAGGTACGGGGGCTGGTCAAGCACTACGGCGAGACCAAGGCGCTGGACGGTGTGGACCTCGATGTGCGCGAGGGCACCGTCCTCGGTGTGCTCGGACCCAACGGCGCCGGCAAGACCACCCTCGTACGCTGCCTCTCCACCCTGATCCAGCCCGACGCCGGGCACGCGGTCGTGGCCGGCTACGACGTGGTGAAGCAGCCCCGGCAGCTGCGCCGCACCATCGGCCTGACCGGGCAGTACGCCTCGGTCGACGAGAAGCTCTCCGGCTGGGAGAACCTCTACATGATCGGGCGGCTGCTCGACCTGCCGCGCAAGAAGGCCAGGTCCCGCGCCGACGAACTGCTGGAGCGCTTCTCGCTCACCGAGGCGGCGAAGAAGGCCGCCATGGACTACTCCGGCGGCATGCGGCGGCGGCTCGACCTGGCCGCCTCCATGATCGGCAGCCCCGCCGTCCTCTATCTGGACGAGCCGACGACGGGCCTCGACCCCCGTACCCGCAACGAGGTCTGGGACGAGGTGCAGCGGATGGTCGCGGAGGGGGCGACCGTGCTGCTCACCACCCAGTACATGGAAGAGGCCGAACAGCTCGCCAGCGAGCTCACCGTCATCGACCACGGCAAGATCATCGCCCGGGGCGGCGTCGACGAGCTCAAGGCCAAGGTCGGCGGCCGGACCCTGCAGATCCGGCCCTCCGACCCGGCCGAACTGGCCGCCATGGCGCAGGCGCTGCGGGAGACCGGTCTCGACGGTGTCGCGGGCGCCCAGGCGGTCCCGGACGAGGGCCTGCTGTACGTACCGATCCTCAGCGACCAGCAGCTGACCGCCGTCATCGGCCTCCTCGGCACCCGGGGATTCTCCCTGGCCCATGTGTCCACCGCGCTGCCCAGCCTGGACGAGGTGTTCCTCGCCATCACGGGCGACAAGGCCACCGTCACCGACACGACTCCCCAGGAGGTCGCGGCATGAGCACGACGACTCTGACGCCCACGCCCACCGACGCGACCGCGTCCGCCCCGGCCAGGAAGCTCCACGACGAGGGCCGGATCGGACTCCGGAACAACATGCGCCACATCGGGGCGCTGGTGCGGCGCAATCTGCTCCAGATCAAGAAGGATCCGGAGTCGATGTTCGACGCGCTCCTGATGCCGGTCATCTTCACGCTGCTGTTCGTGTACGTCTTCGGCGGCTCGGTCGGCGGCAGCATGGGCGGCGGCCGGCAGGAGTACCTCAACTACCTGATCCCCGGCCTGATGGCGATGATGGGCATGAACATCGCCATGGCGGTCGGTTCCGGTGTCAACGACGACTTCCGCAAGGGGGTCATGGACCGGTTCCGTACGATGCCGATCGCCCGCTCCTCGGTACTCATCGCCAAGATCGTGGTCGAGCTCGGCCGGATGATGGTCGCCACACTGATCCTGCTGGCCATGGGCTTCGCGCTCGGCATGGAGCTCCAGGAGTCCGTGCTCGGGCTGATCGGGGCGATCGCCCTGTCGGCCGCGTTCGGTGCCGCCATCATGTGGATCTTCATCCTGCTCGGACTGACCATGAAGACGGCACAGGCCGTCCAGGGAATGGGGATGCTCGTGCTGATGCCGCTCCAGTTCGGTTCGTCCATCTTCGCGCCGACCCAGACCATGCCGGGCTGGCTCCAGACGTTCACCGACTACAACCCGCTGTCCAACCTGGCCGACGCCGCCCGCGCCCTGATGATGGGCGGCCCGCTCGCCCACTCGGTCTGGGTGACGCTGGGCTGGACCGTCGTCATCACCGCGGTGATGGCCCCCCTCGCGGTGGCCAAGTTCCGCAAGAAGTCCTGACGGGGCGGTAGTTCATTTCCCGTACGCCGCGCCGAGGGCGGTGGCCTCGTCCAGGGAGAGGCCACCGCCCTCGGCGTACGCGGCCTCGTACGCCGAGGTGTCCGCCAGGGCCGTGCGCGCCGCGTGCTCGGCCCCGGCCAGGATCTGGCGCTCCACCGCGGTCCGCACATGGTCCTTGGGCAACCGCTCCTCCTGGAGACCGAGCAGCATCGCCGCGTCCCACCCGCTCCGCTCACCGCCCATCCCGGCCACGGCCCGGGCGAGGGTGACCAGATGAGCGGAGGTCATCTGCGGGGCCACCATCTGCGACATCGGGCTGCGGGACTTCTCCAGCGCGTGCAGCGCCCCCGTCAGAGCCTCGGCGTGACAGCCCTCCTCGTTGTCGAGCCAGGCCAGCATGCCCACGACGAACCCGTCGAAGATCGCCACCGTCTCGGACGCGAAGTCGGTTCGCAGCAGGACGAGCTGCTCCCGCGCCTCGCCGGTGCGGCCGGTCCGTCCCAGCCACTGGGCGAGGAAGAGCCGCGCGGCGGGGCGCGCCTCGTTCCCCGAGGTGCGGCTCTCCAGGAGCACCTCGCGCAGGATCCGCTCCCCCTCCTCTCCCCGGCCCGTCTCGCAGAGCGCGGCGGCGTACCTGGCCCGCAGCACGGCGACCTGGGACTGCGCCCCGAGCCGCTCCGCGTAACCGACGGCGGCACGGAAGTCCTCGGCCGCCTCGGCGTTCCGGCCGGCCCGTTCGTTGGCCTCACCGCGGGAGGCATAGGCCTCCGCGACGCCCCACACGTCCCCGATCCGGAGGAAGATCTCCAGACTCTCGTCCGCGTCCTGACCGGCCTCGCCCACCCATTCGGCGCGGTTGGCCAGCACGTTGGCCCGCAGCTGGAGGCCGGCGGCGAGCTCCCATTCGTAGCCGAGCTCCCGGCAGGTGCGCACCGTCTCGTCGGTGATCTCGCGCAGCGCGCCGGGCTCACCGGTGAAGATGACGGCGAACAGCCAGAGGGAACCCGGCATCCGGCAGGTCTGCGGCTGGCCCGCCCGGTAGGTACGGGCGATCACCTTCAGCCGCGCGCGGCCGTCCTCGCTCGTCCAGTTGTCCGCGGAGTGGTCCATGCTGGCCATCTCGACCAGCCGCACCCCCCGCCGGGCCTCCTGGAGCTGTTCGGCGTCCATCGGCGGCGGCCGGTCGGTGCAGCGCTCCAGCAGCGAGGGGGCCGGCTCGACAGGCTCGGCGAACGGGTCGGGGCCGAGAGAGGCGGCCACCCCGGCCCAGTGCCGGGCGTCGGCCCGCAGATCGCGCATCTGCCAGTACCAGGCGAGGCACAGCACGAGGCAGAGCGCCTCGTGCTCGTCGCGGGCCGCCGTCGCGCGGCGCAGGGCGGTGCGCAGGTTCTCGTACTCGCGCTCGAACCGCCGGATGGCGTCCAGCTGCCCGGGGCCCCGGAGTACGGGATCGGTGGTACGGGCGAACTCCCTGTAGTGGACGAGGTGCCGGCGTTCGACGGCGGTCCTCTCCCCCGCCTCGTCGAGGCGCTCGCCGGCGTACTCGGCGACGGTCTCCAGGAGCCGGTAGCGCATGTCACCGTCATCGCCCGGTGCAGCGACCACGAGGGACTTGTCGACCAGGGAGCCGAGGAGCAACGCCACGTCACGGACGTCGGCCAGGACAGCCCCGGGCAGGGAACAGACCTCCTCGGCCGCGGCGAGGTCGCAGCCGCCGGCGAACACGGACAGCCTGCGCAGCACGGCGCGTTCGTCCTCGTCGAGGAGGCCCCACGACCAGTCGACGACCGCGCGCAGGGTCTGCTGGCGCGGCAGCACCGTGCGGCTCCCGGTGGTCAGCAGCCGGAAACGGTCGTCGAGACGCTCCGCGATCTGGCGCGGGCCGAGCATCCGCAGCCGGGCCGCGGCCAGCTCGATGGCGAGGGGCAGACCGTCGAGACGCCGGCAGATCTCGGCACAGGCCGCCGCGGTCTCCTCGTCGGCGTCGGCCCGGAAGCCGGGCCTGGCCGCGGCCCCTCGGTCGGCGAACAGCCGCAGGGCCATGGGGTCGGGCAGCGGGTCGACGGGGCGCAGCAGCTCGCCGGGGACGCCGAGGGGCTCACGGCTCGTCGCGAGGACGGTGAGCCCGGGGCAGCGGGCGAGCAGATGGTCGGCCAGCCGGGCCGCCGCGGCGATCACATGCTCGCAGTTGTCGAGCAGCAGGAGCATGCGGCGGCCCGAACAGTGCTCCGCCAGGCGGGCGAAGGCGTCCCCCGAGCCGCCCTCCGTTCCTCGCTCCACGGCGCGGAGCCCTTCGGCGCCCGCGCCCCGCAGGACGGTCTCGCGGGCGCCGAGTGCGCTGAGCACGGCCTCGGGGACGGCGTCCGGGTCGTCGACCGGGGCGAGTTCCGCCAGCCAGACCCCGTCGGGCCAGTTCGCCGCGACCGTCTCGGCGGTCTCCTGGGACAGCCGGGTCTTGCCGGCGCCGCCGGGGCCGAGGAGGGTGATCATCCGGGAGCGTGCCAGATCGCCGCGCAGCGCGGCGATGTCGGCCTCGCGCCCGACGAAGCTGGTGAGCCGGGCCCGGAGGTTCCCCTGCCGCGCGGGCGGGGCGGCGGGGGCGGGGGCCGGTGCGAGGGCGGGCCCGTCCTGGCGCAGCAGCTCCTCGTGCAGCGCGCGCAGCGCGGGGCCGGGGTCCGCGCCGAGCCGCTCGGCGAGCAGGGTGCGCACCTCGTCGTACGCCGCGAGCGCCTGCGCGGTGCGCCCGGCGTCCCGCAACGCCCTGATCCGCAGGGCCTGAAGGGGTTCGTCGAGCGGGTGGTCGGCGCAGAGCCCCGCGAGCTCGGGCAGGGCGTCGTCGGCGCGCCCCTGCGCGAGCTGGGCCTCGATCCTTGTCCTGCGGGCGTCCAGGCGCAGGGCCTCCCATCGTGCCGCCGCCACGGCTCGGTCCGGCAGATCGGCGAGGGCGGGGCCGTGCCACAGGGCGAGCGCGTCGTCGAGTACGGTGACGGCCTTCACCGCGTCGCCCTCGGCCAGCGCCCGGGCGCCCTCCCCCGCGAGCCGCTCGAAGCGGTACAGGTCCACACCGTCCGGGCCGGCGGTGAGGCGGTAGCCGTTCTCGTCGGACGCGACGGCGTCCCGGCCCAGGGCGCGCCTGAGCCGGCCCACGAGTGCCTGGAGTGCTCCCGGGGCGTCGGCGGGCGGGTCGCCGTCCCACACCTCGTCGACGAGCATCCCGACCGGGACCGTGCGGCCGGCGCGCAGGGCGAGCACGGTGAGCAGGGCGCGCAGCCGCGCCCCGCCGAGGGCGACGGCCGAGCCGTCGGCGCGGAGGGCGCGGGTGGTCCCGAGGATGCTGTAGTGCACGGGCCCATTGTCCGCGACGGCCCCGGGCCGTGTGGAACTACCACCCGGTTGTGAGACGTTCCCGCCGTGTCACCCGTACTGTCGGGGGCTCGTCGTATGCCGCAAGCCCGCCGTCCAGCCCCAGGAGTGCCGCCGATGACCACCGCGTTCCGCCGCCGCAGCGACCGGCGGATCAGTCCGATCTTCCTCGGGATCGTCGCCGTCATGGCCGTGTCCGGATGGGCGGTGTGGACGGACTTCGCCGAGCAGACCGGCTTCGCGGTCTTCCTCTTCGTCACGGCCGCCTGGATCGTCTCGCTCTGCCTCCACGAGTACGCGCACGCGCGCACCGCGCTGCACAGCGGCGACATCTCGATCGGGGCGAAGGGCTATCTGACCCTCAATCCGCTCAAGTACACCCATGCGCTGCTGAGCATCGTGCTGCCCGTGCTCTTCGTGATCATGGGCGGCATCGGCCTGCCGGGCGGCGCGGTCTACATCGAGCGGGGCCGGATCAGCGGGCGCTGGAAGCACAGCCTGATCTCGGCGGCGGGCCCTCTGACGAACGTGCTGTTCGCTCTCGTCTGCACGGCGCCGTTCTGGCTGGACGCGCTGGACGGCGTGCCCCTGTCCTTCCGGCTCGCGCTGGCGTTCCTGGCGCTGCTCCAGGTGACGGCGGCGATCCTGAACTTCCTGCCGGTCCCGGGGCTCGACGGCTACGGGGTGATCGAGCCGTGGCTCTCGTACAGGGTCCGGCGCCAGGTGGAGCCGTTCGCGCCCTTCGGGCTGATCGCGGTCTTCGCGCTCCTGTGGGTCCCGGAGGTCAACGGCTTCTTCTTCGACGCGGTGGACGCGCTGCTGCGCGGCCTGGGCGTCAGCGAGGTCGAGACCTACTGCGGGCTCGACACCTACCGCTTCTGGCAGGAGTGGTTCGGCGACCAGGACCCGGGGTGCGCGCTGATCCGCTGACGGCCTTCAGGACCGGTGTCAGGCCGCTTCGGCGCGGGACTCGGCCTTGTGCTTGCGCACGTAGAACCACGCCATGTTCGAGGAGAGGCCGACCAGCAGCACCCAGACGACGCCGAGCACGATGCTGCCCTGGACGAAGGAGACCACGGCCGCGGCGACGGCGAGGACGCAGACGAGGATGGCGTAGAGAGCGAGGCGGGGCATGAGGGCTGGTGCTCCTGTCCGGGGATGGTGCGCGGTCCCGTCCAGTGTCCCTCATGCCCGATTCGGCTCCGGGCACGGGCTCACACGTCGGTGGTGCGCAGCCCCGCGTGTGCCTTGTAGCGGCGGTTGACGGAGATCAGGTTCGCCACCAGGGACTCGACCTGGTGCGCGTTGCGCAGCCGGCCGGCGAAGATGCCGCGCATGCCGGGGATACGGCCGGCGAGCGCCTGCACGGTGTCGGTGTCGGCGCGGGCCTCGCCCAGCACCAGCACGTCGGTGTCGATCTCCTCGATCGCCTCGTCCTGGAGCAGCACGGCCGAGAGGTGGTGGAAGGCGGCGGTCACCCGGGAGTCGGGGAGCAGGGCGGCTGCCTGCTCGGCGGCGCTGCCCTCCTCGGGCTTCAGCGCGTAGGCGCCCTTCTTGTCGAAGCCGAGCGGGTTGACGCAGTCGATGACGAGCTTGCCCGCGAGCTCCTCGCGCAGCGACTCCAGCGTCTTGGCGTGGCCGTCCCACGGCACGGCCACGATCACGACGTCGCTGCGGCGGGCGCACTCCGCGTTGTCCGCGCCCTCGACACCGTGGCCCAGCTCGGCCGCGGCGGCCTCGGCGCGGTCGGCGGCGCGGGAGCCGATGACGACCTTCTGCCCGGCGCGGGCGAAGCGGTAGGCGAGACCTCGGCCCTGGGGGCCGGTTCCGCCGAGCACGCCGACGGTGAGGCCGGACACGTCGGGGAGGTCCCAGGGGTCCTTGGCGGGGGGCTTGGGGGCGCTGCCACTGTCATTCGTAGTCATGGCGCCGACCCTACTGCCAGGTAAAGAGAGGGACTCGAATCGTGGTCGCGCTGCGACGAGCGTCACGGCCCAGGCACCGTCGCACGCCCTCCCGTTCGGGTGGAATACGGCCATAGGGCAGTCACGGGCGCGCCGCCGGGGGCATGATGCCGGGCCATGGATGCCGTACGTGTCGCCCTGCTGCGTGAGGTCCTCTCGGGGACGGAGTGGCCCGCCGCGGCCCGCGGGTTCGCCCGGACCCTGCGGTCCTCGGTCGTGCCGCGGGGCGGCGGGCTGCTGCTGGTGGGGACCGAGGTCTACGAGCCGTGGCACATGGCGGCGCATCTGGTGGACGAGTCCACCTGGTCGGGGCTGCCGCAGCTGCGCCCCACGCTCGTACGCCACCGGGTGGAGCCGGACGATCCGGTGCACCTGGCGGTCGGCCTGGGCCGGATCGAGGCGGCCGGGCGCGGTGAGACCCTGCTGGTGGTGGCGCCCGGCCGGGCGGACGGCGGGCTGCTGGAGCGCGTGCACGACGCGCGGCGCGCGGGGGCGACGGTGCTCTCGCTGGACGGCGGCGACCCCGAGGTGCGGGGGCTGGCCCATGAGGCGCTGACCGTGACCGGCGACGACGAGGTGGACCTGGACACGGTGCAGCACCTGGTCAGCGCGGCGGCCGGGGAGAACGGCACCCCGTCCCCCCGTGGCCGGCGCACGTTCCGCGACCGCCTCTCGCGGCTGGCCGACCAGCTGACGGCCCCGCCGCCGGCCCGCTGGTGACGGCGGGGCCGAACGGGGCGCCGGGCACGTAGGGCCTCCCGTCCGGACCGCGCCGGCTCGCGGGGCCCGGAACGGCTCCCCCGGCCGATCCGGTCCGGACGCGGGACAGCCGTCAGTCGGGCGTCTCGTCCGTCGGCCGGTCCGCGCGGTCGTGCCACTTGGGGTCGTTCTCCCACTCCAGGTTCCGCTCACGCGCCGTGTCCATCGCGCGCTGCGCCTCCCCCGGGGTGGCGTACGGACCGAAGCGGTCCTTCCCGGGGCACTCGGGGCCCTCCTCCACCTTCTTGTGCTCCAGGCAGTAGTACCATTCGCCCGGTTTGCCCACCGTGCGCTTCTTGAACAGAGCCATTGCGGGATCCTTTCCTCTTCGCCATGGTGCCCCGGGCACGCTGGTTAGACTCGCTGACATGTCTGGCCAGTCGCTGCTCGTACCAGGGGAGATCACTCCCGTCCGTTCCGTTCCGGGAAACATCCGGCGCCCCGAGTACGTGGGGAAGCCCGCCCCCACTCCGTACACCGGGCCGGAGATCCAGGACTCCGACACCGTGGAGCGCATGCGGATCGCGGGCCGCATCGCGGCGCAGGCGATGGAGGAGGCCGCCAAGCACATCGCACCCGGCGTCACCACCGATGAACTCGACCGGGTCGCCCACGACTTCATGGTGGACCACGGGGCGTATCCCTCGACCCTCGGCTACCGCGGTTTCCCCAAGTCGCTCTGCACCTCGCTCAACGAGGTCATCTGCCACGGTATCCCCGACTCCACGGTGCTGCGGGACGGCGACATCGTGAACCTCGACGTCACGGCGTACATCAACGGTGTGCACGGCGACAACAACGCCACCTACTTCTGCGGCGACGTCGACGAGGAGTCGCGGCTCCTGGTGGAGCGCACCCGGGAATCGCTGAACCGCGCGATCAAGGCGGTGCGGCCCGGACGGCAGATCAATGTGATCGGGCGCGTCATCGAGTCGTACGCCAAGCGCTTCGGCTACGGGGTGGTGCGGGACTTCACCGGACACGGGATCAACTCCTCGTTCCACTCCGGCCTGATCATCCCGCACTACGACAGCCCGCACGCGACGACCGTGATGCAGCCCGGGATGACGTTCACCATCGAGCCGATGCTGACGCTCGGGAGCCACGACTACGACATGTGGGACGACGGCTGGACCGTGGTGACGAAGGACCGGAAGCGGACCGCGCAGTTCGAGCACACACTGGTGGTGACGGAGACGGGGGCGGACATCCTGACCCTTCCGTAGCACGTGTTCCGCTGCGGCGGTTTTGCCGACAGGCAGTCGGGAAGCTGTTGACTTAGGTAAACCTAAGTAGGAGGATCGGCACATCGGTGCGCGGCAGCGCGTACGCCTGACACCGGTATGTACGTTTCTGTCCGGACTTCCCCGTCCCCCTGGTCCCCGGAGGCCCGCCTTGAACGCAACAGCCACCACCACGCCGTTCTCCACGCTGATCCGCACCGCGTCGCACGAGCAGCACACGGAGGCCGAGTCCTCGACCTTCATGAGCGACATGCTCGGCGGGCGGCTCGGTGTGGACGCGTACACGCGGTACACCGAGCAGCTGTGGTTCGTCTACCGCGCGCTGGAGGACGGCGCACAGGCCCTGCGCGAGGACCCGGTCGCCGGACCCTTCATCCAGCCGGAGCTGATGCGCCGCGCCGAGCTGGAGCGCGATCTCGCGCATCTGCGGGGCGAGGGGTGGCGCGACGGGCTGGAGCCGCTGCCCGCGACCGCCGCGTACGCCGAGCGGGTCGCCGAGTGCGCCCGTGAGTGGCCGGCCGGCTACATAGCGCACCACTACACCCGCTACCTCGGGGACCTCTCGGGCGGCCAGATCATCCGTGGCACCGCGGAGAAGACCTGGGGCTTCGAGCGCAAGGGCGATGGGGTGCGCTTCTACGTCTTCGAGCAGATCTCCAACCCGGCCGCCTTCAAGCGCGAGTACCGGGAGCTGCTGGACGCGGTGGACGCGGACGACCTGGAGAAGCAGCGCATCATCGACGAGTGCAAGCGCGCCTTCGCGCTGAACACCGCCGTCTTCCGCGAGCTCGGCGAGGTCTTCCCGCTCAGCGCCTGATCACGACGTCACACACTCAGGACGCGACCACCAGGAGGACGCGGCCCCCGACCTCGATCGTGCCGTCCGGAGCGGGCGCGGTGAGGAGCTGGGAGCCGCGTCCTTGTGTGATGTTCAGGGCGCGGCCGAGCTCGGCGCTCAGCAGGACGGCCGCCGCGCCCGTCGCCTCGTCCTCGTCGATGCCGTCCCCGCGGCGCGGGAAGGCCCGCGCCCGTACGCGCCCCGCGGCCTCGTCCTCCCAGGCCCAGACGTAGACCCAGCCCTCGCCGGGCGGCGGCCCCGTCAGCGCCTCGACCTCCGCGACGGAGCCGTAGCGCTCCAGCGTCCTCGGCGGCGCCCACTCGGGGCGTGCGGTGATCCAGGTGAACTCGCCGTCCTGGCGTGCCGTCACGTCGCCGACGGGCAGCTCCAGGAGGTCCAGGTCGAGCAGCCAGGCCGTGCCGACCAGCGGATGCCCGGCGAAGGGCAGCCGCAGCCCCGGCGTGCGGATGTCGACGGTCCCGCGCTCCGGGTCGTCCACGAACACCGTCTCGCTGAAGCCGAGCTTGCGGGCGAGCGCCTGCCGGGAGTCGTCGTCGGGGTAGGCGGTCCCGTCGCGTACGACGCCGAGAGCGTTGCCGTGGCGGCCGTCCGGGCCGCAGAACACGCGCAGTACGTCGATGCCGTCGGGTACGTCGAAGTCGTTCACGCCCGCATTCAAGCATCGCGCGGGGCCCCATGACGCCACCGGGCCGCACCGGAGTCGAATCTGCCGGTGCGGCCCGGGGACGGGGCGGAGGGAGCGGAGGGATCAGGCGGTACGACGGCGGCGCGCCGCGATCACCGCGCCGGCGCCGGCGGCGACCACTACGCCGGAGGCCGCGATCAGCGCTCCTGCCGGGAGGCCGGCACCCGTGGAGGCCAGGGAGGCCGAGCCGCCCACGGTCCCGCCGACGGTGGCGCCGGTGGAGCCGCTGCCGCCGGTCGTGGAGCCCGTGGAGCCGCTGCCGCCGGTGCCGCCCGTGGCGCCCGGGAGTTCGGCGTCCTCGTCGAGGGCGACGGAGACGGTCAGCGCGTCGAGCGCGGTGCCCTTGGTGTACATGCCGCCGAACGCCTTCGTGCCCTCGGCGGTCAGCGTGGCCGGGACGGCGGAGAGGGTCACCACACCGTCCTTCGCGGCGAGTTCACCGCTGGGGAGCTTGAGGTCGGCGAGGGCGAGGTCGGTGTACTCGGTGACCTTCTTGGTCTCGCGGTCCTTGCTGGAGACGTCGGCGACCAGGGTGCCCGCGCCGTTCTCCACCCGGACCTCCAGCCCGGTCAGGGAGAGGTCGAGCGTGTAGGCGTCGCCCTCCTTGTGGCCCAGGAAGCGGACCGTGCCCTCGAACTCGGCGTCCAGCGTCTGCTCGTCGGCGTCGAAGCCGCCGGTCGCGTCGGGGAAGTGGTAGCCCGCAGCCGACGCGGTGGCACCGCCCGTCGTCTCGACCTTGCCGTTCGCGATCGGGCCGGTGACGTACGTACGGAAGGACTCCTTGACGCCCCAGTCCAGAGTGCCGTCGACGAGCTCGCCCTGCTCGGCGGCCGGGGTGGTGGCCGAGGCGGAGGGGCTCGGGGAGGCCGGCGTGGTGGGCTTCTCCGTCGGCGTGGCCGTCGGCTCCTCGGTGGGCTCCTTGGTCGGCTCCTTCGTGGGCTCCTCGGTGGGCTCCTTGGTCGGCTCCTTCGTGGGCTCCTCGGTCGGGGGCGTCGTGACCGCCTTGACCGACAGGGTGGCCGGGTCGAGCGCCTCGCCCTCCGCGTACATCCCGTTGAAGGCCGCCGATCCGGCCTTCGTCAGCTTCGAGGGAATGTCCTTGAAGACCATGGCGCCGCCGTCGCCCTGGCCGGGCCTGACGCCCGACAGGTCGAGCTCGGCGAACGCTACGTCGTCCTCGGTCCCCTGCGGGGTCTTCAGGTCGACGGTGATGGCACCGGTGGTGCCGCTCGTGGAGACCTTGACGTCGGAGAGGGTGATGTCGAGGACACCGCCGTGGGCGTTGAAGTTGACGCTGCCGTCGAAGGCGGTGTCGGTGCCGTGCGTGGTGGTGTCGTAGGTGCCCTCGCCGTTACCGAAGGTGAAGACGCCGTTGCCGGCCGCCTGGGTGGCACCGTCCTTGACGGTGATCGTCCCCGCACCGCCGATGTATCTGCGGAAGGACTCCTTGAAGCCCCAGTCGAGCGTGCCGTCCGTCAGCTCCATGGTGGCGGCCGGGGCCGCGGCAGTCGTGCCGTCGGCCGCGAACGCGGGAAGGGCGAGGGTCGCGCCGAGAGCGGCCGCGGTGGCGACGGCTGCGGCGAGGGCTATGGGGCGGCGGGTGGCTGCCATGGCAATGACTCCTGGTGCGCGTAAGTGATGGGAGGGAAGAGGGGGGGTTGGTCAGGCGTTCCGTGCCCCGCGGCGCCTGCGGGCGGCGTGGAGCACGGCGGCGCAGGCCGCGATCAGCGCGGCCCCGCCCCCGACGGCGTACGGGGTGAGGGAGCCGGACTCCGCCGCCGGCTGGGCGGCCGGGGTCCCGGCGGCCGTGGTCGCGGGCGCGGCGGACGGCTCGGCCTCGCTGCCCAGGTCGGGCAGCGCGGGGAGTTCCGCCCTCGCGTCGACGGCGACGGCGAGGGAGACGGGGTCCATCGCGGTCCCCGCCTTGTAGAGGGAGCCGAAGGCCTTGGCGCCGTCGGCGGTCAGGGTCGCGGGGGCCTCGGTGAGGACGGCGAGGCCGTCCTCGAGGGTGAAGTCCTTCGCGGCGAAGGTGACGAGCGGGACGCCCTTGTCGATGGTGCCGCCACTGGTGACGTCCGCCAAAAGCGTGCCCTTGCCGGAGGCCACCCGCGCGGCGAACCCCGCGAGTTCCAGGTCGAGACCGTCGGCCCCGGTGAAGCGCACGCTGCCCGCGAAGGTGGCGTCCAGCTTCCTCTTCGCGGCGTCGTACGTGCCCTTGCCCTGCGGGAAGCGGAAGAGGGCTCCGCCGTCCTGGGCACCGCCGGACAGGGTCCACTTCCCCCGGCCGATGGAGCCGGTGACGTACTCCCGGAAGGTGCGGCGCACCCCCCAGTCGACGGCGGCGTCCTCGAAGCGTCCCGCGCTCTCCTTCTTCTTCGTGGCGGAGGGCGAGGGCTCGGCGGACCTGGACGGCTGCTTCGCGGCGGCGGGGGCCTCGGTGTCCACGGAGAGGCTGACCGGGTCCAGGGGCGTCCCGGCCGCGTAGTAACCGGCGAAGGCGCTCGCGCCCTGCGACGTCAGCGTCGCCGGGATGTTGGTGAGGGCGACGGGCGTGGAGCCGCCCCTCATGTCGATCCCGGAGAGACCGAGGGTGGCCAGGGGCACCTGGGACGACCTGGTGACCCGGCCGCTGCCCCGCTCCTTGCTGACCATGTCGGCGTAGAGGGTCCCCGCGCCGCCGGATATCCGGACGGTGGGGCGGCTGATGGTCAGGTCGAGCTGGTTGGTCCCGTCGTCCTGCCGGTGGCCGACGAAGTGGACCCCGCCCGAGAACCCGGCCGTGAAGGCGCCGTTCGCCGGGTCGTAGGAGCCGGTGGCGGAGTGGAAGCGGAACTGGCTTCCGCCGACCGTCGCGGCTCCTCCGTTGAGGCTCCAACTCCCGTGCGCGATGGACCCGGTGACATAGCTCTGGAAGGAGGACTTGATGCCCCAGTCCAGCCTGCCGCCCTGCACCGTGCGGCCCGCCGCCTGCGCGGCGGTGGCCGGGAGCAGCGCTCCGAGCAGCACCGCGAACAGCGCGACACAGAGCGCGCGGGCGGATGGGGACGACTGCATGGGGGCCCTCCAGGGCTAGAAAGTGAGGTAAGGCTAACCTAATATCACTCCAGCGTCTGCCGGAACCCCTCCGTCACTCCGCCCCCCCGTAACACCTCAGGACGGTGCACCCGTGCGTTTGCCCAAGTACTCCGCCGCGGCGGGCCGAAGAGCCGCCCGACGGCGCGCCGGCCGGTTCGGCGCCCTGACCGCGGTGGTGGTGCTGGCCGCGGCCCTCACCGGTTGCGGCGGTACGGGAACCTCCGGCGCGGGCAGGCCCGTTGCGGCCGGTTCCGCCTCTCCCGCGGCCGACGCCGTCGAGCCCCTGGCCACCGTGCCCACACCGGAGCTGCCCGTCACCGTGGACTCGGCCGACGGCACGGAGGTCACCGTCACCTCTGCGGACCGGATCGTTCCGCTCACCGGATCGCTCAGCGAGATCGTGTTCACGCTCGGGCTCGGCGAGCAGGTGGTGGCCCGCGACATCACGGCCACCTTCGAACAGGCCGAGAAGCTTCCCGTGGTGACCCGTGCTCATGACGTCTCGGCCGAGGGCGTACTCTCGCTGCGGCCGACGGTCGTCCTCGCGGACACCACGACGGGGCCCGCCGAGGCCATCGGCCAGATCCGTGACGCGGGCATCCCGCTCGTCGTCGTCGAACCGGCCAAGGAGCTCGCCGACGTGGGCCGCAGGATCGCCACCGTGGCGACGGCACTCGGCGTGGAGCCGGCGGGCGACGAGCTCGTGGCGCGTACGGACGATCGGATCGCCGCCGTACGGAAGACGATTCCCGCGCGCAGCGAGGACGGCGGACCCCGTGTCGCGTTCCTCTATCTACGCGGCACGGCCTCCGTCTATCTGCTGGGCGGCCGGGAGTCCGGGGCGAGTTCCCTGCTCGAAGCGGCGGGCGCCGTCGACGCGGGCAAGGCATCCGGGCTGACGAAGGACTTCACCGCCATCACCAGCGAGGCGCTCGCCGAGGCGGCACCCGACGCGATCCTCGTGATGACGAAGGGCCTCGCATCGGTGGGCGGCGTCGACGGCCTGGTGAAGATTCCCGGTGTCGCCGAGACGCCCGCCGGGATGGACCGCCGGGTCGTCTCCATCGACGACGGGGTGCTCCTGAACTACGGGCCCCGCACCGACCGGGTGCTGGCCGAACTGGTGGAACAGCTCTACCCGGAAGGCGAGGACGGCAAGTGACGACCGCCTCGTACGAGGACTCCGCCGCGAAGAAGGCGGAGACCGGGAAGAGGACGGAGACGGCGAACCCCTCGGCCCGGCGCGGCAGGCCGTTCGTCCTCGCCCTCGCCCTGTCCGCCGCGCTGCTCGTCGGCTGTCTGCTCTCAGCGGGGCTCGGCGCGTACAGCATCCCGCTCGGCGACGTCCTCTCCTCCGTCCAGCACCGCGTCGGCCTCGGCGGGCAGTCGCTGGACCGGGTCGCCGAGAGCGTCCTGTGGAACGTCCGGCTGCCGAGGGTCGTCCTCGCACTGCTCGTCGGGGCCTCCCTCGGCTGCGCGGGGGCCCTGATGCAGGGCGTGTTCGGCAATCCGCTGGCCGAGCCCGGGGTCATCGGGATCTCCTCGGGCGCGGCGGTCGGCGCGGTCGCCTCGATCGCGCTCGGGCTGAACTTCTTCGGCAACTGGACGATCACCGTCTGTGCGTTCGTCTCCGGGCTCTTCACGGTCCTGCTGGTGTACGTGCTCTCACGTTCGGGCGGGCGGACCGAGGTGGTGACGCTGATCCTCACCGGTATCGCCGTCAACGCCTTCGCGGGCGCCCTGATCGGCCTGTTCATCTTCTTCGCCGACAACGCGCAGATCACCCAGATCACCTTCTGGCAGCTGGGTTCGCTCTCCCAGGCGACCTGGCCGAAGGTCCTCGCCGTGCTGCCGTGCGCGGTGCTCGGACTGCTCGTCGCCCCCTTCTACGCCAAGAAGCTGGACCTGCTCGCGCTCGGCGAGCGGCCCGCCCGGCATCTGGGCGTCGACGTCGAGCGGCTGCGGATCGTGCTCGTCCTCGTCGTGGCGCTGCTGACCGCAGCGGCGGTGGCCGTCGCGGGGATCATCTCCTTCGTGGGACTGCTCGTCCCGCATCTGCTGCGGATGGCGAACGGCCCGGGGCACCGCTTCCTCGTCCCGGGCAGCGCGCTCGGCGGTGCGCTGGTGCTGGTGGCGGGCGACCTGGCCGCCCGCACCGTCGCCGTTCCCGCCGAGCTCCCGCTCGGGGTGCTGACCGCCCTGTTCGGCAGTCCCTTCTTCTTCTGGCTGCTGCGCAGGACCCGTCGTAGGCAAGGTGGTTGGGCATGAACCCGTTCAAGGCACTGCTCGCGTCGCGCGGCCGGGAGCTGCCCTCTCCCGTGGCCGTCGGCTCCCCGGCGGCGGAGGCGGCCGGGCTCGGCGTCCGGCTGGGCGGGCGGCCGGTGCTGGACTCCGTCGAGCTGTCCGTCCGGGCGGGCGAGGTGCTGGCCCTCGTCGGGCCGAACGGTGCCGGGAAGTCGACCCTGCTGGCGGCGCTGGCCGCGGACCAGCCCGCCGACAGCGGTGAGGTGCGCATCGACGGCCGGCCGGCCACCGGCTGGTCCGCCGCCGAACTGGCCCTGCGCCGGGCGGTGCTGCCGCAGTCCGCCGCGCTCGCCTTCCCCTTTCCCGTCGAGGAGGTCGTACGGATGGGACGCGCGCCCTGGGCGGGGACGGTCCGGCAGGACGAGGACGACGACGCGGTCGCGGCGGCGATGGCGGCGACGGAGGTCACCGGGTTCGCCGCCCGTCCGTTCTCCGCACTGTCCGGCGGCGAACGCGCCAGGGTCGCCCTCGCCCGGGTGCTGGCGCAGCGCGCCCCCCTGCTGCTGCTCGACGAGCCGACGGCCGCGCTGGACCTGCGCCATCAGGAACTGGTCCTGCGGATCTGCCGCGAACGGGCCGCGGCCGGGGACGCGGTGGTCGTGGTGCTGCACGACCTGGGGCTGGCGGCGGCTTACGCGGACCGGGCCGTCGTGCTGCACGGGGGCAGGGTCGCGGTCGCCGGGCCGCCCGCCGAGGTGTTCACGGACGCGCTGCTCGGCGAGGTGTACAGGCAGCCCGTCGAGGTGTTCCCGCATCCCCGGACCGGGGTGCCGCTGGTCGTGCCGCGCCGCGCCTCCTGAGCCGGCACCGGCGCCGGACTGCCGTTGCCCGCGTCACGGTTGGGGCCTGTATCCCGGCCCCGCGCTCACGGTCGGCCCCGCCCCGGTAGGGTTCAGGCGGTCAGTGCGGATGACGGATCTACGGGCGCAGAAGGCAACGGATGAGAAGGCTGGGTCGACTGGCGGCGGGGCTCGCGACGGCGACGGTACTGAGCGTGACGGCGAGCGGCTGCGTGACGGTGCACGGCGAACTGGAGGTCGTGCCGGGAGCGACGAAGTCCGAGGCCGCGCAGGCCCTGGCGGACTTCACCGCCGCGTACAACAAGGCGGACAAGGCGTACGATCCGGCGCTGGACGCGGACCGGGTGACCGGTGCGCTCGGCGCGATCAACCAGGCCGGTCTCGCCGCCCGGCAGAAGACGAGTCCGGAGGGCAACGCGGCGCACAAGCCGCTGGAGCTGACCGACGCCTCGTACACCATTCCCCGGAAGGCGGGCTGGCCCCGCTGGTTCCTGGCGGACACCGACTCCAACCGCGACCAGGACGGCGGGAAGCAGGACACCCGATGGCTGCTGGCGTTCGTGCGCACCGGGCCGGACGCGCCGTGGAAGGCCGCCTATCTGGCGGTCGTGGCCCCGTCCGACGTACCGAAGTTCCGCAAGGACACGGACGGTTCGGCGCAGCCCGTGCCGTCGGCGGACACGGACGCCGCGCTGGCCACCCCTCCGGCGGATCTGAGCGCGACGTACACCGCCTATCTGAAGGAGGGCACGCCGGACGTCTTCGCCCCGGGGGCGACGACGTCGGGCTGGCGGGACGCGCGGAAGAACACCCGCAGGGCCGGCTTCTCCTACCAGTTCGACGACCAGCCGCTGAACTCCGGGACGTTCGCGCCGCTGGGCCTGACGACGGAGGACGGCGGGGCGCTGGTCTTCTTCAGCAGCAGGCACTTCGAGCGGCAGACGGCGGCGCAGGGGCTGCGGCCCACGGTCACGGCGGACGTGCGGGCGCTGCTCACCGGCGAGGTGAAGAACACCCTCACCAAGGAGCGGGTCTCCAGCCAGTTGGTCTACGTGCCGAAGAAGGGCGCGGGGGACGCGGACGGCAAGGCACGCGTCCTGAACCGGCTGCCCGGCCTGGTGGCGGCGCAGGGCTCCTGAGCAGGCGCAGCGCTCCTGAGCAGGCGCAGGGCTCCTGAGCAGGCTGCCCGGCCGGGTGGGCGCGGGGCTCCTGACCCGGCGGACCGCCTCAGCGGCTGAGCGGCCAGGCCACCGAATCGTGGCGGAGGTCGCTCTCGTCGGCCGTGTCGGCGTACTGCGCGCAGGCGTCGGTGAGCGTCTCCAGCAGGGTCAGCGGGTCGGGCAGCGGGTGCTCGGGGCCGCGGATCCAGCGGACGTCCAGCTCACCGGGGAGCCGCGAGGGCGGCAGGAGGACGTAGCTGCCCCGGCAGTGCCAGCGCATTCCGGGATGCTCGTCCATGGTCTCGGGGTGGCAGTCCAGCTCGCACGGCCACCACTCGTCCTCGTCGTCGGGGGTGCCGCGGGTGGCGGTGAAGAAGAGCATCCGGTCGCTGCCGGACTGCGCGACGGGGCCCACGTCGATACCGGCGGCGGTGAGCCGCTCCAGGGCTGCCTGCCCGGCGGCGAGGGGGACGTCGAGGACGTCGTGGACCATGCCCGTGGCGGTGATGAAGTTGGCCAGCGGCTGGCCGGCCGCCCAGCGCTCGATCTGGGCGCGGTCCGTCGTGGACTGCGTCTGCCAGGCGAAGGAGACGGGGTGCCGCGCGGGGGTGGGGCATCCGATGCGTTCGCACGAACATCGGTATCCGGAGGGGTGCGCGGCCGGTGAGATCGGCATTCCTGCCTCGGCGACGGCCAGGAGCAGCCCCAGCCGGGCCGCTTCGTCGGCCTCCGGCTGCGGTTTGGGCCGCCTGCGCAGCCACTGGGAAATCCTGCCCTCTGTGCCGCGATAGCGGCCGGAATCGGCGCCCATCTATCCCCTCACCTCAGCGGTTTCCTCTCCATGGTCCCACCATCCTGCTCCTCGGGTGGCCAGAGTTCCCAAGCGGGGTGCCCGGGCGGTTGCGCAGAGGTCGTCACGGACGTACGGAATGTCATGAAATCGGCTTTCGCCCTCAGGGCCGGGGCAGCAGTCCGCGCAGGGCGTGATCGACGACGGAGTCCGCGTATGCGTGGGTCAGCGGAAGCGTTCTCAGCAGCCAGCGGTGGGTGAGCGGGGCGATCAGGAGCTCCAGCGCGACGCGCGGATCGATGTCCTCACGGACCTCTCCGGCCTCCTGCGCGGCACGCAGCCGTGTGACATACAACTGAAGCTGCGGTTCGAGCAGGTTCTCCACGAATTGCGCCCCGAGTGGCGGATCGATGATGCCTTCGGCGGTCAGCGCCCGGGTGGGCGCCTCCATCGCGGGGTCGTTCAGCTCGTCGACCGTGGCGCGCAGGACCAGCTTGAGGTCGGCGGCCAGATCGCCGGTGTCGGGAATCGCGTACGCCGCCTCTCCCCCGCCCCCGGCGGCCTCCGCCGCCTCCGCCGACCGCCGGGCGCTCATGTCGAGGAACGCCTCCATGAGCACGGCCGCCTTCGATGGCCACCAGCGGTAGATCGTCTGCTTCCCGACCCCCGCCCGGGCGGCGATACCCTCGATCGTCGTCCTCGTGTAGCCCACCTCGCCGACGAGTGCGAGCGCGGCGTCGTGGATCGCGCGGCGGGACCTGTCGCTGCGGCGGCTGGAGTCGGGAGCCTTGTGAGGTGACATCCGGCCAGCCTAGAGGCTCACGGTCCGATACGTATCGTCTTGTCGGCGTCCTCCGGGGCCGCCGGGAACCACCCGAACGGATCACAGCGCAACCGCCCGGCGCGGCGCACCATGAACACACGCACACACCCCGTGCGCATCCCACCGTGCCGCGGCCCGGGCCGCCGTTCGTGAGGAGCCTGCATTGACCCGTGACGCCACCCCTCGTCGCTACCTGATGTGCGCCCCGGCCCACTTCCAGGTCACGTACTCCATCAACCCGTGGATGGACCCGTCCAAGCCCGTGGACCTGCCGCTCGCCACCACCCAGTGGGAGGACCTGCGCGACCGCTACCGTTCGCTCGGCCACACCGTGGAGCTCCTCACCCCCCGCCCCGACCTGCCCGACATGGTGTTCGCCGCCAACGGGGCCACCGTGATCGACGGCCGGGTGCTCGGCGCGCTCTTCGCCTACCGCGAGAGGTACGCGGAGGCCGAGGCGCACCGGGAGTGGTTCCGGGACCACGGCTACACCGAGATCCACGAGCCGGCCCATGTCAACGAGGGCGAGGGTGACTTCGCCGTGACCGCCTCGTACCTCCTGGCCGGGCGCGGCTTCCGCTCCAGCCCGCTCTCCCACGACGAGGCGCAGGAGTTCTTCGGGCGCCCGGTGATCGGCCTCGACCTGGTGGACCCGCGCTACTACCACCTGGACACGGCGCTGTGCGTGCTCGACGACGCGGCCGACGAGATCATGTACTACCCCGGGGCCTTCTCCCCCGGCAGCCGCTCCGTGCTGGCCCGGCTCTTCCCCGACGCACTGCTGGCCGAGGAGGCGGACGCCGCCCGGCTCGGTCTCAACGCGGTCAGCGACGGGCGCCATGTGCTGCTCCCGCAGGCCGCCACGGGGCTCTTCGATCCGCTGCGGGACCGGGGCTTCGAGCCGGTCCCGATGGATCTGGGCGAGCTGCTCAAGGGCGGCGGCAGCGTGAAGTGCTGCACCCAGGAGCTGCGGGCCTGATCAGGCCTTCCCGGGCCGGACCGGGCCCCGATCAGTCGCGCCCGGGCCGGACCGGGCCTGATCAGTCGCGGCCTGGCCAGACCGGGCCCTGGTCGGTCCAGACGACTCCCTTGTTGCGGCACAGGCAGAAGGGGTGGCCGACCGGGTCCGTGTAGACCCGCCAGCCGTAGCCGTTGGGACCGATGAAGTCCTTCCGCAGCGTCGCGCCGAGGCCGAGGACGCGGCGCTGCTCGGGCTCGATCTCGTCCACCTCGAAGTCGAGGTGGAACTGCTTGGGGTGCTCGGTGTCGGGCCACTGCGGGGCGCGGTAGTCGTCCACCCGGATGAAGGCCAGCTCGATCTCGCCGAACCGGATGCCGGCCCAGTCCTCGGAGCTGCCGTCCTTGACCGGACGGCCCGTCACCTCGGAGTAGAAGGCGGCGAGTTTCATCGTGTCCGGGCAGTCGATGATGAAATCGGTGAGTCGCAGCATCCCGCGATCCTGCCACAAGCCCGCACCGGGCCCCCGGGCGCTGCGCGGGACGCCTCAGCTCTCCTGGGGCGGCCAGGCGTCGCCCCACGCGGTGTCCCGGGCGGCGCGGTACAGCTCGCCGTGCCGCTTGGTGACCGTGGCGCGCTCCAGGCCGTCGTCGCGGGTGCAGAGCTCCAGCAGCACCTGGCCCTTGCGGATCTGGGGCCTGCGGACGACCCTGGCGGCGGCGGGAGCGGTGGCGAAGCGGGTCGCCACGACGTAGCTGAACTTCTCGTCCTCGTGGCTGAGCGAGCCGCCCTTGACCTGGCGGTGCAGGGACGAGCGGCTGACCCGGGCCGAGAAGTGGCACCAGTCCTTGCCCCGTTCGATGGGGCAGGCGCCGTCGTGCGGGCAGGGTGCCGCGACGCTCATCCCGGCGGCGATCAACCGGTCACGGGCCTCGATGACGCGCTCGTAGCCGTCGGGGGTGCCCGGTTCCACGATCACCACGGCCTGCGCGGCGTCCGCTGCGGCGTCCACCAGCGCGCCCCGGTCCTCGGGCCTGAGCTCCTTGAGGACGTACGACACGGTCACCAGGTCCGTGGGCGCGAGCTCCAGCTCCCCGCCGATCCGCGCCCGTTCCCAGGCGGCGGCCCGCAGCCCGGGGAGGCCGGAGGCCTCGGCCAGTTCACGGCCGAGCGCGAGGGCGGGTTCGGCCCAGTCCAGGACAGTGGTGCGCGGCCCCTCCCAGGCCCCGGCGACCGCCCAGCTCGCCGCGCCGGTGCCGCCCCCGATGTCGGTGTGCGTGGCGGGCGTCCAGTCCGGCGCGGCCTCGCGGAGTGCGGCGAGGCAGGAGCGTACGGCCTCGAACGTGGCGGGCATCCGGTACGCGGCGTACGCGGCGACGTCCGAGCGGTCCCGCAGGACCGGGGCGTCGGTGGGAGTGGTCCCGCGGTAGCTGGCGATCAGCCGCTCGACGGCCTGCGCGGCCTGCTTCGGGGGCAGCCCGTCGAGCAGGCCGGCCAGCGCCGCGCGCAGGGCTTCCGCGGTGGGGAGGGTGGCGTTCACCGCCGAATTGTAGGCGCAGCGCGACCCCGCTCCGCAGTCCGGTGGTCCGGCACACCATCGGGACGGAACGGGTACGGAACCGAACTGCTCTTCGCCCCGGGCCCGTTGCTACGCTGATCGCCGCCGCGTCGGGGGACGGCCCGGGGACCGGTTCATCGGGGGGACCATGAGACAGAGGATCGTGCGCCTGACCCTGGTGGGCGGAGTGCTCGTCCTGGCCCTGCTCCTGCTGCTGGCCACCTGCGGGGGCGGTGGCGGCGGCTCCGAGGACGACGAGCCGGAGAAGAAGCCCGCGAGGAAGAGCACCGGTCCCGCGACACAGCTGACGGTCCCGCCCGCCTACACGACGAAGCGCGGCTGGGAGATCGTCGGCGCCGGTCCCGACTACGCCCTCTCGAACACGACGGGCCGGCTGGCCTATCTGGTGCGCGCGTCCGACGACCGGTACCGGCTGCGGACCCTCGACACGGAGACGGGCCGGGCCGACTGGAGCGGTGACGCCTGGCGGCCGGCGGACCCGGGGCACTTCCCGAAGCTGCTCACGGTCGCCAAGGACGGCCAGGAGTTCTTCGTGACCTGGTCCCACGGGAAGGCGGGCGACGGGCTCGACCCCGCCAGGACCTCCGTCTCGCTCGACGTGTACGACGCGGTGGACGGCGAGCGGCGGCGCGTCGAGGTGCCGTGGACCGGCGCGCCGGCCGTCACGGCGACCGGGCCGGGCATCCTGATCAGCGGCGGCCGGGCGGACAGCGCGGTCGTGGACCCGGTCAGCGGCGAGGTCTCGGAGATCGCCGCGTCCTCGGTCGCGTACCCGAAGGGCTGCACCGCCTGCAAGCAGCTCACCGAGGTGCGCGGCCAGACGGCGAAGGGGCTGCTGCTGAGCGGGGTACGCGAATTCTGGGTGCGGGGCGGCTGGTTCAGCAGACAGAACGCCCCGAAGGGCGCCGATCCCCTCTCGGGGGTGCCGACGTCCGTGGCACCGGGGCTGGTCCTGGCGAAGTGGCAGCCGGCCAAGGGCGCGAAGCGGGCCGCCACCCACCAGCTGTGGACGGTGCACGACTCGGCGAGCGGAAAGCCGGTCGTCTCGGTGGAGTGCCACACCCCGGCCATAGAGCCCGGGCGCTATCCGCAGGCCGTCGTCTCCCCGTCGGGCGGATATCTGGTGGCGGGGAACCTGGCGTTCGACCTGGAGGCGAAGAAGGGGTTCTGCTTCGAGGACGAGGGCGGCACGGCGCTGCTGACGCTCGCCTCGGTGACCGACGGGGGCACGGCGTACGGCGCGACGACCGCGCGGGACGCGGCGGAGGCGCTGGACGGCGGGGTCGGCCCCGTCTCGATGAGCTTCACGACCTGGAGCGTCGACGCGCTGCCGCCGAACACCCGGCTGCCGGAGGCGGAGACGTCCGGCATCGGTGTCTTCCGCTGGACGGACCGCAAGGACCGGCTGCACCTGCTGGGCTATCCGCGCGTGGGCTGATCCCGCCGGGGCCGCGGGACTCCGGCCGCCCGTCGGCTTCCGGCGGGCCTGGTGCCCGCTCAGCCGTCGAGCAGGGCCCAGAGCCAGCTGTCCTCGCGCTGCTCGACGTACTCGGCGTCGCTCCGCCACGCGTCCCCGTGGCCCTCAGCCCAGTGCCTCGCCCAGGGCTCGTTGCCCTCGGCGGCCTGGTCGCGGAGGAAGTCGTGCATGGCGCGCGTACGGCGGCCGAGCAGGGGCACCAGAGCGCGCCGCCCGGTCTCGTCGAGGCCGTACGCGTCGACGAAGAGGCGCAGCCGTTCCGGGGCGTCGGTGCGCTGCCAGTGGGGGTGCCCGGACAGGGGCACGAAGCCCCGTGCGGCGTAGGCCAGGTCCCAGAGGCGTGTGCCGGGGGCCGCGTTGTCCCAGTCGATGAAGGCCCATCCCTGGTCGCCGTCGGCGACGAGGTTCCACGGGGCCAGGTCGTGGTGGGCGATGATGTCGGCTCCGTCCGCCGGCACGAGCGCGTTCCACCGGGCGTCCGGCGGAGGCGTGAATCCGGCCACGGCGTCGTGGAAGTCCCGGATCGTACGCGCGACACGTGCCAGCCCGGACGACGGGTCCACCAGGGCGAACCGGTCCGGCCAGATCACCTCGCCCGGCACGAAGGTCAGGACCTCCCGGCCCCGGTCGTCGATGCCGAGGGGGCGGGGAGCGGCCCGGAAGCCTGCCTCGTGGAGATGGGTGAGCAGCGCGTGCACCGCCGGTGTCCACGGCCCGGCGGGGCGGCGGACGGTGTCACCGGCCCGGACGATGCCTTCGCTGACGTTCCCTCCGGTCAACGGCAGTTCCTCTTCGGCGCTCATCGCCGCAGTCTGGCCGGTGGAACACACCGGGCGCAACGGAGCGGGCCGGGCCGTGAGGCCACGGCCCGGCCCGGCCCGCCGGTACGCCGCTCAGCCCTCGGCCGGCTTCCGCGTCCCGGCCGTACTCCGCCACGGCCTGCACAGCAGCAGGAAGCACGCCATCGACGCGAGGGCGCAGACGACCTGCACCACGGCCATCGGGACGGCGGTCTTCTCACCGGCGATCCCGACCAGGGGCGAGGCGATGGCGCCGATCAGGAACTGGGACGTGCCGAGCAGCGCGGAGGCGGAGCCCGCCGCGTGCCTGGTGCGCATCAGGGCCTGGGTGTTGGTGTTGGGCATCGCCAGGCCCATGGCGGACATGAGCACGAACAGACCGGCGGCGACCGGCAGCAGGCCGACCTCGCCGAAGACCCCGGAGGTCATCAGCAGCAGGGCCACCGCGGCGACGGAGATGACGGCCAGTCCGAAGCCGAGCGCCTTGTCCAGGCTGACCCGGCCGACGAGCAGCTTGCCGTTGATCTGGCCGACGGCGATCAGCCCGACGGAGTTGATCCCGAAGAGCAGGCTGAAGGTCTGCGGCGAGGCCCCGTAGATCTCCTGGACGACGAACGGGGACGCGCTCACATAGGCGAAGAGCGCGGCGAAGGCGAGGCTGCCCGCGATCATGTATCCGGTGAACACCCGGTCGGCCAGCAGCCCGCGCATGGTGCGCAGCGCGTCGCCGATGCCGCCGGTGTGCCGCTGGGACACGGGCAGCGTCTCGTGGAGCCACTTCCAGACGACGAGCGTCAGCAGCACCCCGATCACGGTCAGGACGACGAAGATGCCCCGCCAGTCGGTGAACTGGAGCACCTGACCGCCGATCACGGGCGCGATGACGGGGGCGACCCCCGAGATCAGCATCAGGGTGGAGAAGAAGCGCGCCATCTCGTCGCCGTCGTAGAGATCGCGTACGACGGCCCGGGAGATCACGATGCCGGCCGCACCGGCCAGGCCCTGGAGGAGGCGGAAGCCGATGAGGAGTTCCGCGGTCGGGGCGACGGCGCAGATCGCGGTGGCGATCACGTAGACGATCATGCCGAGGAGCAGCGGCGTGCGCCGGCCCCATCGGTCGCTCATGGGTCCGACGACGAGCTGGCCGAGCGCCATGCCGGTGAGGCAGGCGGTCAGCGTGAGCTGGACGGTGGACGCCGGTGCGTGCAGGGAGTCGGTGACCTCCGGAAGCGCCGGGAGGTACATGTCCATCGAAAGGGGCGGCAGTGCGGTGAGCCCGCCCAGCACCAGGGTGACGAGAATTCCGGCCCGCCGTGCGGTGGCGGTGGCCGGGAGGCCCGGTGCGGTGTTCATGGAGGCGGCCTGCGCACCCGCGGTGGTGGGGGTGGCGCCTGGCGCGGTGGTCATGGAGGCGGCCGGGGCACCCACTGCGGTGGGGGTGGCGGTGGCCGGGGCGCCGGATGCGGCGCTCCTGCTGCTCGTCGGTATGTGCTCGTGCTCTTGCTGGGCCCGGCTCGCGCCGTTGTCCGGCATCCTCTTCTCCGCTTCGTTGAATCCGCATCTATGCTCTCAGGTCAGTCGTAGTGGTCGATACCTTTTTCTGTGAGAGCGGGCGGGCATGAGCGGGACTGTGCGTTGGGGTGTACTGGCGACGGGCGGCATAGCCGCGACGTTCACGGCGGATCTGCTGGCGATGAAGGACTCCGGCGCCGAGGTCGTGGCGGTCGCCTCCCGCACCGAGGCGTCGGCCAAGGCGTTCGCCGAGCGGTTCGGGATCGAGCGGGCGTACGGCAGCTGGGCGGAGCTCGTCGCCGACGACACCGTCGACGTCGTGTACATCGCCACCCCGCACTCCGCTCACCGCGAGGCGGCCGGGCTCGCGCTGGAGGCCGGCAAGCACGTGCTGTGCGAGAAGGCGTTCACCATCAACGCGCGTGAGGCGCGGGAGCTGGTGGACCTCGCCCGCGAGCGCGGACTGTTCCTGATGGAAGCCATGTGGACGTACTGCAATCCGCTCATCCGCCGGATGACGGAGATGGTGCGGGACGGCGTGATCGGCGAGATCCGCACGGTCCAGGCCGACTTCGGCTTCGCGGGCACCTTCGGGGCCGACCACCGGCTGCGTGATCCCGCGCTGGGCGGCGGCGCGCTGCTGGACCTCGGGGTCTACCCGGTGTCGTTCGCTCAGCTGCTGCTGGGCGAGCCGGACCGGGTGCAGGCCGACGCGCTGCTCTCCCCCGAGGGCGCCGACCTGAACACCGGCATCCTGCTGGGCTGGGAGTCCGGTGCCACCGCCCTGCTGGCCTGCTCCATCGTCGGGGACATGCAGACCACCGCCTCGGTCACCGGCACGAAGGGGCGGATCGACTTCCCGCAGGGCTTCTTCTTCCCGGAGCACTTCATCCTGCACCGGCCGGGTCACGAGCCCGAGACGATCACCTCGGGGCCGGGCCCGCAGGGCCTCTCGGGCATGCAGTACGAGGCCGCCGAGGTGAACCGCGCGCTCCTGGCGGGCGACAAGGAGTCCCCGCTGGTGCCGCTGGAGGGCTCCCTCGCCGTGATGCGGACGCTCGACGCGGTACGGGACCGGATCGGCGTCCGCTATCCGGCGGACGAGCGGGCCTGACTCCGGGCGGGGCCGGGTTACGCGGGGGTCAGCCCCGGGTTCCCGGCCTCGGTCACGAAGGAGCCGGCCGTGGAGACGGGGGCACCGGGCGTGGTGACCGCGGGGACCGTGCGGAAGTCGGCGCGCGCCTGCTCGGTGCCGAGCGTGACGAGGGCGTAGCCGCGGCGTCCGTTGTAGAACTTCATGTGCGGGTTGGCCTGCATCTGGTTGTTCCAGCTGGCCGGCTTGTCGGAGCCGTCCTTGCCGCTGGCGATCGAGGTGGCCACGATCTCGGTGCCGACGGTCCGTGAGGCCGGGTCGTCGAAGTCCTTCTTCAGGTCGAAGCCGTAGCCGACGTGCACGTCCCCGGTGAGGACCATCAGGTTCTCGATCCCGGCGGCCTCCGCGCCGTCCATGATCCGCTGCCGGGAGGCGGGGTAGCCGTCCCACGAGTCCATGGACAGCTTGTAGGCGTCGGTCGGTACGTCGCGCCGCTGGGCGAAGGTGACCTGCTGCGGCACGACGTTCCAGCGGGCGGACGAGGTCTTCCAGCCGTCGAGCAGCCAGCGCTCCTGGGCGGCGCCCGTCATGGTGCGCGCCGGGTCCTCGGACTCCGGTCCGGGGACCTTCCAGCCGTCGCCGTAGGCCTGGTTGCTGCGGTACTGGCGGGTGTCGAGGATGTCGAACTGCGCGAGCCGGCCGAACCGCAGCCGCCGGTAGAGGCGCATGTCGGGGCCGGTGGGGCGCTGCGGGGTGCGGAGCGGCTGGTTCTCCCAGTACGCCCGGTAGGCGGCGGCCCTGCGGAGCAGGAACTCCTCCGGCGGGACGCTGTTCTCCGGGGTGTCGCCCGCGTAGTTGTTCTCCGTCTCGTGGTCGTCCCAGGTGACGACGAAGGGGTGCGCGGCGTGGGCGGCGCGCAGGTCGGGGTCGGACTTGTAGAGGCCGTACCGCATGCGGTAGTCCTCCAGCGTGAGCGTCTCCCGGTTGAAGTGGTCCGGCAGGACGCGGTCGGTGTAGGCGCGGGCGCCGCCGACGGCGGTGACCGCGTACTCGTAGAGGTAGTCGCCGAGGTGGAAGACCACGTCGACGTCCTCGGCCGCGAGGTGCTGGTAGGCGGTGAAGTACCCGTCGTGGTACGCCTGGCAGGAGACGGCCGCCAGGGTCAGGGAGCTGTTGCGCGCGCCGGGGGAGGGCGCCGTGCGGGTGCGGCCGGCGGGGCTGATCCAGCTGCCCGCGCGGAAGCGGTAGTAGAAGTTCCGGTCGGGGTCGAGGCCGTCCACGTCCACGTGGACGCTGTGGCCGAACTCCGGGTGCGCGGTCGCGGAACCGCGCCGGACGATCCGCCGGAAGCGTTCGTCGCGGGCGATCTCCCAGCGGACCTGGACCCGCTCGGCGGGCAGCCCGCCGTCGGCCTCGTACGGGCGGGGCGCGAGTCTCGTCCAGAGCAGCACCGAGAACGGCAGGGGGTCGCCGGAGGCCACCCCGAGGGTGAAGGGGTCCTCGGTGATCTTCCGCGCGTCGAGCTCGGCGGCGGCCGCCGTGCCCGCGCCGGGCAGGTTGACGGCGAAGGCCAGGGCCGCGGCGGCACCGGTGACGGTGAGGAAGCGGCGGCGCCCGACCCCGGAGCCGAGCTGCCGGGCCGCGCTGCGCAGCTCCGGTGAATGGCCGCTCTGTCCGGGCGTGCCGATCTGTGCGGGTGTCATATGCCCCTCCCCTGCCGGATGTTGTCAGAGGCATTGGAGTGCCGGTCGACGACCTACCGTTGGCGGGTACACAACATCCTTATGGCGGTGCGATGAGCACCGGGTGCCGGCCGCCGCGAAACCTCCCGTTACGCTGCCGGGCCATGAACGCTGAGCAGAGAATCGCCGTCGTCACGGGTGCCGGATCGGGCATCGGCCGGGCCGTCGCACTCACCCTTTCGAGTGCGGGCTGGACGGTGGCCCTGGCGGGGCGGCGCGCCGACGCGCTGGAGGAGACGGCCGCGGGGGCCGGGCCGGGCGCGATGGTGTGCCTGCCCACCGATGTGGGCGACCCGGACGGAGTGGCCGCGCTCTTCGGGGCCGTACGGGACCGGTTCGGCAGGCTCGACCTGCTGTTCAACAACGCGGGGACGTTCGGCCCCCGTTCGGTGCCGGTCGAGGATCTCGCGTACGAGGACTGGCGGACGGTCGTGGACGTCAATCTGACGGGCACGTTCCTGTGCGCGCAGGCGGCGTACCGCCTGATGAAGGAGCAGGACCCGCAGGGCGGCCGGATCATCAACAACGGCTCGGTCTCCGCGCACGCGCCGCGCCCGCACTCGATCGCCTACACGGCGACGAAGCACGCGGTGACGGGCCTGACGAAGTCGCTGTCGCTGGACGGACGGCCCTACCGGATCGCCTGCGGGCAGATCGACATCGGCAACGCCGCGACGGACATGACCGAGCGGATGAGCGCGGGAATTCTCCAGGCGAACGGTGAGGTGGCCGCGGAGCCGGTGATGGCGGCGGCGGACGTGGCCCGGACGGTGCTGCACATGGCGGGGCTGCCGCTGGAGGCCAATGTGCAGTTCGCGACGGTGATGGCGACGAACATGCCGTACGTGGGCCGAGGCTGATCCCTTTCTATTTTTGCTTGCCCGGAACTGGCCCTGGAATGACAGATTTTGTCGATTTCCAGGGCTGGGCCCGGGCAAGCGCATGCTGCCCGTATGCTGCTGACCTTCACCAGATGCACACAGAAGGACCACAAAGCATGCGCATACGCACCGCCGCGCCCCTCGCCCTGGCCGCCGCCACCGCCCTGGCCGGCTCGCTCCTCGCCACGGCTCCGGCCTCGGCGGCCTCCCATCAGGGCGGGCTGCACCTCGGCAAGATCCAGTACGACAGCCCCGGCAAGGACACGCGGACGAACACGTCCCTGGTCGCCGAGTACGTGGACATCCACAACAACGGGAAGTCCAAGCTGCAGCTCAAGGGCTACAAGCTGAAGGACAACACCGGCTACACGTACACCTTCCCGAGCTTCACCGTCGCGGCGGGCAAGACGGTCCGCGTCCACACCGGCAAGGGCACGAACTCCGCTGCGCACGTGTACTGGAACCGCGGCTCGTACGTCTGGAACAACACCGGGGACAAGGCCCGGCTGATCAAGCCGAGCGGCTCGCTCCTGGACTCCTGCTCGTGGGGCAAGGGCACCGGCGTCAAGGTCTGCCACTGACCGCGAGGTCTTCGACCTGACCACGGGGCCGTCCACCGGCCGCGAGGTCTTCCACCGACCGCGAGGTCTTTCACCGACCGCGAGGTCTTCCACCGACCGCGAGGTCTTTCACCGACCGCGAGGTCTTTCACCGACCGCGAGGTCTTTCACCGACCGCAGTGAACGGGCCGCCGCGGCCAGGGGGGTACGCGGGCGGGCCCAGGGTGCTCCGTCCGGATCAGGCCGGCATTGATCCGAGCGGAGAGGCCCGAGGGCGTGGTCCGGGGAGTCAGGACCCCGGACCGCGCCTGCGGACGCCGTCGGGAATGCGATCGCCCGTCTCCCGGTTGACCTGCGACATGAGTCCACTCCCCAGCGCCGAGGTCCTGCGCTACACCGCGTTCTCCGCCGATCCGGCCGGCGGCAACCCCGCAGGCGTCGTCCTGGACGCCTCCGAGTTCGACGACGCGGAGATGCTCGCCGTCGCCGCCGAGCTCGGGTACAGCGAGTCGGCCTTCCTCACCGCGCCGGACGGCCGGGGCGGATACACCGTCCGCTACTTCAGCCCGAAGGCCGAAGTGCCCTTCTGCGGCCACGCCACCATCGCCACCGCCGTCGCGCTGGCCGAGCGCGACGGCCCGGGCGACCTGCTGTTCACCACCGCCGCCGGGCCGGTCCCCGTCACGGTGACCCTGGAGGGCGGCGAGCTCCGCGCCACCCTCACCAGCGTCGAGCCGCACTCCGAGGACATCTCCGCCGGTGACCTGGCGGAGGCCCTGGCGGCCCTGGACTGGCCGGCCGGCGACCTGGACCCGGCCGTGCCACCCCGGATCGCCTACGCGGGCGCCCGCCATCTGGTGCTGGCCGCCGCGAGCCGGGAACGCCTCGCGGATCTCTCGTACGACTTCGCCCGCCTGGAAGCGCTCATGCACCGGCTGGAGCTGACGACCGTTCAGCTGGTATGGCGGGAGTCCCCGGCCGTCTTCCACGTCCGTGACCCGTTCCCGGTCGGCGGGGTGGTCGAGGACCCGGCGACGGGCGCCGCGGCAGCCGCCTTCGGTGCGTACGCCCGTGAGCTCGGGCTCGTGCCGGACGACGCCGTCCTCACCCTGCACCAGGGTGAGGACATGGGCCGCCCCGGCACCCTCACCGTCACGCTCCACCCGGGTGACGCGCGGATCAGGGTGAGCGGGACGGGCACCCGCATCGGCTGACCCACCGAGCCCCGGGCCGCCCTCGCTCCGGGCCGCCCTCGCTCCCGGCGGCCCGCGCTCCGGCGCGTTGTGCCGGGGCGCTCCCGCCTACGCGAGGAGGTCCGCGATCTCCTTCAGCAGAGCGGGGCTCAGCGGCCCGTGGGCGAGGGCGCCCGCGTTCTCCTCGACCTGGGCGACCGTCCGGAAGCCGGGGATCGGCACCGTCCTGCCGCTGCGGGCCCAGAGCCAGCCGATGGCTCCCTGGGCGAGCGTCCGGCCGTCCGACGTCAGCACCTCGCGGATCGCCTCGACCCGTGCCGCCCACTGCGCCGAGGGCACTCCGCCCGCCTCGAACCAGTGCAGCCACGCGGGCGGGGCGGACCGGATGTCCCCGGCCCGTGCCCGCCTGTCCGCACCGCGCGGGCCCGCGAGGAGGCCCATCGCCAGAGGGCTCCGGATGATGCCGAGCAGGCCCCGCTCCTCGCCCAGGCTGAGCATCCCGGGGGCGTCCTCCAGCACGTTGCAGGCGTGCTGGACGGCCGCGCAGTGCTCACCCTCGGCGAACAGCGCCGCGCGCTCCGGGTCGTCGGTGCTCCACCCGTAGGCGCGGATCAGCCCTTCGGCCACGAACCCTTCGCACGCCCCGCGCAGTTCGGCCGCCTCGTCGAGCGGGGTATCGCCCAGATGCAGCTGGAAGAGGTCGATCCGGTCGGTCCCCAGCCTGCGCAGGGAGGCGATGAGCGCCTCGCGGGCATAGCCCGGCGAGCGGTCGGCCCCGTCCATCGTCCGGGTCCGCTCGTCGAAGAGGTTGCCCCACTTGGTGGCGATGAGGACCTCGTCCCGTCTGCCCGCGAGCGCCTTGCCCAGCACGCGTTCGCTGTGCCCGGCCCCGTACACGTCCGCCGTGTCGAAGAAGCGCACGCCCAGTTCGAGCGCCCGGCGGATCGCGGCCACCGACTCCTCGTCGTCGACCCTGCCCCAGCCGAGCGGGCTGCCGTCGGGCGTCGACCACTCCCCGCCGATCGCCCAGCACCCGAGGCCGAGCGCCCCGGTCCCGATCCCGCTGCGGCCCAATGGCCTCGTCTGCCAGTCCATGTCTGTCCGCGTGTCTGTCCGCATGGGCGCAGAAGCTACGAGTTGGAGTGCACAAGAGGTCAAGCGCCCCTGTCCGGCGGCCTCATCGGACCACGTACGCACCCGCCCTCGCCGCCACCGCCGCCGCCTCGGCCGCACGGTCCGCGACCGCCTCGTCCAAGGGGTCGCCGCTGGCCAGCAGCCGGTAGTAGAGAGGGGCCGACACCGCCCTGATCACCTCCCGGGCGTCGGTGCCCGGCGGCAGCTCGCCCCGCTCGGCGGCGGCGGTGACACAGCCGGCCCACTCCTCGACGCGTACCGCGTAGAAGCGGTGCAGGGCCTCGGCCGTGCGGGCGTCGCAGGTGGCCGCCGCGATCACGGCGGCGAAGAGGGGGCCCTGCCGCGGGTCGGTCAGCGTGCGCAGGACCAGCCGCGCGTTGGCCCTGAGGTCCTCGTCCAGCGAGCCCGTGTCCGTACGCGGCACGGACTGCTCCGCCATGTCGTGAAGCAGATCGGCGACCAGCCCCGCCGTGGTGGACCAGCGCCGGTAGACCGTCGTCTTGCCGACCTCGGCCCGGCGCGCGACATCGGCCAGGTCGAGCCCGTCGAAGCCCTGCTCGACCAGTGCGTCACCGGCGGCGCGCAGCACGGCCTCACGTACCCGGGCGGTGCGCCCGCCGGGCCGGACGGTGCCCGGCTCCGCTTCCTCAGCAGCCATAACGGGTCTCCAGTTCCATTAGTTGGCCATTTCCTGCTACGGTGACGCACATATTAACGGAACCGCAGATCCATTAAGCCTCGTGGGACTCCAGGAAGGGCACCTCATGTCCACATCCAGCAGCACGGCACCCGTCGCCGCGCCCCCTCGGGCGCCCGTCGTCCGCATGACCGGCCGTCAGAAGCTCGTCCTCGTCCTCCTCCTCGGCGCACAGTTCATGATCGCCGTGGACTTCTCCATCCTGAACGTCGCACTGCCCGCCGTCGGCGAGGGCCTCGGGTTCACCCTGGCCCACCTCCAGTGGATCGCCACGTCCTTCGCCCTCGCGGCGGCCGGGTTCACGCTGCTGTTCGGGCGCGTGGCCGATCTTGTCGGCCGTAAGCGCCTGTTCATGGGCGGAATGGCCGTCCTGGGCCTCTCCTCCGTGCTCGGCGGGCTCGCCACCTCGCCCGAGGTCCTGCTCACCGCGCGGGTGCTCCAGGGCCTGGCGACCGCGGCCGTCACCCCGGCCGGACTGGCCCTGCTGACCACGGCGTTCAAGGAGGGCCCGCTGCGCGAGCGCGCACTCGGCCTCAACGGCGCCCTGATGTCCGCCGGTTTCACCGCGGGCGCGATCCTCGGCGGACTGCTGACCGATCTGCTCTCCTGGCGCTGGGCCTTCTTCGTCAACGTCCCCGTCGCCGCGCTCGTCGTCGCCCTCGCACCGTCCGTGATCAGCGACTCCCGGCCCGCCGAGCGCCCGAAGCTCGATCTGCCCGGCGCCGCGACCGTCACCGGCGGCCTGCTCCTGCTGGTCTACGGGCTGACGCAGGCGGGCGAGTCCGGCTGGACCACGCCCACCACACTGACCGCGCTCCTGGCCGGCGCGGCACTGCTGGTGGGCTTCTGGTTCGTCGAGAAGCGGGCGGCCGCGCCGCTGGTCCCCGTACACATCCTCAGGCGCCGCAGCGTCATCTGGGGCAACGCCACCGGGCTGATCGCCTTCGTCACCGAGACCTCCCTGGTCTTCCTGCTGACGCTCTACCTCCAGGAGGTACTGGGCTACTCGCCCCTCGCGACCGGTCTCGCCTTCGGCGTCCTCGGGATCGGCACCGTGGCGGGCGGCATGCTCGGCGGCCGGGCGGTCGGCCGGTTCGGCAACCGGCGCACCATCGTCATCGGCGGCATCATCCAGGCCGCCGCCACCCTCTCCCTGGTGGCGCTCGGCACCTCGGGCGGCTGGATCGCGCTGCTGCTGGCCGCGACGTTCGTCGGCGGCGTCGGCAACATGCTGATGATCGTGGGCTTCATGGTCACCGCCACCTCGGGCCTTCCCGACGAGGAGCAAGGGCTCGCGACCGGCCTGGCCACGATGACCCAGCAGGTCGGCATCACGATGGGCATCCCGGTCATGAGCGCGATCGTCACCGCGCGGATGGGCACGGCGACCGGGCCCGGCGCGGTGCTGTCGGGGGTGTCGGCGGCGGTCCTCGTCAACTCGGCGCTGGTGCTGGCGGGCGCCCTGCTGGCCGGGGCGTTCCTCGGCAGGCCGGGCAAGCGGGCGTCCGCCGGGTGAGTCGGGCGCGGGTGCGGGAGGGGACGGGCGGCAGGATGACGCCCATGGCACAACCGCTGACCGTCCCCAGCATGACCGCCGGACCCGATTTCGTCCTGCGCCCCTGGGAGATGAGCGACCTGCCGCTCCTGCGCGAGGCGGCGAAGGACGACTACATCCCTCTGATCACCCCCGTCCCCTCGCCGTACTCCGACGAGGGGGCGCAGGCCTACGTACGGCGTCAGTGGGACCGGGCCGCGACCGGCGCCGGATACCCGTTCGCCATCGCCCGCACCCGCGACCGGCGCCCGGTCGGCTCCATCGGCCTCTGGCTCAGGGACGCGGCCGAGGGCCGGGCCTCGCTCGCCTACTGGATGACCGGAACCGCCCGCCGCCAGGGAGTCGCGGGAGCGGCCCTGCGCACGGTCACCACCTGGGCCCTGCACGATCTGCGCATCCCCAGGGTCCAGCTCCTCGTCGAACCGTGGAACACGGCCTCGCTCCGGACCGCCGAGAGCGCCGGCTACGAGCGCGAGGGCCTGCTGCGCGGCTGGCAGGAGATCGGGGGCCGCCGCCGGGACATGCTGATGTACGCCCGCCTGGACGACGCCGGGTTCCCGGATGGCCGGACGCCCCCGAGCGGCTGAACACCAGGCGTCTCCACCTGCCGGCCCGGCGCCGGGAACAGGCGGACCCGGCGGGCGTGTGACTCCACCGCCTATCCGGGGCAAGCGTTGCATAATGCGCCTTCGAGGCATCGTCCCCCGATCATCCGAGGAGCCCGCCATGGCCTTGACCCGCACCGAGCGTGAACTGTTCCTGGCCGAACCGCACATCGGCGCCCTGGCCGTGGACGCGCCCGAGGAGGACCGGGCGCCGCTCACCGTGCCCATCTGGTACCAGTACGCACCCGGCGGCGACCTGTGGATCATGACGGGGCGCGACTCCCGCAAGGGGCGGGCCATCGCCGCCGCGGGCCGCTTCAGCCTCATGGCGGAACGCCTCACGCCGACCATCCGCTACGTCTCCGTCGAGGGCCCGGTCATCGCCACCCTGCCCGCCACCCGTGAGCAGCTGGTGGAGATGTCCTCCCGCTACCTCCCCGCCGAGAAGGTCGAGGGCTACGTCGACTTCGCGTGGAAGGAGCACGGTGAGCAGGTGGTCATCCACATGCGTCCGCAGCGCTGGCTCAGCTCCGATCTGGGCTCACTCTGAGCCGTGCCCCCTCCAGGGGCGGCCCTGCTCGCCGTGTTCGCCCACCCCGACGACGAGGCACTGGTCGCGGGCGGGGTCCTCGCCCGGCACGCCGGGTCGGGCGCGCGTACGCGTGTCGTCACGGCGACCTGGGTGCCGGACGGCGACAGGGCCGCCGAACTGGCCGACGCCTTACGCGTGCTCGGCGCGGGCGCGCCGCGCATGCTCGGTTACGCCGACCATCGCGTCCCGGACTCCGCGCCGAGGCGGCCCCGCTGGACCGATGTGCCGCTGGACGAGGCAATCACGCGACTGGTCGCCGAGATCAGGGAGTTCCGGCCGGAAGTGGTCGTCACCCATGACGCGTACGGCGGGCTGACCGGCCACCCCGACCACCGGCACACCCACCGGGTGACCGCCCTCGCCGTGCGGGCCGCAGGCCTCCCGCACCTCTGCCCGGAGGCCGGAGCGCCCTGGCTGCCCGACGCCCTCTGGCTGGCCACCCACCCGCACTCGGGCGTCGGGGAGCTCGGCGCCCTGCTGGCCCGTGCGGGCAAGACCGCGCTCAGCGTGCCGGACGACATGGTCACCGCGACGGTGGACGTACGCCCGTGGCTCGACCTGAAGTGGCGGGCGATCCTCGCGCACCGCAGCCAGGTGGACCGCGAGCGCCCCCTTCCCGGCATCCTGTCCCGGCTCCCGGAGAAGGCCCGTCACCGGATCATCTCGACCGAGTACTTCACCCACGTGGAGCTGAGGCCCGCGGCGCGCGGCACGGGACCACTGCCCGGCTGACCTCCCGCCCCGTCCTCCCGGGCACCCGGAATTCTTCGAACGGATCTTGTCGCATAGATCGTTTAGGGTCTGGGCAGCATCAGATCGCACATGATGGATCATCAGTTCTGATCTCGAAACGTGCACTTCGAGTCAATGGGCGTCAATTCCGATCGCCCTGTCGCAGGGGCGGGGGCCTGTGAATCGTCTCCAGAGAGGACGCCAATGCCGCAGGACGTCACATTCGACCTCCCCTTCAAAGCCCCGGTGAGCGAGCACCTCGCGTACGCACGCGAGCACCACCTCCGCTGGGTCTGGCAGATGGGCCTGGTGCGCAGCCAGGCGGGGTTCGAGGAGTACCAGTCCTGGGACCTGCCCCAGGCGGCGGCGCGGACGTACCCGTACGCCTCGGCCGATGACATGGTCGTCCTGATGAACTGGTTCTCCCTGGCCTTCCTGTTCGACGACCAGTTCGACTCCGGGAGCCCCGACCGCGCGGACCGCATAGCCGAGGTCGCGCGGGAGCTGATAGCCACCCCGCTGCGCCCCGCCGGGACGCCGCCTCGCGTGGTCTGCCCCATCACCACCGCCTGGGCCGAGGTGTGGGCCCAGCTCTCGGATGGCATGTCCCTGACTTGGCGCACGCGGTTCGCCGCGTCCTGGGGGCGCTTCCTCGTGGCGCACACCGAGGAGGTCGACCTCGCGGCCAAGGGCAGGGCGGGAACGCTGGGCATCGAGGAGTACGCGGAGTTCCGCCGCCGCACGGTCGGCATCCACCACAGCATCGACGCGGGTGAGCGCAGCCGCGGCTTCGAGGTGCCGGCTCAGGTGCAGGCGCACGGGCTGATGGTCAGGATGCGCGATCTGGCCGCCGACACGATCGGGTTCATGAACGACATCCACTCCTTCGAGCGCGAGAAGCGCCGGGGAGACGGCCACAACCTCATCGCCGTGCTGCACCGGGAGCGCGGGTGCAGCTGGGAGGAGGCCGCCGACGAGGCGTACCGGATGACCACCGAGTGCCTCGACGAGTACCTCGAACTGGAGGCGCTCGTCCCGGGGATGTGCGAGGAGCTCGGTCTCGGCACGGAGCAGCGGAACCAGGTCCGGATGGGTGTGGAAGCCATCCAGCACTGGATCAGCGGCAACTACGAGTGGGCGCTGACCTCGGGCCGCTACTCCGCCGCGAAGGAGGGCCCGGCGGCCACCGCCGAGCTGGCCGGCCGGGGATCGCTGGACGATCTGCTCGCCGTCTGAGGGACCGGAAGCCCGGCCCGCCGGAGCGGGCCGGGCGGGTCGGGCGAGCAGCCGACTCGAGGCGCGCTCAGGCGCCCTGCGCTGCGAACTCGACCGGCAGGCTGTCCAGCCGCGCCTCCCAGGTGGAGGCGGTCGAGGTGAGGTCGTCCGCGGGGACGGCCAGGCGGAGTCCGGGCAGCCGGTGCAGCAGGACGTCGACCGCCGTCTCGATGATGGCCTGGCCGATGCCCTGGCCCGGACACTCGTGAGGACCGCCGCTGAACGCCAGGTGCGACTGGTTGCCGTGCACGGAGACCCCCGAGTCCGGCTGGATGTCCGGGTCGAGGTTGCCCGCGGCGAGCCCGAGCACCAGCAGGTCGCCCTCCTTGATCTGCGTACCGCCGAGTTCGAGGTCGGCGGTCGCGAAACGCCCCGGGAGGACCGCCAGCGGCGGGGTGTTCCAGAGCGCCTCCTCGACGACCTCGGAGACGGCCCGCTGGCCGCTGACGAGTCCCGCGAGGCGGGAGGAGTCGGTGAAGACCAGCTCCAGCACCCGGGCCAGCAGGTTGCTGGTCGTGGTGTGCGCGGTGATCAGCACCAGACGCAGATGGCTGAGGATCTCCCCCTCGTCGAGGCCCGCGGTGTGCGCGAGCAGCCCGGTGGTGAAGTCGGGGCCCGGCTCCTGGCGCTTGCGCTCGGCGAGTTCCCCGAGGATCTCCATGATGCGGTCGTTGTGGGCCATGGCGTCCGGCCCGCCCTTGATGACCTGGGCGCAGGAGACCGCGAGGCTGCGGCCTTCGGCGGCCGGGAGTCCGAACAGCCTGGTCAGCACGAGCATCGGCAGGTACTCGGCGTAGTCGCCCACCAGGTCGGCCCTGCCCTCGCCGGCGAACGCGTCGATCTGCTTGTTCGCGAAGTGCGTGACATGGCGCCGGATGCCGCGCCCCGCCAGGGTGTCCAGGTTGTCGGTGACCGCCCTGCGCAGCCTGCGGTGCGGCTCGCCGTCCTGGGACACGCAGTCGGGACGCCAGCCGAGCATCTGGATCAGCGGCGAGTCCTCCTCGACTCCTCCCTCGTTCCAGTCCCGCCAGATGCGCGAGTCCCGGCTGAACTGGAGGGGGTTGTCGAGCACGCGCCGGCTCTCGCGGTAGCCGAGAACCAGCCAGGCGCGGACGTCGCCCTCCAGGAGGACCGGCGCGACCGCGCCGTACTCCTTGCGCAGCCGTCCGTAGATGCCCTGCGGGTCGAGCGCCGCGTCCGGCCCGTACAGCCGGGTGAGCGCGTCCCCGCCGCCGTGCGCGACGGGGCAGCCGCGGGGAGCACCCGCGTCGTTCTCCTGACGGTCGGTCATCGGGGCTCCAGAGCGACGGCGGAACGCGCCTTGAGATGGCGGATCAGCGCGATCAGCACATCGCGGCTCGATGTCCGGTCACGGGCGTCGCAGGTCACGACGGGGGTGTGCTCGGGTATGTCCAGGGCGTCGCGGATCTCTTCGATCGGGTGGTCCTTGGAGTCGGGGAAGACGTTGAGGGCGATGACGAAGGGCACGTCCTGCCGCTCCATCTCCTCGATCGCCCGGAAGCTGGACGCCAGCCGCCGGGTGTCCACCAGGACCACGGCCCCGAGGGCGCCCTTGAACAGGCCGTTCCACAGGAACCAGAAGCGCTCCTGGCCCGGTGTCCCGAACAGGTACAGCACCAGCTCCTCGTTGATGCCGATCTTCCCGAAGTCCAGGCTGACGGTGGTCTCCTGCTTGTCCGCCACCCCGATCAGGTCGTCGACGTCCACGCTGGCCTGGGTCAGCGTCTCCTCGGTGGTGAGCGGCTTGATGTCGCTCACCGAGCGCACCAGGGTGGTTTTCCCGGTGCCGAAGCCGCCGGCGATCATCACCTTCACCGAGCGGGTGCCGCCTCCGGCCGCCTGGTCGGGGCGGTCAAAGCCTTTGAAGTCCACTGAGTACCTCCTCAAGGAGCGCGAGGTCGGGCCCGCGGCCGGCTCCTGACGCCGGGATGGGATCGCGGGCCTCGACGCGTCCTGCGTCCAGCAGATCGGCCAGGAGCACCGCGAGAATGTTGAAGGGCAATCCGAGATGGGCGCCGAGTTCGGCCACCGACAGCGGATCGCGGCAGCGCCGGAGTATCTCCTCGTGCTCGTGCTGCAGGCCGGGCACGGCTGCGGCACGGGAGATGATGAGGGTCGCCACGTCCAGGGTCGACGCCGAACCACCCGGTCCGCTGCGCCCTCCGGTGAGGACGTAGTAGCGCTCGAGACCGGGCGGGTCCGTGGGCCGGCGGGGACCACTCATCCAGAGTGCTCCTCCAGGCGCGGGCTGGTGCCGAGAAGCTCACCCATCCTTCGCGCCAGGTCCCTCATCTGGTGGCCGAGCAGGCCCTGGTCGAGCCCCTCCCTCGCGAGGACTCCGAGGTACGTCTCCACGCCGGCCCGTACGACGAAGAGGTGACCGCCGTCGACCTCGATCATCGCGAGGCGGAGCTGCCCGGCGTACTTGGGGAATTGCTCGGCGACGGGCTGCGCGAGCGCCTGGAGTCCGGCGACCACGGCGGCGAAGCGGTCCACGTCGTCGGGGTCGTCCGCCCCGTAGGAGGTGATGGCCTTGCCGTCGCTGGAGGCCACGAGGGCGAAGCGGATCTCCCGGATGCTCTCCGTCAGATCGCGGAGCGCCCAGCTCACGTCGGTTCCCTGTTGCGTCATGTGGACTAGTCGCTCTCTTCCGTGCGGTTGGACTCGCGTCCGGCAGTCGTCTCGCGAACGCCCGGGCCGGCGTCCTCGGTCGTCACCCGGGGCGGGGCGGTCTCACGTCCGGCCGTGGCGAAGGCGGCGAGGCCGGCGAACGACGCGTCCGGCGGCACTGCGGTCACGGACTCCACGGTCCGGTCGGCGGCGGCGCCCTGCCTGGCCGTCGGTGTGTCGCTCCGCCTGCTCCTGCGCCGCGGCAGGCCGCCGGGCGTGGTGTCCGTGATCTCGGTGGTCCCTGCGCTCGGGGCACCGTTGGCCGGCAGGCCGGTCGCGAGGGCCTCCCGGACGGGCTCGGCCTGTTCCGCGACGGGCCGGACCGGCTCGACGACGGGGGCGGAGAGGTGGCTGAAGTACTTGTGCGGAACCACCACGACCACCGAGGTGCCGAGCCACGGGGAGTCCGCGAAGGTGACCCGGATGCCGTAACGGCGTGCCAGGGCGCCCACGACGCGCAGACCCAGGTTGGCGTCCTCCGAGATACCGCCGAGACCGGGGCCCTTCGCGGTGCCCGCGATGGACTGCTCCGCCTCGCGCTTGCGCTCCTCGCTCAGGCCCTTGCCGGCGTCCTGGATCTCGATGCCGACCCCGTTGGGGACCTCCTTGCCGGAGACGACCACGGGCTCGCTGGGCGGCGAGTAGCGCGCGGCGTTGTCCAGGAGGTGGGCGAAGATCAGCGTGAGGTGGTCCACCAGACCGCCGTCGACGCCGAGTTCGGGGAGGTGGCGGACCTGGATGCGGTTGAAGTCCTTGATGCGGCCGATGCCGCCCCGGACCACGCTGAGCAGCCGCTGCGGTTCCTGCCACTGGCGTCCGGGCCGGTCGGAACCGCCCAGTACGCCGATGCTGGCGGCCAGGCAGTCGGCGGGACCGATCTCCTGGTCCAGCTCCATGAGTCCCTGGGCCACGGCGGGCAGCCGCCCGTGTTCGCCCTGCATCTCGTGGAGCCGGCCGCGCAGCCGCCCCGTCAGCACGTGGATGCGGCTGCCGATACCGACCACGGCCTGTTCGGCCGAGGTGGAACGGTTCAGTTCCTCCTCCACGCCGAGCAGCGCGGTCCGCATGACCTTGCGCAGCGCGGCGCGCGTCTCCGGGCTCGCGTCGGCCTCCTGGCCGACCTCCGCCAGGATGTCGTCGATGGCCTCACCCTCGCGCAGGCGCTTGATCGCCTCGGGGAGATGGCTGTCGCCGAGCCTGACGACGACGTCCCGCTGGAGTGCGATCCGCTCCTCCGTCGTGCGGGTCCATTCGGCGATCCCGGCCTCGTAGGCCTGGGTGTGCTCGGCCAGCCTGGCGTCGAAGGCCTTGGCCTGCTCGCCCAGCTGGGCTTCCAGCGCGGATCTCTCGGCCTCGAAGCGCTGCTCCCGGGACCGCACATCGGCGTATCTCTGCTGGGAGTGCTCGGTCTGGGCGGCGCGGAAGGCTTCGTCGGCGCGGCGCAGCTGGGTTCTGGTACGTACGAGGAGCCGCACGCAGACCGCGCCCGCAGCCGTGACAGCGGCACCGGCGAACGTCGCGGGTATCTGGACCTGGTCGGGCCCCGCCACCGCTGTGACGAGGGTTCCGGCTCCTAAGGCCAGCGGCATCAGCCACCAGCCGTACCAGGCGACCGGTGCTCGTGCCGCCGGGGGTGGAGTGGCAAGTTCCATCTACATCCTTCGAGAGCAACACTTTCGAACTGGGGGCGGCGCAGACGTCGCCCGGGGGGAGCGCGCAGCACCGCAGCGGCCGAGTGACATCGCGTCAACTCGCCGCGCCGCAGAGGAGCCTATCGGGTTCCAGATCGAATTGATCAACCCTCCTCCGCATACCGGGAGGTATTCGATCAAGCTCTGGCCGGAACCTTCCGGCGCCTCCGGAGCACGGCCCCGGCGGGGCAGGGGCGGCCGGGGATTCCGGCCCTCGCGGGCTGGGTGGCCGCTGGCCGGATAGTGCGGACGAGGGACTTCCGCGCGCCTCCGCTCCCACGGACTCCCCTCGGGCGCCCGTTCCCGTGACTCCCCTCCCCGTCAGCTGCCGTCCGGCCCGGGGACGAGGCCGTCGGCGACCAGGCCCGCGAGCACCGCCTCGCCCAGGGCGTGCACCGCGGACTGCGGGCGGACCATGACGGTGAACTCCTTGATGCGGCCCGCATCGTCGAAGTGGAGCAGGTCGATGCCGTGGATCTGCTTGCCGCCCACGGTCGCGCGGAAGACGAGGACCGCCGACGGCGCCTCGTCGCCCTCGGCGCCCGCCTCGGCCACGCCTTCGAGGTGGCCGACGTAACGGAAGTCCTCGAAGGTGCGCAGCAGGACCCCGAAGAGCCCCGACACCATGGGCCGGCCCTCGAAGGGGGTGAACTTCACCGGGCTGTTGAGGCGGATGTCCTCGGTGAACAGGTCGTTCAGCGCGGAGAGATCGCGCTTCTCCACGGCGGTGCGAAAGAGATCGGTGGTGTCCATGCCCGCTCCTCGTACTCAACAATGTGACTAGTCAGTTTCTTGAGTATGATGAGGTGGCGGACGAGAAAAGGGAAGGGGCCTCTGCGATGGCCTTGCGGCATGCCGTTCTGGCGGCGCTGCTCGACGGCGAGTACAGCGGATACCAGCTGGCCAAGGCGTTCGACATCGGTGTCGCGAACTTCTGGCACGCCCTGCCCCAGCAGCTCTACGCCGAGCTGGCCAAGCTGGAGAAGGACGGACTGGTCGCGGGCCGGCAGGTGGTCCAGGAGACCCGGCCCAACAAGCGGCTGTTCCGGGTCACCGGCGAGGGCCTCGCCGAGCTGGAGAGGTTCGCCTCCGCCGCGTCGAAGCCCTCCTTCATCCGTGACGACCTGCTCGTCAAGGTGCAGGCCGCCGACCACATAGACAGCGCGCCGGTGATCGGACAGCTGGAGGAGCGGGCGTCCGCCTCCGAGGCGAGGATCGAGCTCTTCGGCAAGCTGCTGCGGCACATGCGCGGCGACCTGGACGAGGAGGAGTTCCTCCTCCGGGGCGAGCGGATCGGGCCGTATCTGACCTGTATGCGCGGCCTGGCGTTCGAGCGGGACACCCGCGACTGGTGCCTGCGGATCTCAGCGGTTCTCCGGAAGAGGCGGAACGTCCATGCACAGCGGTGAGTACCTGCGTTACGTCGCGCTCGGCGACAGCCAGACCGAGGGCGTCGGCGACGGTGACGACACCACGGGCCTGCGGGGCTGGGCCGACCGGTTCGCCGAGCACGTCGCGGCCGTCAGCCCGTCCCTGGAGTACGCCAATCTGGCGGTACGAGGACGTGTCGCCCACCAGGTCCGCGCGGAGCAGCTGGGTCCCGCCCTGGCCATGCGCCCCGATCTGGCGACGGTCGTCGCCGGGGTCAACGACCTGCTGCGGCCCCGGTTCGACGCGGCGGAGGTGGCCGGTCACCTGGAGGAGATGTTCATCGCCCTCACGGCCGCCGGGGCCCATGTGGTGACGCTGACCTTCCCCGACATCGGGAAGATCGCGCCGATCGCCCGGCCCGTCAGGTCCCGCGTGTTCGAGATGAACACCCGCATCCGCGTTGCCGCCGCCCGGCACGGGGTCACGGTGGCCGAGACCGCGGAGCACGCCGTCGCCACCGACCCGCGGATGTGGAGCACGGACCGGCTCCACGCGAGCCCGCTGGGCCACGAGCGGATCGCGGCGGCCGTCGCCCATGCCGTCCGGCTGCCCGGGAGCGACGACACCTGGACGCTTCCGCTGCCGCCGCGGCCGGTTTCCACCGCCTGGCAGGCGGCGGTGGCCGAACTCCGCTGGGCGGCAGGGTTCCTGGGCCCCTGGCTCGGCCGCCGGCTGCGCGGCCGTTCCTCCGGCGACGGCCGCACCGCGAAGCGCCCGCTGCTGCTGCCGCTGGGCGCCGTACCCCCTTCTCCGGCGGACACGGGCGCACCGGAACCGGCGTAGGGACGCCGGAACCGGCTCAGCAGGGATGCCTGTTCCGGTGCGGTCCGCCTCTGTTCGCCTGTTCGCCGTGCGTCAGGAACCACGCCCCGACCGCACACCGGCCGCGCGGCCTCCCGACTCCGGGACCGCGCCGCCTCCCGTCCCCGGAACGGCGGCGAGGACCAGTGCCGCGAGGGCGACGAGGGCGGTGCCCTGCCAGCCGAGGGTGTGGAGCAGGGGTGCGGCGAGCGCGGTGCCGACGGCGCCGACCGTGAAGTACAGCACGAGGTAGACGCTGCTGAGGCTGCCGGAGCGTTCGGGGTCGAGGGCGATGACACGGCTCTGGTTGGCGGCCTGGGCGGCGAAGCACCCGGCGTCGAAGAGGGCCAGCCCGAGCGCGGTGACCGGCGGGGAGCCGAGGCCGGTGGCCAGCAGGGCCACCCCCGCGACGGCCGCCAGCAGACCGGCGGCGATCAGGGTGCGCGGGGTGTACCGGTCGGCGATCCGGCCGGTGAGCGGGAGCACGGCGAAGCCGAGGAGCCCGGCCAGGCTGTACAGGCCGATGGCGGCCGGTCCGAGCGAGTGGGGCGGCTGGGCGAGGGCGAGCGCGAGCGCGACCCAGACGAGGTTGAAGGCGAAGTACCAGAGCCCGCCCGCGGCCACCGCGCGGCGCAGCTGCGGCTGAGTGCGCAGGAGCGGGGGCAGCGAGGCGAGGGTGGCGAGGTAACCGCGCGAGGAGTGCGGCCGGTGCCGGGGCAGGAGTGTGGCCGAGGCGAGCGCGCCGAGCAGGGCGAGGACGGCGAAGACGAGCAGCATCCGACGCCACCCGATGGCGTCGGTGAGCGCCCCTCCGACCATGCGGCTGAGCAGGATGCCCGCCGACATCCCGGCGGCCACGGTGGCGACGCCCCTCCCCCGGCGCCCGGGCGGGGCGTGGCGCCCAGCGATGTTCCCGGCCTGGGCCGCGACACCGGCCGCCGCGCCGATGAGCAGATAGGCGGCCAGGAGCACGGCCGCCCCGGTCGCGGAGGCCGCGAGGGTGAGGGCGGCGGCCAGGGCTGTGAGCTGCGTGGCGACCAGACGGTGCGGGGCGACGTGGTCGGTGAGGGGAAGCAGAAGGGCGAAACCGGCCATGCAGCCGGCGAGCGCGGTGGTCGGGACGAGGCCGATCACGGACAGGGGGACATCGAGGTCGGCGGCGACGGCGGTGAGCGCGGGCTGGATCGCGTAGTTGTTCGCGATCGCCGTCCCCGCGACACAGGCGAGGAGGAAGGTTCCGCCGCGGGGAAGCGGACGGGTCACGGCTGGGCGCCGCGGGTGAGGACGACGGCGTAACGGCACTCGGTGCCGGTGGTGTTGGCGAAGACGCGCGGGGTGGGCTCGCCCAGCTCGATGGTGTCCCCCGCGTCCAGCTCATGGACCGTGTCGCCGTCGTGGAAGGTCAGCCGGCCGTCGAGGACCCAGACGACCTGGCGTACGAAGGCGAAGGCGGCGGCCGGATAGGGCACACGGGCACCGGCGGGCAGCCGGATCTCGGCGATCTCCGCGGGAAAGCGGGAGCCGGTGATCTGGCGGCGCCGGTAGCCGGTCTCCGGGTCGCGCCACTCCGCCGCGTCGGCTCGTCGGCGTACCCCCTCGGCTCCCGTGGCGCCGTCCTCCCGCGCCCCGTCGGGGGTGAGCAGCGAGGCGAGACTGAGCCGGAAGGCGGCGGACAGCTTTCCGAGGACGACGGCGGTGGGACTGCTCTCCCCGCGCTCGATCCGGCTGATCATCGCCTGGGAGACGCCGGACTCCTCCGCGAGCTGAGCCAGGGTCCACCGCCGGCGCTCCCGCTCGTCCCGGACGCGGGCAGCGATCTGCTCCACCAGAGGATTTACTATATGAGACATGAATCCAATATACGAGACACGGCAGGCCGTCACCGTGCGCCCGGCGCACTCCGGCGACGGAGAGGCCATCCGCGCGATCCGCAACCACGCGATCGAGCACTCCACTGCCCTGTGGACACAGTCCCAGCAGTCCCCCGCCGAGGCGGCCGACTGGCTCGCCGCCCACCTGGAGCGGGGCTCGGCCCTCGTGGCCGAGGTGGACGGCGAGACGGCAGGCTTCGCGGTCTACGGCCAGTGGCGCGCGCTGGAGGGCTTCCGTCACACGGTGGAGAACTCCGTCTACGTCCGCGAGGGCCGGCACGGGCTCGGCATCGGCTCCGCGCTGCTGGCGGCCCTCATCGCCTCAGCGCGCGAGGCGGGCCACCATGTGATGATCGCCGGGATCGAGGCCGAGAACACCGCGTCGGTCCGGCTCCACGAACGGTTCGGCTTCGAGCACGCCGGCACGGTACGGGAGGTCGGCACCAAGTTCGGCCGGTGGCTCGACCTGACCCTTATGCGGCTGCCCCTGAACTGATCCGGGCAGCCCGGCACCCCTGGTGTCCGGGGAGAGCGGCCGAGCGCCCCCCGCTGCCCGGGAGAGCGGCCGAGCACCCCCTGAGGACCGGCTCCTAGTGGCGCGCGAGGAGGCCGGAGGCGGTCACCGCCGTCGCACGGCGGACCGCGTCGGCGAAGTCCAGACGCATCGCGGCGAGCTCCGGATCGGAGGCGTAGGCGGCCAGCATGGCCGGAGAGGGGCGACTGCACTGCCACGCCGCCATGGCCGTCAGCAGGGTGGCCTCGGTCAGCGAGGCGGCGTCGTCGGCGGTCAGCTCGGGAAGATGCCGCCGCGTCAGCTCGGTCAGGGCGCCCAGGGACTCCCGGGCCCTGTACTTGTGCTGGATGCCGGCTTCGGTGGAGATGTTCTGCTCCAGCACCGCGCCCTGCGCGGCGAACAGGTCGCAGAGCACGGGGCGGCGCGCCATCGAGGAGGCCAGGAGGTCGGCCAGCAGGTCCCCGCGCTCCCGCGGCGAACCCGGGCCGGGGAGCGGCGCCCGCTCCAGTTCCGCGAGCCAGTCGGCGATCTCCGCGTCCAGCAGGTCGAGCAGGACCGCCTCGCGCGACTCGAAGTACCGCAGGACGTTCGCCTTGGCCAGGCCGACGCGGCGGCTCAGCTCGTTCAGACTCAGCCTGGCGACCGGCATCTCGGTGAGCATCGCCGCCGCGGTGTCCAGGATCTGCCGCCGCCGCTGGGTGCGCTGCTCATCGGTCCGGGCCCGCTGGAAAGTCATCCCGACATATTACAGACCGGCAGTACGTTGATAAGTGACCGTCGGTACCTTACGCTGGCCCGGAGACAAGATACCGGCGGTACGTAAAGAGGTCTGCGATGTATCAGGTTCCCGACCAGCGAGGAAAGCTCGCCGTGGTGACCGGCGCCAACAGCGGTACGGGCAAGGAGGCGGCCAAGCGTCTCGCGGGCGCCGGAGCCGACGTCGTCCTCGCCGTACGCACCCCCGCCAAGGGCGAGCAGGCGAGGGCCGAGATCCTCGCCACGCACCCCGGCGCCCGTACGGAGGTCCGCCGCCTCGACCTCGCCGACCTCTCCTCGGTGCGGGAGTTCGCGGACGGCCTCATCGCCGACGGCCGGCCCCTGGATCTGCTGCTGAACAACGCCGGGGTGATGAACGTGCCCGGGCGCACGGAGACCGCCGACGGCTTCGAACTCCAGCTGGGCAGCAACTTCCTCGGCCCGTTCGCCCTCACCAACCTGCTCCTGCCCGCGCTGCTGTCGGCCCCCGCCCCACGGGTGGCCACGATGAGCAGCGGCACCGCCCACCGGGCACGCATCGCCTTCGACGACCTGAACTCCACCCGCGCATACAGCCCGACCAGGGCCTACGCCCAGTCCAAGCTGGCCGACATGCTGATGGCGGTGCATCTGGCCGAGCTCGCGGACCGGCGCGGCTGGCCCCTGCTGTCGGCCGTCGCACACCCCGGCTACACCCGCACGAACCTGATGACCTCCGGCCCGACCCTGAACGGCGGCCGACCCGGCCTGCTGGAGTCGCTGGCGTACAGGATCTTCCCCTCGCAGGGACCCGAGCAGGGCACGGAACCGCTGCTGTACGCGGCGACGAGTCCCGACGCCGTCCCGGGCGGGTACTACGGGCCCCGATGGGCGCTGGTCGGCCCGACGAAGCCTGTCGGACTGCCCCGGCCGGGCCGGGACAGGGACACCGCGGCACGCCTGTGGTCCGAGGCCGAACGCCTCACCGGCGTCTCCGCCCCGGCCCACTGACCGGCCGGGGCCCTAGGCGGAGTCGAGCGCGGCCAGATGCAGCCGGACCGCGGCGGCCGCCCGGGGCCCGATCCCGGCCGCTCGCGTCGCCACGGTCAGGGCACGTCCTCCCACAGACGCAGCAGCCCGCGGTGCCCCGGCGCGGCAAGCTGCTGCGTACCCGACCCGCCGCAGGGCCGAGCCCCTCGGGGCGATCGGCCCTGCGGAGGCTGCCCCGTTCTCCGGATTCAGACGTTCTGCTCGATGCGCTCGAAGATGTCCGCGTCCGTCTCCCGCTGCCAGGTCGGCAGGTCCGCCCAGTCGGCGACGTATCCGGGCTTCGGGTCCTCGAAGTGCTTGAACATCTGGGCGGTCCAGCAGATCGCGACGAACCGGCCCTTCTGCTCGCGGGTGAGCCGGCCCGCATTCCCGCCGCTGATCTCGATGAAGTCGCGTACCTGCCCGTACACGGCGGCCGCGGCCTCGCGCTCCCATTCGGGCGTCTCGTCCCACGGAGTGACGTAGCCGGGCTTCGGATCGCCGGGATAGTGCTTGTTCACTCCGTCGATCCACGCCTCGCGGAAGATCCGGCCGTCATTCATGCGCGTGCCCCTCTCATCATGCGGTGCGCGTAAGCGCCGCGATTCGGTGATCAAGAGTCGAGACTCGGTCATCGGACATGAGCGGGGCAAGACGCCCCCGAAGCCCGTCCAGCTTCCTTCCGACGAATCCCGAATTCGACCGGTCGGCCAGCCCGAGTGCTTGCTCCGCGTAGTGCACGACCTGGTCGATGTCCCGTCTGTGCGCCCCCGCTGAGGACTTCGAGGAGCGTGCCGCCGAACGCCGCCTCCGATCCTCGCAGCGCGTCGACCGCGGCGCCGGTCCCGAACGCGTCGAAGGACCCTTCGTAGCGCAGCCAGTAGCCCGCTTCGCCCGCGCGCAGCCGGATGGTGTCCGGCTCGACCGCCACCTGGGTCCGGGCGGGGGCACGCCCGGTGCCCAGCCTGACGCCCAGCAGTACGTCCCTGGCCTCCTCCGGCAGGTCCTCGGCCAGCACCCAGTCACTCGAACCGACGGCCCTGCCGCCGGGGAAGTCGAGCCGGCCCGAGGACGTCCGCACGGTATCGCCCGACGCCGAGGTGAAGGTGAGGGTCTGGGTGAAGCTCGCCGTACGCGCGGCCTGAGTCGTCAGCAACGCCTGGCGGGGCTGCTGTTCGACCGGCGCGTCGAAGACCGGGTGGGCGGGCTTGTCGTCGGCCGCGTCACCGCTGCAGGCGGGTCAGCAGCAGGGCCGCCGAGGCGGTGACGGCACAGAGGGGAAGGAAGTGGCTTCTGGTCACGTCGGTTCGACCTTGGAACCGGGCGATCAGTTGCCCTCGCCCGGGTAACGGAACGATTCCCGACGCGGCGGGCGGCCGAGGAGACGGCCTGCACCGCAGACCGAAGTCCGCTCCCGAAGGGAGAGGCGGCAGACGAGTCGGGCTGTACGCCGGGTTCTGTCGCCCGGTCGCCTCGCGGCGGCCGGGGAGACGGCCATCCATCTAGGACCGGCATTGCTGCCGGTCTCGTGCGGTCTACCCGCGAACTCGGGCGGGCAGCCCTCAAACGTTCGCGCAGGAGCACCGGGGTGCTCCCTCTTGACCTTGCTCCGGGTGGGGTTTACCTAGCCGCCTGAGTCGCCTCAGACGCTGGTGGTCTCTTACACCACCGTTTCACCCTTACCGGGGACCGGAGTCCCAGGCGGTCTGTTTTCTGTGGCACTGTCCCGCGGGTCACCCCGGGTGGCCGTTAGCCATCACCCTGCCCTGTGGAGCCCGGACGTTCCTCGTGAGGATCCGGAGATCCTCACGCGGCCGTCCGCCCGGCTCGTCTGCCGTGGTGGCCATGCTACCCGGCGGGCCGGACGGTGAAGGCCGCGATCCCCGCCTCCCAGGCCGCCGAGAGGTCGGCGCCCGGAGGGAAGCGGCCGTTCAGCTCCAGGACCACCATGCCGTGGGCGAAGGCCCAGGCCGCCCGCGCGCGGTCGATGTCGCCGCCCGACGCGCGCAGCAGCGGGGCCGCCGCCGCGTCCGCCGCGCCGGTCGCGGAGAGGGCGCGGCCCATGGTGAGGAGGTAGAGGTGCGGGTGGGCCAGGGCGTAGGCGCGGTAGGCGGTGGCGAGTGCGGAGAAGGAGCCCGGGGCGGCGGCCTCGGCGGCCGCCAGCACACCGGCGGTCTCCCGGAGCGTCTCCGTGGCCAGGGCGGTCACCACGGACGACTTGTCGGGGAAGTGCTTGTAGAGGGACGACGCCTTGACGCCCACCCGGTCGGCCAGCCTGCGCATGGTGAGCGCCTCCGGGCCCTCCGACTCCAGGAGGACGCGTGCGGCGGCAATGATCTGGCGGGGCCTGCCGGCCACGGGGACGGCTGCGAGGTCAGTCACGCAGGAGACCTTCCCTGGTACGGAGTCGGTACGCGGTCCGTAGCCGAGGACGTGATCGTACGAGACGGGGACAAGCCGGTCGCCGGGGGACCTTCCCCCGGCCTCACGCGGGGGCGAACAGCAGTTTCTGTGCGCCGGGGGCGGCCCGGTCGAGGCGGACCCGCAGCCGTTCGCCCAGCGGGAGGGGGGTGCCCGACTCGATACGGGCGACGATCGCCGGGTCCTGGATGTGGACGGTGCCGACGGCCGGATCGTTGTCCTTGACGTCGATCACGAAGCCGTCGAAGACCTCGCCGACCCGGTCCGCGACCAGTGCCGCCTCGACCAGGTCGACGCACTGGCGCTCCACGGTGTTGGCGCGGCGGGTGCCCCCGGCCATCTCCTCGGGCAGGGCGGGCAGCGCCTGGAGCACCCATTCCGGCGGTTCGCGCCCTGCCGTCGCCGCGAGGCACAGCTCGGCGGCGTAACGGTCGACGAGGCGGCGCAGCGGAGCGGTGCAGTGCGTGTAGAGCTCGGCGACGGCGGCGTGCACGGCGGGGGTGGGGAGATCGCCGTGCTCGAAGACGCTGTAGCCCGCACCGCGCAGGAGCGTCGTGCACTCCTGGAGGAACGCGGCGTGGTCGCCCCGGGCCGGGTCGAGGGAGCGGACCACCTCGGCGTACGGGACGTGGTGCGGCCAGTCGATGCGCAGGGCCTCGGCGCAGAGCCTGAGCCGGGCGACGGCGCCGTCGGGGGCCACCGGCAGCGTACGGAGGATGCCGGTGCCCGAGTCCCGCATGATCCGGGCGGCGGACATGCCGGTGAGCAGGGAGAGCTGGGCGTTCCAGCCGTCGGCGGGCAGGGGCACGCGGTAGTCGAGTCCGTAGGTGCCGCCGTGGTCGACGATCTCCTGCTCGGGGACGTTGAGCGAGATGCCGCCCCGGGCGATCTCCTGCTGTTCGCGCAGCGTGCCGATGACCTTCAGCAGGGCGAGCGGCTCCTCCGCCGTGCCGGCGTCGATCTGCCGCTGGACGCCCGCGTAGTCGAGCTTCGCGCGGCTGCGTACGAGGGCCCGGCGCACCTCGGCGGCGACGGTGCGGCCCTCCGTGTCGAGGTCGATCCGCCAGAGCGCGGCGGGACGGGTCACGCCGGGGAGGAGGCTCGCGGCGCCTTCGGAGAGCACCGCGGGGTGCAGGGGAATCCTGCCGTCGGGGAAGTACAGGGTCGTCACCCGGCGGTGGGCCTCGGCGTCCAGCGCGCTGCCCGGCCGGACGAAGGCCGCGACGTCGGCGATGGCGTAGTTCACCCGGAAGCCGTGCGGGCGCCGCTCCAGATGCAGGGCCTGGTCGAGGTCCGTGGACGCGGGCGGGTCGATGGTGAGGAACGGCAGATCCGTGGCGTCCTCGTGGGCGGAGAGGTCCGGGGACTTCGCGGCCTCCTCGGCCTCGGCCAGGACGGCGGGCGGAAACCCGGCGGGCAGTTCGAGCCGGGTACGCAGGGCACGCAGGGCCGCCCGCAGCGGGGTGCCGTCCGCACCGGTCACATGAAGCTGGCGACGGGGCATGCACCGAGCGTAGGCCGGGGCGGGGGCGTCGGCATCCCGGTCCCGGGACCGCTCCGGGGGCGTCGGCATCCCGGTCCCGGGACCGCTCCGGGGCCGCATGGCGTCAGCTCCCGGCCGGGCCGCCGCGCACCGGACCGTACCCTTGCCGGAGGGCTTTCGCGCGTGCGGGGCCCGTGCCGCGTATGAAGGAGAACGCCCGTGCTCGTGCTGTTGCCGCCCTCCGAAGGTAAGGCCGCATCGGGGCGCGGGGCACCGCTGAAGCCGGAGTCCCTCTCGCTGCCGGGGCTCGCTGACGCACGGGCCGCGATCCTCGACGAGCTGGTCGAGCTGTGTCTGGCGGACGAGGAGAAGGCCCGCGAGGTCCTCGGCCTGAGCGAGGGGCTGCGCGGTGAGATCGCCAAGAACACGGAGCTGCGCACGGCCGGGACCCGGCCCGCCGGGGAGATCTACACCGGGGTGCTCTACGACGCCCTCGGCCTGGCCACCCTGGACGCCGCGGCCAAGCGCCGGGCCGGGAAGTCGCTGCTGGTCTTCTCCGGGCTGTGGGGCGCGGTGCGGGTGGGCGACCGGATTCCGTCCTACCGCTGTTCGATGGGGGTCAAGCTGCCGGGCCTGGGGGCGCTGAACGCGTACTGGCGCGCCCCCATGGCGTCGGTCATGCCGGAGGCGGCCGGGGACGGGCTGGTCCTGGACCTGCGCTCATCGGCGTACGCCGGTGCGTGGAAGCCGGCCGGCGAGGTCGCCGAGCGCACGGCGAGCGTGCGGGTGCTCCAGTCGCAGCTGGTGAACGGCGTGGAGAAGCGCTCCGTGGTCAGCCACTTCAACAAGGCGACCAAGGGCCGGATGGTCCGCGATCTGCTGCTCGCGGGGGCCAGGCCCAAGGGCCCGGCGGAACTGGTCGAGGTGCTGCGCGATCTGGGTTACGTCGTGGAGGCGCAGGCCCCGGCACGGGCGGGCCGGCCCTGGGCCCTCGATGTGGTGGTCACCGAGATCCACTGACCCACCCCGCACGGCGTTGCAGCATGCGCAACGCTCGTTGCGTACTGTGCGGTTCTCGCGGCAGGATGAGCCCATGACCTCCTCCGCGCCCGCCGCCGTGTCCGCTTCCGTACTGGACCTCGCCCCCGTCGTCCCCGTCGTCGTCCTGGAGGACGCGGCCGACGCGGTGCCGCTGGCCCGCGCGCTCGTCGCGGGCGGGCTGCCCGCGATCGAGGTCACGCTGCGCACGGCCGTCGCCCTCGACGCGGTCCGCGCGATCGCGGCGGAGGTGCCGGATGCCGTGGTGGGCGCGGGCACGGTGATCTCCCCGGCGCATGTGACCGCGACCGTCACGGCCGGGGCCCGCTTCCTGGTCAGCCCGGGCTGGACGGACGCGCTGCTGGACGCGATGAAGGCTTCGGGAGTGCCGTTCCTGCCGGGGGTGTCGACGACGTCCGAGGTGGTGGCGCTGCTGGAGCGCGGGGTCACCGAGATGAAGTTCTTCCCGGCCGAGGCGGCGGGCGGCACCGCCTATCTGAAGGCGCTGGCCTCTCCCCTCCCGCAGGCACGGTTCTGCCCGACGGGCGGCATCTCGCTCGCCTCCGCGCCCTCGTATCTCGCACTGCCCAACGTCGGTTGCGTGGGCGGCAGTTGGATGGTTCCCGGCGATGCCGTCGCGGCGAAGGACTGGGCCCGTGTGGAGCGGCTGGCGACGGAGGCCTCGGCGCTGGGCCGCACCGCCTGACACCCGGCCACCCCCTGTGCGGCGGGCATGTGCGGTGCCGGGCCCCGCTTCAGCGCACCGCCTGGACCGCGTACAGCAGGCCGATGCCCAGAGCGAGGACGCCCAGCAGGAGCCGCAGCCCCTTCTCGGGCAGGTGTGGCTGGAGCCGGGCGCCGAGGTAGCCGCCGCAGAGTCCTCCGAGACCGCACACCAGGCCGAGGGACCAGTCCGGCGCGATGTCGCCCGTCGCGGTGAGGGACAGCAGTGCGTACGCGCCCGCCCCCACCAGGGACGTCACGAACGTGCAGGCCAGCGCGGCGGGCGCGACTTTGGCGACGGGGACCCCGCGCCCCACGAGGATCGGGCCGAGCAGCGAGCCGCCACCGATCCCGTAGACGCCTCCGGCGACTCCCACGGCGAGGGCGAGTCGGGTGGTGGCGCGGGGCGACGGTGGCGGGACGGGCGGTCCGTGCCGTGCGGGGCGCAGCGTGCGGGCGCACAGCCACAGCCCGAGCGGGAGCAGCAGCACGGCGATGAACGCGCGGAACACCGTGGGGCCGGGCACGGCGAAGACCCGGACCACGGCGCCGATGACCACGCCCGGCACGGCGCCCGCCACGAGCAGCCGGGTCAGCGGACCGCGCAGCCGGCCGGTTCTCCGGTAGCGCAGCAGCGCCCCGGGGCACGACACCACGTTGTACAGCAGGTTGGTGGGGGTCACGGCCGGGCTGGGCACGCCCAGGACGCTGACCTGCACCGGCAGCAGGAACACCGCGCCGGACACCCCCACGGGCGCGGTCGCCACCGATATGAGGAGTCCGGCGACGAAGCCGAGCAGACCCTGCGACCACGTCACCGGCGGCCCCCTTACCGCAGGTGCGAGGTGTCGTTGAGAAGTCTCAGCGAGGGGTTGCCGTCCGCGTAGTACGCCACCGTCGAGACGGACGCGGGCGAGAGCTCCATGCGGAACAGGGACTCCGGCGGGGCACCCAGCGCGAGCCTGACCAGGGTCTTGATCGGCGTGACATGGGTGACCAGGAGCGCCGTGCGGCCCTTGTAGCGGGCGATCAGCCGGTCCCGGGTGACCGAGACCCGCTCGGCGACCTCGGCGAAGCTCTCGCCGCCGCCGGTGGGCGCGGCGTCCGGGGACGCCAGCCAGGCGGTCAGGTCGGCGGCGTGGCGCTCGCGCACCTCGGCGAAGGTGAGGCCCTCCCAGACGCCGAAGTCCGTCTCGCGCAGGCCCTCTTCGACGCGGACCTCCAGGCCGAGCCGGTCGGCCACCGCCTGGGCCGTCTCACGGCAGCGGCGCAGCGGGGAGCTGACGATCTCCTGGACCGTGCCCCGCGCGGCGAACGCCTCGGCCGCGCAGGCGGCCTGGTGGCGTCCGGTGTCGGAGAGCTCGGGGTCGCTGCCGCCGCTGCCGGAGAACCGCTTCTCGGGGGTGAGGGCCGTCTCGCCGTGCCGGAGCAGGACGAAGGTCGCGGGCGCGCCCAGGTCGGGTGCGCTCCCCCAGCCCACCTGAGGAGCCGCGGCCGGGGTCGTCCGCGGCGCCGGGCGGGCGGCGGCCATGGCCGCGCGCACCCTCGCCGCGCCGGCCACCGCGTCACCGGGCGGACCGGCGGGGGGCGGCGGCTCGGCGGGCACGGAGGCGCGCGAGGTCTCCAGGTCGGCCGTGGAGGACGCCGGTTCCCACTGCTCGCCACGCCTGCCCGCGTCCATGGCCTCGTTGGCGAGCCGGTCGGCGTGCTTGTTCTCGGCGCGCGGGATCCACTCGTACGTGACCGAGGAGGCGGGCAGGATGCGCGCGGCCTCCTCGGCGAGCGGCTTCATGTCGGGGTGCTTGATCTTCCAGCGGCCCGACATCTGCTCGACCACCAGCTTGGAGTCCATCCGGACACGCACCTGCACGGGGGTGTCCGGGAAGAGCTCCTTCACAGCCTTCAGGCCGGCGATCAGGCCCTTGTACTCCGCGACGTTGTTCGTGGCCACGCCGATGTACTCGGCGGCCTCGGCGAGCGTCGCGGAGTCGGCCGGGTCGAGGACGACCGCGCCGTAGCCGGCGGGCCCCGGGTTGCCCCGGGACCCCCCGTCGGCCTCGACGACCAGCTGGCGGGGAGCGGACACTACAGGCCCGAGTCCGCGGTGCGGACCAGGATGCGGTGGCAGTTCTCGCAGCGCAGGACGGTGTCGGGGGACGCCGCCTTCACGTCGTTGACCTCGGTGATGTTGAGCTCCAGGCGGCAGCCCTCGCAGCGGCGCTGGTAGAGCCTGGCCGCGCCGACGCCGCCCTGCTGGGCGCGCAGCTTGTCGTAGAGCTTCAGCAGGTCGGCGGGGACGGAACCCGCGACGACCTCGCGGTCCTTGCCCACGGTGGCGGCCTCGGCGTCGAGCTCCTGGGTGGCCGCGTCCCGGCGGGCGGTCGCGTCGTCCACCTTGGCCTGCACCGCGCCGACGCGCTCGGTCAGCTCGGCGACGCGCTCCTGCGCGGACTCGCGGCGCTCCATGATCTCGAGGACGACGTCCTCCAGGTCACCCTGGCGCTTGGCGAGCGAGGTGATCTCGCGCTGGAGGCTCTCCAGGTCCTTCGGCGAGGAGACCGCGCCGGAGTCGAGTCGCTGCTGGTCGCGGACCGCGCGCTGACGCACCTGGTCGACGTCCTGCTCCGCCTTGGTCTGCTCACGGGTGGTGTCGCTCTCCTCGGTCTGCGAGGCGACGAGCAGGTCGCGCAGCTGCGCGAGGTCGCTGTTGAGCGCGTCGATCTCGGCGTGCTCGGGCAGCGAGGTGCGCTTGTGGGAGAGCTGGGACAGACGTACGTCGAGTGCCTGGACTTCGAGGAGTCGGATCTGGTCGGCGGGCGCGGCGTTCAGTTGGGGGCTCCAGAAGAGTGGTGGGTGGTCCAGGGGTCGGTGACCTGCTTCGAGACATGGACCCGCAGGTCCCATCCGTGGCGGTCGGAAATCGCTTCGAGCTGCCCGGCGGCCTGCTCGCACCAGGGCCACTCGGTGGCCCAGTGTGCGGCATCGACCAGGCCGAGCGGCGAGTGCTGGACGGCCTCGGAGGCCGGGTGGTGGCGCAGGTCAGCGGTGAGGAAGGCGTCCACGCCCGACGCGCGTACGGCGTCGAAGAGGCTGTCGCCCGAGCCGCCGCTGACCGCGACCCGTCGCACGAGGGCGTCCGGGTCGCCCGCCAGCCGGATGCCCTGCGCGGTGGCGGGCAGCCGGGCGGCGGCGCGGGCCGCGAACTCGCTGAGGGTCTCGGGGTGGTCGAGCTCGCAGATCCGGCCCAGCCCCCGGCGGCCCCCGGCATCGGTGGCGTCGGGCACGAGCGGGCCGGTGACCCGCAGGTCCAGGGCGGCGGCGAGGGCGTCGGAGACCCCGGGGTCGGCGGTGTCGGCGTTGGTGTGCGCGACGTGCAGGGCGATGTCGTGCTTGATCAGCCCGTGCACGACCCGGCCCTTGAAGGTGCTGGCCGCGACCGTCGTCGTACCCCGCAGATAGAGCGGGTGGTGGCTGACGATCAGCTGGGCGCCGAGGGTGCGGGCCTCTTCGGCGATCCGCTCGACGGGGTCCACGGCGAAGAGGACGCGGTCGATCTCCGCTGAGGGGTCACCGCAGACCGTGCCGACGGCGTCCCATCCTTCGGCCCGCTCGGGGGGCCAGAGGGCGTCGAGCTCGGCGATGACTTCAGACAGACGGGGCACGGAGGAAAGGCTACCTGTCCGCCGTGCCCCGCCGCCCCTGGCCGCCGGAGCCCAGGGGAGAGGACCGGCGGCCGGTGCGAATCGTTACGCGGGACGGCCGGGGCCTCTACGTGACGAGGTCGGCGCGCGGGTCGTCCAGGACCAGGTTCGCGGAGGTGACACCGAGGCCCAGGCACCAGGTCTCGTCGGACATGTCCTGGGCCCGGCCCGCCTTCACCGCGTCGAGGTTCTTCCCCAGCGGGTCGGCCTGTCGCCGCCCGAGTCGCCGGCCGCAGAGCCGTCCGCGGCGTCACCGCCGCACGCGGACAGGGAGAGGGCGGCGACGATCGCGCGGCCCGTCGCGGTGGTGCTGCGGCCTCCGAGGGACATGTCTTGCTCCAGTTCGGGGCGTACACAGGAAATTCTCGGGAACGCCTCACCTCGGACAGGCGGGAAGGCGGCAGCACAGTCACCCCCTCCCCCGCAGGCGAATCCGGACATCGGCACCCTTATGTGTGAAGAGGCGTGGCTCGTGTTGTCCGGTGGGGAGCGCGAACCTAGCTTCTGTTGCCGGAGGTGACCGCACCATGACTGCCTGTGTCATCGAGAACAGAACCGCCGGGGTCGCCGGAAGTACCGCGACCACGGAACCGGCCGTCGATTCGGCCGATCCCACGGAGGCGGACCAGCCCGCCGAGCCGGAGAAACGTCGCACCGTGGACGCGTCCGAGGATGTCGTGGAGCAGCAAGGGGCGGCGGCACCCGCCGCCGACAACGGCCGTGGCGAGCGCGGGCCGTGGGTCGCACCTGACGGCGACCCCGGCCGAGGGAAGGTCACGCCGGAGAGCGGCGCGGGCCGCTGGACGCGGGTGGCGCCCGAGGGCGGCGCGGGTCTCCGGACACCGGTAACCGTCGACAGCGGTCCCCCCGCGCCCGGAGCGGACCGCGTGATGCCCGCGCCGGACGACGGCAAGGGCCCCCGCATGCCCGCAGCGCCCGGCGGCGGTACGGAGCGCGGCGCGGCGGCGGTACGCAGGGCTGCGCCGCCCGCCCCCGGCGTGAACCGCACAGCGACGACGGCCGTGCCGGTGGCCCCCGGCAAGAACGCGGACGGGACGACGGCGGCGGCTTCCGGAAGCGCGACGGCCGCCCCGGCAGCCCCCCTGACGTCCCCGGGAACCGCCCCGGCCCCCCGGGGAGTCGCCCTGACGCCCCCCGGAGTTACCCCCACGCCCCCGGGAACGGCCCTGACGCCCCCCGGAGCCGCGGTGACGCATCCCGGCACGCCCGGCGCGGAGCCACGGACCGTCGTGTTCCACGGTGTCGTCCCGTCCGCGGGGGCCGCCGCCACGACCGTGCCGTTCATCCCGCCCATGCCGTCCACCCCGCCCCTGGTGCCCGGTCGCCCCGTGGCGGTCGGTGGACCCGCGGCTCCCGATGGGCCCCTGGCATCCGGTGGACCCGTGACGCCCGCCGAGCGAACGGTGGCCGCCGGGCCCGCCGCGCCGATGGCCTCCGCCGCGCCCGCCGAGCCGATGGCGCCTGCGGCGCCCGCCGCTCCGGTCCGTCCCGCCCCGCCGGTGCTGACGATCGCCGCCGATCATTCGTACGCCGCGCGTCTCACCGCCTCCGACCGGGAAGCCGCCGATCCGGCCTGGTTCCCCGAGCGCTGGACGCTCGACGGTCCAGAGCCGTACGCCGTCCCCCTCCCCCTCGACCAGCCGGAGACGGCGGACTCCGATGTGCTGCCGCTGTCCGACGGGCGGGTCCTGATCCGGCGTCTGGTGGCCGACCGGCACGCCTTCTCGCTGCTCTACCCGACGGGGCCCGGCACCGGTGAACTCCCCCTGGGTTCCCTCGTGTGCACGGATCTCACCCTGCTCCCCCCGACGCCGGACGGCATGAGCGCGTACGCCCTCGTGCCCGGCGAACGCTCCACCGGCATCTGGCTGGTGGCGGGCGGCGCCTTCGGGCCCGAGCAGGTCGCGGACGTCCCCGGGCACTGTTCGGGCGGGGCGTGGCTGGACCGTGAGGGCCGGCTCCTCGCGCTGGACCGGCAGTTGCCCGGCGGCGGGCCGGTGAAGGCCGTCGCCGTCGACCTGGGGCGGTGCGGTGAGGTGACGCCGCTGCTCCAGATCGCGCCGGGGAGCGACGACCGGCTGCTGCTGGCCGACCCCGACAGCGGGCTGCTGCTGATCCGCTCCGACGCACCGGGCCACGAGCGCCTCGGCTGGGGCGTGCTCGGCAGCTGCCTGCCGGTGCGCTTCCCGGAGTGCCTGCGCCCCCCGGACGTGACCGTGACCCCCATCGCCGTACAGCCGGGCCAGATGCTCATGCCGGAAAGCTGCGCTGTCGCCCTGCGTCTCGACGGGGCGGCGGGCAGCTGGGTGGGGCTCTGGCGTCCGTCGGGGCGGCGGCTGCACCAGTACGCCGCACCGGAGGGATGGCTGACCGGGGCCGGGTTCTGGAGCCGGGAGGGCGCGCTCCACCTGCCGTACGCGCAGCCCGGCGCGCCCTGCGCCCTGGCGGTCCTGGAGGCCCCGCCGGAAGCCGGGGCCTGGACCGAGGCGGAAGGCGGGGAGACGCACGACCCCGCCACGAATGGAACGCAACCGTCCGCGGCGGCCGGGGCTCCTGGTGTGTGCAGGCCCGTGCCGCTCGGTCAGGCGCCTCTCACGGGCAGCGCGGCGGCCGGCTGAGGGCCGTGGGCGAGGTCGTACACTCTGCCCCCGGGTCGCACGGCCGTTCGCGCGGATGCCGACGGCGACCGTGCCGGGCGGTGGTGGGGCTTGCGACGCATATGTAAGCGATTTATACGGGGTGAACTTCCCAGATGTCTGAAGCCCGAACCGACACGACCCAGACGCGAACGCCGGGAGCGGACGCGGACCGGGCCGAGGCCGGCGGCTCCGGCAAACACCGAGGGGGCGCGTCGGCGGAGACCGCGGCCGTGCAGTCGCACGGCCGCCACCGCCGTCCCGCCGAGGGGGGTGGCAGCGCGGCAGCCTGAACCGCTCCCCACGACACGAGGGCCGTCGCAGCCAGCGGGCTGCGGCGGCCTTCGTCCTGCTTCACCGGCTCCTGGGTCGTGCCGCGCCCGGCCCCAACGGCGCGCGCACCCATGACATTTGTCCTCGCGGATTCCGTACACACGCCCCCTGCCGTGAGGTGCGCCTGATCCGTAGCGTCGTGGTCATGACGCGGACAACGGGGAAGACAGGGACGGCAGGGCCCACGAGAACCGGGCCCGCGGTGGAATTCACGGCGGCGGTCAAGACGTTCGGGCGGGCGGGACGCACCGTGCGGGCGGTCGACGGGATCGACCTCACCGTCGGACGGGGCGAGACCGTCGCCCTGCTGGGGCGCAACGGGGCGGGCAAGTCCACGGCGATCAGCCTGCTGCTGGGACTGGACACCCCGGACGCCGGCACGGTGAGCCTCTTCGGCGGCACGCCCGACCGGGCGGTCCGTGCCGGGCTGGCGGGGGCGATGCTCCAGGACGGCCGCCCGATCCCCCGGGTGACGGTGGATGAGCTGGTCCGCTTCGTGGCGTCCCTCTACCCGCACCCGCTGCCCGTGGCGGAGGCGCTCGCCCTCGCCGGGGTCGCGGAGTACGCGGGCCGACGCGTCGACAAGCTGTCGGGCGGTCAGATCCAGCGTGTGCGGTTCGCCGTCGCGCTGGCCGGCGATCCCGCGCTGATCGTGCTGGACGAGCCGACGGCCGCACTGGACGTGGAGGCGCGGCGGGCGTTCTGGGTGTCGATCCGGGCCGTCGCGGAGCGCGGAGCCACCGTCCTGTTCTCCACCCACCATCTGGAGGAGGCCGACGGTTACGCCGACCGGATCGTCGTCCTGGACCGGGGCCGGATCGTCGCGGACGGAAGCGGCGACATGATCAGGCGGTCGGCGGGCGGTGGCCTGGTCTCCTTCGACCCGGCGGGCCGCTCCGTCGCGGAGCTGGAGTCGCTGCCCGGTGTCGTGGGCGTCGAGTTGCGCGGGGGCAGGGCGCTCCTGCGCACGGACGACTCGGACGCGACCGTCGTCGCGCTGGCCGGGCTCGGCGCCGTACGCGAGCTGCGGGTCGGCAGGGCCACCCTGGAGGACGCGTTCCTGTCGCTCACCGCGTCCCCGGACGCGGTGTCCGCTCCTGGGACGGAGGCCGCGTGATGTTCGCCTATGTGGCGCTGGAGATCCGCCGGACCCTGCGCGACCCCGCGTTCCTGATCTTCGGGACGGGCATGCCGGTGATGATGTACCTGCTCTTCACCAACCTCGGAGGGGGCGACGACTACGAGGAGTGGAAGGCCGCGTCGATGGTCGGCATGGCGGCCTACGGGGCGCTCGGTTCGGCCATGGCGATCGGGACCGGCATCGCGTCGGACAAGTCGCTCGGCTGGCTCAGGCAGTTGAGGATCACGCCGCTCGATCCACGCCGGGCGGTGGCGGGCCGAGCGATCAGCGGTTCGGTGACCGTACTGCCCACCGTGGTGACCGTCCTGCTGGCCGGGGCGCTCGTCAACGGGGTCCGGCTGGCGCTCTGGCAGTGGGTGGCGCTGGTGCTGCTGCTGTGGATCGGCGCGCTGCCCTTCACCCTGCTCGGGATCGGCAACGGATTCAGGCTGACCCCGCAGGGCACCGGTGTGGTCAACACGGCCTTCCTGATGGGCTTCGCGGTCGTCGGCGGACTCTGGTTCCCGCTCGACTCGTTCCCCGGATGGCTGCGTACGGTCGGCGAGTTCACCCCCGCGTACGAGGCCGCCGACCTGGGCTGGTCGGTACTCGCCGGGCACGCCCCGGCCGCCGGGTCCTCGGCCGTACTGGGCGCGTGGATGCTGCTGTTCGGCGGTCATGCCGTGATCTCCTACCGCCGGTCGGCGAGGACCCTGTGAGCAGGGGAGCGGCCCTGCGCGGGAGGGGATTCGCCGTACGCCGCAGGACGCGGAGGAACAGACGGCCGGGTCCGCCGGGGCCTTACGCCCTGCTGCCCATCCTGCTGCTGGGGCTCGGCTCGTTCTCCAACCTCTGGCAGGGCGAGACACCGAACCCGTGGGTCGGCGGCGCGGGGCTGCTGGCCTTCAACTCCCTGTACGTGTCGGTGGTGTTCCGGGGTTTCGACAGGAAGCGGCGGGAGAGCGCCACCTCCTACGCGCTGCTGGCCGCGATGGGCGCCATCACCTTCGGCCTCGCGATCGGCTACGGCGGCAACTGGCTGCTCTTCTTCCCCCTGTTCTCGCTGGCCTGCGGCACGATCCTGCGCGGAAGACAGCTCGGCGCCGGCCTGACCGCCCTGGCCGGGTGCGCGTGCGCGGTGGCGGTGTGGCGCGGTGACCATGTCTCGGAGCCGTGGACGATCGGCTACGGGACGTTCATCTCAGGGGCGGTGACCGCCGCGATCCTCACCCTGTCCGAGACGGTGACGGAACTGCGCGCGACCCGGCAGGAGCTGGCCCGCAGCGCCGTCGAGCAGGAACGGCTGCGCTTCTCGCGCGATCTGCACGATCTGCTCGGGCACACCCTGTCGGTCGTGGTGGTCAAGTCGGAGGCGGCGCGCAGGCTCGCCCCGCACGACATGGACGCCGCGATCGAGCAGATCACCGACATCGAGTCCGTGGGACGGCAGGCCCTCACCGAGATCCGGGAGGCGGTGACGGGGTACCGCGAGGGCAGCCTCGCCACCGAGCTGGACCGGGCGCGTCCGGTGCTGGCCGCCGCCGGGATCGAGGCGGTCGTCCACCGCTCCGGCCCGCCGCCCGCCCCGCAGGCGGACGCGCTGCTGGGCTGGGTCGCGCGGGAGGCCGTCACCAACGCCGTACGCCACAGCGGCGCGACCCGCTGCGAGTTCGTCCTCGACTCCGCATCCGAGCGGGTCCGGCTGACGGTGACGGACGACGGAGCCGGACCGTCACGGCCAGGGGGCGGGGCCGGCGGCACGGGCCTGAAGGGACTGTCCGAGCGGCTGGCCGCCGCCGGGGGGTCCCTGGAGTCGGGCCCCGGGGCGGACGGCGGCTTCGTCGTCGAGGCGGAACTGCCGGCGGGCGTACGGGACGGGCCGGGGCTGCGGGACACCTGCTGACGGATACCGGCGTACCGGGCAGGGGGCCGGATGGCGGCATCGGAGCCTCCTCGGGGCCCCGGGCGACCTACTCTGAGCCCCGTGAACGAGATGCCGCAGGACCACCGGCCCACCGGTTCGGTACGCATCCTGCTCGCCGAGGACCAGGGCATGATGCGCAGCGCGCTCGCCCTGCTGCTCGGGATGGAGCCGGACTTCGATGTGGTCGCGCAGGTGGCCGCCGGGGACGAGATCGTGGACGCGGCGCTCCTGTCCCGTCCGGATGTGGCGCTGCTGGACATCGAGCTCCCGAACCGCAGCGGCCTGGACGCGGCAGCCGATCTGCGTACGGAGGTGCCGGACTGCCGGGTGCTGATCCTGACGACCTTCGGCAGGCCGGGCTATCTCCGGCGCGCCATGGAGGCCGGGGCCGCGGGTTTCCTGGTGAAGGACGGCCCGGTCGGGGATCTGGCGAAGGCGATCCGGCAGGTGCTGCGCGGCGAGACGGTGATCGATCCGGCGCTGGCCGCAGCCGCGCTGGGGGCCGGCCCGAGCCCGCTGACCCAGCGGGAGCGGGACGCGCTGAACGCCTCGGTGGACGGGGCGACGGTCGCCGACATCGCGGTGAAGCTGAGCCTGTCGGAGTCCACGGTCCGCAACTACCTCTCCTCGGCCATCGGCAAGACGGGCACCCGCAACCGCATGGAGGCGATGCGGGCGGCCCGTCAGCAGGGCTGGCTCTGACACGCCCTCCGGGGTCTACGCGTCCCAGGAGTGCGCACCGTCGCAGGCTCATGCTCCCGGAGACCGGGTCCACGCGTCCGGGGAGCGCAGCACCGCCGCCGGCTCACGCTCCGGAAGCCTGGCCTACGCGTCCGGGGGGCGCAGCACCGCCGCCGGTTCGTCGCCGGGCCGTTTCGCTCCGCTCCCGGCCCGGGTGCCGGAGCGTCCGCCCGGGTTCTTCGCCCGGCTGCCAGGCAGCCAGAGCAGCATCATCAGCGCCCCGCCGAGCAGGACCGCCGACGAGGTGCGGAACGCCAGGGCGTATCCGGCGGTGATCTCGGCCGCGTCGCCGGAGCCCGCGGTGCGGGCCGCCGCGACCGTGGAGAGCACGGCGAGGCCCAGCGCGCCGCCCATCGTGCGGGAGGTGTTGATCAGCCCGGAGACCAGCCCCGCGTCACCGGGGGCCGCACCGGAGGTGGCCAGCGTGGCCAGCGGGGTGGAGGCCAGTCCCGACCCGGCCATCATCAGGACGCCGGGGAGGCAGACCGCCGTGAGGTAGGAGCCGTCCACGCCCATGGTGGACTGCCAGCCGAAACCGGCGGCAGCGACCAGGACACCCGTCACGGCCAGGGTTTTCGCGCCGGTCCGGGCCATGATCCTGGGGGCGGCCTTCGATCCGGCGAAGACGGCGACGGACGTCGGCAGGAGGGCGAGGCCCGCCTCCAGCGGCGTGTAGCCCAGGACGTTCTGGGCGTAGACGGTGACGAAATACCACATGCCGAACGTCGCCGACCCGAGCAGCAGCATCGAGGCGTTCGCCGCCGAGACGGAACGCACCCCGAGCACGCGCAGCGGCATCAGCGGTGCCGCCGTCCGCGACTCCACCAGGACGAACACACCGAGCAGCGCCAGGCCGCCCAGCAGCGGCACCAGGGTGGCGGCGGCGGTCCAGCCGGAGGCCTCGGTCTGCACGATGCCGTACGCCGTCGTCGCCAGGCCCGCCGTGACGAGCACGGCTCCCGGCAGGTCCACCCGGCGCCGGTCGCCCGCCCGGCCCTCCGCCAGCCACACCGCGGCGCCCGCCAGGACGAGGGCCCCGATCGGCACGTTGATGAGCAGGACCCACCGCCAGGACAGGAGGTCGGTGAGCACTCCCCCGATCAGCCCGCCGGCCGCGCCGCCGCCCGCGCCGACCGCCATCCAGGTGCCGATCGCCCGGGTCCGCGCGGGGCCTTCGGGGACGGCCGAGGTGAGGATCGTGAGCGTCGCGGGGGACAGCACGGCGGCGCCGAGGCCCTGCCCGGCGCGGGCGGCGAGGAGCTGCCAGCCCTCCTGGGCGAGCCCTCCGGCGAGCGAGGCGGCCGTGAAGAGGCCGAGCCCGGTGAGGAACATACGCTTGCGGCCGTAGATGTCCGCGGCCCGTCCGCCGAGGAGCATGAAGCCGGCGAAGGCTATGGAGTAGGCGTTGACGACCCACTGGAGTCCGGGTGCGCTCAGGCCCAGGTCCGTACGCATGGACGGCAGCGCCACATTGACGACGGACACGTCGAGGACGACCAGGAACTGGCCGGTACAGGCGGCCGCGACCACCGCCCACGTGCGGGTTCTCGATCGGGAGGTCGGTCTCGTGGGCGCGGAGTCATGAGCCATGCGTGTCATACTCGCAGGCTGCCCGTGCCCCGTACATCGGTTTCGGGGTCGCCACCGTCCCGGTCCTGAGGCGTAGGACATGTGGCTGACTGCCCTGTTCTTACGCCCCGTTCACCGGAATACAGCCGGGGTACGGAAACGTTCAGCATGCACACACTTCGTGGCCGCGCCCTGCGCCGGCCCGCCTGCTCCACCCGCTCCACCCGCTCCACCCGCTCGGACCCTTCACCTTCCCCTGCCCGGAGGCCATACGTATGCAACGGACGACGAACGAACAGCAAGCCGGGGAGACGCTTCCCGACCCGCGCGAGGGCGGCGTCGTCCCCGTACTCGCGTTCGCGGGGATCACCGTCGCGGTGATGCAGACCCTGCTCGTCCCCGTCATCAAGGACCTGCCGTCCCTGCTCGGCACCGACCCGGCCAACGCGACCTGGGTGATGACCGCCACCCTGCTCGCCGGGGCCGTCGCGACCCCGATCATGGGGCGGCTCGGTGATCTGTACGGCAAGCGGCGGATGCTGCTGGCCAGCCTCGCCGTGATGGTGGTCGGCTCGCTGATCTGCGCCTCCACCGACGATCTCGTGGTCATGATCGCCGGCCGGGCGCTCCAGGGCTTCGCCATGGGCGCCATCCCGCTGGGCATCGGCATCATGCGCGATGTCCTGCCGCCCCGGAAGCTCGGCTCGGCGATGGCCCTGATGAGCTCCTCCATAGGCGTGGGCGGCGGTCTCGCGCTGCCCGCCGCGGCCGTCATCGCCCAGCACGCCGACTGGCACGCGCTCTTCCTCAGCTCGGCCGCGCTGGGGGTGCTGGCCATGACGCTCACCTACCTCGTCGTGCCGGAGCCCCCGCTGCGCGCGCCGGGCCGTTTCGACCTCGTGGGCGCGCTGGGTCTCTCGCTCGGTCTGGTCTGCCTGCTGCTGCCCGTCACCAAGGGCGGCGACTGGGGCTGGACCTCTCCCCTGACGCTCGGGCTGATCGCCGCGTCCCTCGTGGTCCTGGTGCTGTGGGGCCTGTACGAGCTCCGCTCCCCGGCGCCGCTGGTCGACCTGCGGACCAGCGCCCGCCGTGAGGTGCTGCTCACCAACCTGGTCTCGATCATGGTCGGGGTCGCCTTCTACGCCGTCTCGCTGGTCCTCCCCCAGCTGCTCCAGCTGCCGGAGTCGACCGGGTACGGCCTGGGGCAGTCCATGGTGATGGCCGGGCTCTGCGTGGCGCCGCTGGGCGTGACGATGATGTTCGTCGCCCCGCTGTACGCCCGGATCTCCGCCCGCCGGGGGCCGAAGACCACCCTGATGCTCGGGATGCTGGTCATCGCCTTCGGGTACGGGGCGGGGCTCGGACTGATGTCCGCCGCGTGGCAGACCGTGGTGATCGCGGTGGTGCTGGGGGCGGGCATCGGGCTCGCGTACTCCTCGCTGCCCGCTCTGATCATCGGGGCCGTCGACGCGTCCGAGACCGGTGCGGCGAACGGGCTGAACACCCTGATGCGTTCGATCGGCACCTCGCTGTCGAGCGCGGTCATCGGCATGGTCCTCGCGAACACCTCGGTGCGGATGGGCGCCGTGGACGTTCCCACCATGGAGGGCTTCCGGACCTCGTTCATGATCGCCACGGGGGCGGTGCTGATCGGCCTGGCACTGGCCGCGTTCCTGCCCGCCCAGCGGCCCCGCCCGGTGCTGCTGGCCAGCAGCGCGGGCGACGAGCTCGCCGCCGCCGAGTCCGCCCACGCGGCGGTGCCGGTCAGCGCGACGGAGCGTCGAACCTCGGCTCCGTAGCCAGCAGCCACGACACGTCGGAACCTGGCGCGAGCTCCCGCGGCAGGTCCCCTCGGGTGAACAGCCGGGCGGGGCGGGCTCCCTGGACGCTCGCCACGCCCTCCCGCACGCGGAGCCAGGAGCCCTCGCGCAGCCCGAGCACCGGCACGTCGTTCTCCTCCAGGAACTCGGTGAGCCGCTCCTCGCGGGTCTCGCCCTTGTGGGTGCTGGCGGGGTCCGGGTCCAGGTAGTGCGGGTTGATCTGGAAGGGCACCAGGCCCAGCGCGTCGAAGGACGGCGGCTGCACGATGGGCATGTCGTTGGAGGTCCGCAGGGTCGGCGCGGCCATGTTGGTGCCCGCGCTGGCGCCCATGTACGGCAGCCCGTTCCGCGCGGCGTCCCGCACGGCCTCGCGCAGGCCGGTGCGGTAGAGCGCGTCCAGCAGCCGGAAGGAGTTGCCCCCGCCGATGAACACGGCGTCCGAGGCGGCGAGTCCGGCGAGGGGGTCGGCGTACTCGTGGACGCCGCGCACATCGATCCCGGCCGCCTCCAGGGCGCCCCGGACGCGCGCCGTGTACGCGTCGTGGTCGGCCAGTGCGTACGGCACGAAGGCGAGCCGGGCGTTCGGCGGGAGGAACGCGGTGACGGTGTCCAGCGCGTGTTCCAGATAACCGCGGTCGTACTGGGTGGAGTTGGAGAGCAGCAGCAGATTCACGGATGTTCCTTGTGCGGAGGGAACCGGCGGTGGCGCTCGGATGCCGGAGCGGACGGTGCACGGGCAGGGTCAGGCGCCCCGGGGGCGTCCCGCGCGGGACCTGGGCCGCTGGGGCGGGTGGGTGAGCCGCTGCTCCAGCAACTGGGCGGCGTGCCGCAGCGCTTCGAGCCGGTCGTCGGGCGCTCCCCCGAAGCGGTCCTCGCCGCCGCCGAGACTGAGGCTTCCGTAGGGCTCGCGGCCCAGGAACACCGGCACGGCGACGGTCGCGACCCCGGTGTCGTACTCGCCGACGGTCCACGCGTACCCCTGGGCGCGGACCTTGAGGAACTCCTGCTCCAGCAGGTCGGGATCGGTGACGGTGCGGTCGGTGAAGCGCGCCATGGGACGGCCCCGGAAGAGCCGGTGGCGCTGGTCGTCGGGCAGATACGCGTAGTAGGACTTGCTGGTCGCCCCGGCGTGCGCCGGATAGAGCTCACCGACCAGCGGGTAGTAGCGCAGGGGCCCGGTCTCGCCCTCCTCGGCCGCCACGCACCGCATGTGGAAGCTGTCGGGGAGGCAGAAGAGGACGGTGTCGCCGGTGGTCCGGCGCAGCTCCTCCAGGACGGGCGCGGCCAGCAGCTCCAGTGATCCCGAGCGCTCCCAGAGCCGGCCGAGCCGGAGCACGGCGGGGCCGATGCGATAGCGGCGGGTGGCCGGGTCGGAGACCAGGAAGCCGCGTCCGGCGAGCGTGGCCAGCAGGCGCTGGGCGACCGACGTGTCCCAGCCGAACTCCCCGGCGACCTCGGTGACACCCCAGTCGGGACGGGTGCGCTCGAAGGCGAGCAGCACCAGGAGCGCCCGGTCGACGGTCTGGAGGGCACCGGTGGGGGTGCGGCGGTCCAGCGGGAAGTCGGCCATCAGCATCTCACCATTCAGACCTGAATTGCAGATAACGGGAAAGAGTTGCGTTCCACGGTAGCGGATCCCGAATGTTGCTCCAGCACCCCGCCCCGCGCTTCCCCGCAGGAGCGCCGGGCGGGTGTCCCGCTCCGAGAAAGGCCCCCATGCTCAAGTACGTACTGGACATCGTCGAGCTCCTGGACGACCCGCAGGTCTCCGGCAAGTCGGTCGCCGGATACCTCGACTCCGTCGCCGGGGCCGAGGGCTCGTCCGCGCAGGTCACGACGGTCACCGGCGACCGGGGGTCGACGGACTTCGTGCTCGTCCGCATCCCCGGCTCCCGGGGCCGCACGGTGGGCGGCGGCGCCCGGACCCTGGGCGTGGTCGGCCGCCTCGGCGGCGTCGGCGCCCGCCCCGAGGTGACCGGACTCGTCTCCGACGCGGACGGCGCCGCCTCGGCGCTCGCGACGGCGGCCAAGCTGCTGGACATGCGCCGCCGGGGTGACATGCTGCCCGGCGACGTGATCGTCGCCACGCACATCTGCCCGAGCGCCCCGACCGAGCCGCACGACCCGGTGCCGTTCATGGGGTCGCCGGTGGACATCGCCACGATGAACCGGCACGAGGTCACGGGCGAGATGGAGGCCGTGCTCTCCATCGACACCACCAAGGGCAACCGGATCATCAACCACAAGGGCCTGGCCCTCTCGCCCACCGTGAAGGAGGGCTGGGTGCTCCGGGTCTCCGAGCAGCTCGGCGAGCTCCTCGCGGTGGTGACCGGTGAGCCGTTGGTCACGTACCCGGTGACCACGCAGGACATCACCCCATACGGTAACGGGGCACACCACATCAATTCGATCCTTCAGCCCGCCACCGCGACCGCCGCCCCGGTCGTCGGTCTCGCGGTCACCTCGGCCGCCGCGGTGCCGGGCTGCCAGACGGGCGCGAGTCACGAGAGCGACATCGCCTCCGCGGCCCGGTACGCCGTCGAGGTCGCCAAGGCCTTCGGCGCCGGAACCCTGGACTTCCACGACGCGGTGGAGTTCGACAACCTCGTCAACCGCTACGGGTCGCTGGCTCACCTGCAGACCTTCGGCCGCACCTCCCAGGAGTCCTGAAGCTCCCGCACGACCTGGACTACGGCCGCCTCTTCCACGGCGTGGACGAGCGCGTCCCGCTGGAGGGCCTGCGCTTCGGCGTCCGGGTCATGACCCGGCTCTGGCAGAGCTGCTGACCTGACCCCGCGGGTCTGCCAGGGGCCCACCCACCCGTACGCCCCCGCCGATCCGTCTCGCGGGGGCGTACGGCACGATGGGACGCCGTCCGATGCACCGTCCCACCAGGAGGAACCCCGTGGCCGCCGAGTCGCCCGCCCGTCCCGAGCCGCAGGTTCTCGCCGCCTTCGAGGCCGCCAAGGGCTTCATGCCGGTCCACGAAGGGCTCGCTCTGTACGCCGCCGCCGTCGAGGCCGGCGCGCTGGGGATGCCGCTCCTGGAGGTCGGCACCTACTGCGGGCGCTCCGCGATCCTGCTGGCGGACGCCGCGCGGGCGGCCGGGGTAACCGCCCTCACCGTCGACCACCACCGGGGCAGCGAGGAGCAGCAGCCCGGCTGGGAGTACCACGACCCCTCGGTGGTCGATCCGGAGACCGGCCTGATGGACACGCTGCCGACCTTCCGCCGCACCCTGCACCGGGCGGGCCTGGAGGAGCACGTGGTGGCGCTCGTGGGACGGTCGCCGCAGGTCGCGGCCGTCTGGGGCGGGTCGCTCGGCCTGGTCTTCATCGACGGCGGCCACACCGACGAGCACGCGAACGGGGACTACGAGGGCTGGGCCCCGAAGGTCGCCGACGGCGGGCTGCTGGTCATCCACGATGTGTTCCCCGACCCGGCCGACGGCGGCCAGGCCCCGTACCGCGTCCACCAACGGGCCCTGGGATCAGGGGCGTTCACCGAGATCTCGGTGGCGGACTCACTGCGCGTACTGCGGCGTACGGGGCCGGGGATCTGAAGGGCACGGATAGCATCGCGGCGTGCGCTACGACGATTTCGTTCCCCCCACCTCGCGCAGGGGCCCGTGGCGCGGGCCCGTGTCCTCTGCCGTGGCGCTGGCCTGCGCCTGCCTGACCGCGACGGGATGCGGCATGGCCGACGGCGGGCCGGCTCCCGGTGACGCGAAGGCCGACGCGCCCCGGCCCGCGTCATCCCTGGCCGCGTCCCCGGGGCCGGCCTCGCCCCCAGCACCGGAGCCCTCGGCCACGAGCCCCTCCGGCGCGGCCACGTCCGCGAGGCCGAAGCCGGCCTCCGGCGGCCCGCTCTCGGGCCGCACCGTGGTGATCGACCCCGGGCACAATCCCGGCAACCGCGATCACACCCGGGAGATCAACAGCCAGGTGGACATCGGCACGGGGCGCAAGGAGTGCGACACCACGGGCACCGCCACGAACGCGGGGTACGCGGAGGCCCTGTTCACCCTCGATGTCTCCCGGCGGCTGCGCGCCCTGCTGGAGGAGCGGGGCGCGAAGGTCGTGCTCACCCAGGACGGCGAGCGCCCCTTCGGCCCGTGCGTGGACGAGCGCGCCCGGATCGGCAACAAGGCCGGGGCGGACGCGGTCGTCTCGGTCCACGCCGACGGCTCGGCGGCCGGCAACCGGGGTTTCCACGTCATCCTTCCCGCGGCGGTGAGCGGCGGCGACGCGGACACCTCGAAGATCGTCGCCCCTTCGCGTGAACTGGGGGTGCGGATTGCGGGGAATTTCGTACGCACCACCGGAAGCGCCCCTTCCAATTACATCGGCGGGGATACCGGGCTCGACACCCGAGGAGATCTTGGCGGCCTGAATCTGTCGACCGTGCCCAAAGTGTTCATCGAATGCGGCAATATGCGTGATCCTGAGGATGCCGCTCTGCTCACCAGTGCGAGCTGGCGCCAGAAGGCCGCTCTCGGGATCGCGGAGGGCATCGGCAGCTATCTGAAGAGGTAGTTCTGCGGTGACAGTGGCGACATTGGGGGGATATCAAGTCCGAGTTCCGGGCGGCAGCACAACCCGCCCGGGCAGACGATAGATTCATCCGTACGATGGGGAGCCGCCCCCGAGCTTCGCGCCGTACCCGCCGTTCAGGCGGCAGCGACGACCGCCCCGACGAGACGACCGACTAAGGACCTTCACGTGAATATCCGCTCCCTCACTCGAGGCGACGGCGTGGTGATCGGAGCAGCGGTCGTGCTGTTCATCGCCTCTTTCCTCGACCTCTCCGGCTTCGACTGCCCCTCGGGCGTGGACTGCTCGGGCTACAGCGCGAACGCCTGGGACTCGCTCTCCGTCCTGATGGGCATCTACCTCGCCGGCATCATCGGCGCCGCGCTGCTGATCGTCAGCCGCGCGATGCCGGGCCGCAAGGTGGCCGGTTTCGAACTCGGCCAGTTCGGCGCCGCGTTCACCGTGTACTCCCTGTGGACGATGTTCTGGACGATCATCGACGCCGGTGACGCGGGTGCCGGTCTGATCCTCGGTCTGCTGGCCGCGATCGTGCTGGCCGGCGGTGCGGTGGCCACTCCGCTGGTTCCCGCGCTCAAGGCCCCGCTCGTCGGCGCCCCGCGCCCGGCGCAGGGTGCGCAGCCGCCGTACGGCCAGCAGCCCGGCCAGGGTTACGGCTACCCCGGTGCCCAGCAGACCTTCGGCGCCCAGCCGGGCCAGCCCCAGCCGTACGGCGCCCAGCCCGGTCAGCCGGAGCACCAGCAGACGGCGCAGCAGGCGCCCCAGGGCGGCGGAGCACCGGCCGGTGACTTCACGCCGTTCTGGTTCGCGGTGCCGGTGGCACGTCCGCTGTACGGCGAGGACGGCGCCCCCAACCCCATCGCCGAACTGGCGCCGGGCACGTGGTACCTCGCGGTCGAGCAGCGTGGTCCCGGGCTCATCGCCCAGACGCAGGACGGCCGTCGCGGTGTGCTCCAGGACACCACGGGCATCCAGCGCGGCTGACGTCCCCGCACGACGAGCGGCCCCTGCCCGGACGGGCGGGGGCCGCTTTCGTGTGTCCGGGGAGGCCGGGGCAGCAGCTCAGCCGAAGGACGACCTGTCCAGCCAGAAGTCCAACAGCTCCCGGTCCCCCAGGACCTCCAGACCGCCCTCGTCCGGCTTCTGCCTGCGGTTGAACGCCAGCATCAGCTCGGTCACCGGACCGCGCAGTGCCACCGTCGCCTTCTCGTGCGCGTGACGCCACGTGAAGCCCTCGTCGCGGAACTCGATCAGCCACTCCGCCCCGAGTGCGTCCGTGGCGTGCAGATGCAACGACCGTCCGCCGCCGCGCAGTTCGGCCGCCTCGGGGTCGCCCTCCTCCTGGGCGTACGCGACGATCTGGAGCCACTCCGTGACGGTGTCGGCGGCCAGGTCGGCCGCGACCGTGTAGTCCGTCCCCGCGGCGAGGGCGGCGTCCGCGCGGTGGACGGCGGTCTCGTGGGCCATCCGCCGGGCCCAGAACGCGGTCCGGCGCTCCCACGCCCAGGTCCACACCTCGGTGTCGGGCCCCGCCTCGCGCAGGGCCTCCACCGTCGCGTCGGCCCCCGCGAGCAGCCAGGCGCGCAGGGCGCCGGTGTCGTCGCCCTCCGGGCCCCCGGCGTCCGGCACCTGGTCCTCGGGGACGTCGTCGGCGGCCCGGCGGCGGACGATCTCACCGACCCAGCGGTGCGCGCCGCCGACATGCACGACGAGCTCGCGCAGGGTCCAGTCGGGGCATGTGGGGACCCTGCGGGTCAGGTCGGCGCCTGTCAGGAGCTCCCCCAACTCGGCGGTCTGGGCGAGGATCTCGTCGCAGTAGCGGGTGTGCGCAAGGAGAGTCATCCCGGCACCCTATGCGGCCCCGGGAGGACGCTTCAGCTGGTTATCCGGTGAGCTGGGAGGTGGAGGGCACCTTGTTCGTCACCTCGGCACCCGCGCTCTTCCCGGCCTCCTTGACGCTGTTGATGACGCTCTCGAACGCCCCCACGTCCCCGGCGGCCAGATCACCCTTGCCCATTCTGGCCGCCACGTCCTTGAGCGACTCGATCCCGGCGGTCAGCGGCGCGACGGCCTTCGACAGCAGCGGGTCGCCCTTGGCGTTGACGGTCGCGGCCTTGAGGCGGTTGTACGCGAAGGCGCCCGCCGCCCCCGCCTTGACCATCGCGAACGTCCGACCGTCCGCGCCCTTCTTGAACGTCCCCGCGCGGTAGGGCTTCACGATCCACTGGTACGCCGCACCGGCCGCGAGTCCCGCGTTGGCGACGAAGCGGGTCTTGGCCCACTTCTGCTTCTGCGCCGACGTCGTGGGGCTCGGGCTCGCGGAGCTGCTCACCGTGGTGCCGTCGTCCCCGCCGCAGGCGGTGGTGCCCGCCAGCACGGTGCAGGACAGCAGCAGTGCCACCAGGAGCCGGCGGAGCGGTACGGAACGGGGCACGACGGGCCTCCCTGGCCGGGGTCTTCACGGTGAGTGACGTGAGCCGGCACTCCTCGCCAGGCTCACCCGTGCGGGAGACGGGCGCCACCCGGTGCACGCCGGACGGGTTTCACCCTCGGTAAAGCGGCAATCCGGAGAGCATGTCTCCCAGAACAGGCTCAGGAAGCAGTACCGCCGCACGTGTCATAGCCGTCGTCGCGGACATCATGGCATTCATCATCATCCTGTGGATCCTGATGTACCTGCTCGACGCCAACCGGGGCAACGACCTGGTCCAGTGGGTCCAGGACTCGGCGCGCTGGCTCGCCGGATGGTCGTACGACCTGTTCACCTTCGACGAAGCGTGGGCTCGTGTCGTCACCGGCTACGGTCTCGCCGCAGTCGTCTATCTGTTCATCGGTCACGCCATCGCGGGCCGGGTCCGCCGCCACTAAGGCCTGCCCGCACTAGCCGGCCGTCTCCTGGCGGCAGCAGTCCGGCTCCAGTCCCACCGGCAGCCGTTCGCCGCCGAAGACCGCGGTGGTCGCCTCGTCCCCCCCGAGCGCGGCCACCGCGAGCAGCAGGGAACCCGCCGTCCAGGTGGTGAGCTCCTCGGGCCATATGGCCCTCTCGCCCTCGAAGACGTACCCCGTCCAGTACAGGCCGCCCTCGGCGCGCAGGTGCTGGACGGACTGCAGGATCTCCAGGGCCCGGTCCGACTCCCCCGTCACCCAGAGCGCGAGGGCCAGTTCGCAGCTCTCGCCGCCCGTGACCCAGGGGTTGGGGAGCACGCAGCGCACGCCGAGGCCGGGGACCACGAAGCTGTCCCAGCCCTCCTCGATCCGGCGGGTCGCTTCGGCGCCGGTGACCGCGCCGCCGAGGACCGGGTAGTACCAGTCCATCGAGTAGCGGCTCTTGTCCAGGAAGCGTTCGGGGTGGCTGCGGATCGCGTGGCCGAGCGCACCGGCCGCCAACTCCCAGTCGGGCTGCGGTTCCTCGCGCTGTTCCGCCAGGGCGAGCGCGCAGCGCAGCGCCTGGTGGATCGAGGAGGAGCCGGTCAGCAGGGCGTCGGTGACGGGAGTGCCGTCGGGTTCGCGCTTCCAGCCGATCTGGCCGCCGGGCTGCTGGAGCCGCAGCACGAACTCGATCGCGGCGTAGACCGTGGGCCACATCCGGTCGACGAAGGCGTCGTCGCCCGTGGCGAGGTAGTGGTGCCAGACTCCGACGGCGACGTAGGCGCAGAAGTTGGTCTCGCGCCCCAGGTCGGTGGGCCGGTCCGGGTCGCCGTCGTGGTAGGCGGCGTACCAGGAGCCGTCCTCGTTCTGGTGGCGGGCCAGCCAGGCGTAGGCACGGGCGGCGGCCTCGTGCTCCCCGGCCGCGTCCAGCGCCATCGCGGCCTCGGTGTGGTCCCACGGGTCGAGGTGGTGGCCCCGGAACCAGGGCAGCGCCCCGTCCTCGCACTGCACGGCGAGGAGCGCGGCCACGGTCTCCGCGGCCTGCTCGGCGGTGAGGACGCCCGGCAGGACGAGGTGTTCGGTCCGCTCGGGCGTGCTCACGCCTCGGCCTTGGGCAGGTGCGGCTTGGTCGCGTAGGCCACGAAGCTCTTGCCGACGACCGGGTTGAGCAGCTGCTCGGCGACCCGGGTGGCCAGGGGCTTCTTCATGATGTCCCAGACCAGCAGCTTGTGGTAGGCGCGCACCGGGAGCGCCTTGTCGTTGTCCACCCCGAAAGCGCACTTCAGCCACCAGTAGGGGCTGTGCAGCGCGTGGGCGTGGTGGGTGCCGTAGGGCTTGAGCCCGGCCTCGCGGATCTTGCCGAGGAGCTCGTCGGCCTTGTAGATGCGGATGTGGCCGCCCTCGACCTCGTGGTACGCGTCGGAGAGCGTCCAGCAGACCTTCTCGGGGCCGTAGCGGGGCACGGTGATCGCGATCCGGCCGCCGGGCTTCAGCACGCGGACCATCTCGGCGAGCACGCCCTTGTCGTCCGGGATGTGCTCCATGACCTCGGAGATGATCACGACGTCGAAGGAGGCGTCGGGGAAGGGCAGGTTGAGCGCGTCGCCCTCCATCGCGGTGGCGGTCGCGCCCGCGGGCGCCTCGCCGGCCTCCTTCATCGCGGCGAACCACTTGGCGACCTCGCGGATCTCCTCGCCGTTCTGGTCGAGGGCCACCACCTGGGCACCGCGCCGGTAGCACTCGAAGGCGTGCCGGCCGGCGCCGCAGCCCAGATCGAGCACTCGGTCGCCTGCGGCGAGCGGGAAGCGGGTGAAGTCGACGGTCAGCACGGGGGCCTGCCTTCGAGGTCGGAGGTACGGGTTCCGGTGGCCATGGGGGCGGTCACCTGCGGGCTGCCCGGGCGGCGATCGACCGGCGGTAGAGCTCGACGGTACCGAGGGCCGCCCTGGCCCAGGTGAAGTTCGCCAGGACCCGGGCGCGGCCGGCCTCGCCGAGGCGGGCGCGGAGTGCGGGGTCGCCGAGGAGCCGGCCGAGGGCGGCGGCCAGGGCGCCCGCGTCGCCGGGCGGCACGGCGAGGCAGGTCTCGCCGTCGGGCCCCGCGACCTCGGGGATCGCGCCGCCGGTGGTGGCCACCAGCGGTGTCCCGGTGGCCATGGCCTCGGCGGCGGGGAGCGAGAAGCCCTCGTACAGCGAGGGGACGCAGGAGACCTGGGCGCTGCGGACCAGGTCGACGAGCTCGGCGTCGCTGATGCCCTTGACGAACTCGACGGCGTCCTGGAGTCCGTACCGCTCGATGGCCTGGGCGACGGGGCCGCGCTCGGCCCGCTTGCCGACGACCACGAGATGGGCGGCGGGGTTCTCGGTGCGGAGCTTGGCGAGTGCCTCCACCAGGTGGACGAGGCCCTTGAGCGGGACGTCCGCGCTGGAGGTGGTGACAATCCGGCCGGGCACCTCGGCGACCGAGGGGTCCGGCGACCAGAGGTCGGTGTCGGCTCCGATGTGCACGACCTGGATACGGTCGCGGCGCACCCCGAGGTGCTCGGTGATCTCCTGCTGGGAGGAGCCGGAGACGGTGAGGACGGACGGCAGCCGGCGGGCCACGCGCCGCTGCATGCGGGTGAAGCCGTACCAGCGGCGCACGGAGAGCCGGCGGCGCCTCGACTCTGCGGCGTCCAGGTCGAGTTGGCGGTCCACGGTGATCGGGTGGTGGATCGTGGTGACGAGGGGAGCGCCGAGGTCCCCGAGCAGGCCGTAGCCGAGCGTCTGGTTGTCGTGCACGACGTCGAAGTCACCGCGCCTGGCGAGGAGATGGCGCCGGGCCCGCATGCTGAAGGTGAAGGGTTCGGGGAAGCCGCCGGTCCACATGGTGGCGACCTCGGCGAGGTCGATCCAGTCGCGGTACTCGCCGCGCTTCGGAGTGCGGAACGGGTCGGGCTGGCGGTAGAGGTCCAGGCTCGGCAGTTCGGTGAGCGGGACGCCCTCGTCGAGCACCGGGTAGGGCTGGGCTCCGATGACCTCGACGCTGTGGCCCAGCCGGGCCAGCTCGCGGCCCAGGTGGCGGACGTAGACGCCCTGGCCGCCGCAGAAGGGGTTGCCCTTGTAGGTCAGGAGTGCGATGCGCAACGGCCGGTCACCGTCGGTGCCCGACGCACTGCCGCCCGCGAAGGGGCCCGTCTCTATGGCCTCAGCGGTCACACTCGGCCCCCTTCTCACTGCGTTTTCGCCGGAGCGTAACCGGTCGCGCTAATCTAGAACAAGTTTCAGACTCGTTCGTTCAACACGGACCGAATCTACCGGCAGGTAGCGTCGACGTGACGGCCGGATCAGGTGATTCGCGCCACGACGGACGCCCTGGCATGCTGTGCGCGCCCCGAGCCGGGCGCCCGGCCGGGCAGGGAACCGGTTCTCCCTTTTCGAATGGGGACAGATGACAGCGGAAGCCAGGCCCGCGGTGCAGCCCCTGACGGAACGCCAGGAGGCCCGCCGCCGCCGCATCCTCCAGGCCGGCGTCCAGCTCGCCGGGCGGGGCGGCTTCGAGGCCGTGCAGATGCGCGAGGTGGCGGAAGCCGCCGGGGTCGCCCTGGGCACGCTGTACCGCTACTTCCCCTCCAAGATCCATCTGCTGGTCGCGGTCATGCACGACCAGCTCCAGCGGCTGCACGTCACGCTCCGCAGGAACCCGCCCGCCGGGGACGACCCCGCCCAGCGGGTCGCGGAGACCCTGATGCGGGCCTTCCGGGCGCTCCAGCGCGATCCCCATCTGGCGGACGCCATGGTGCGGGCCCTGACCTTCGCCGACCGGGGGGTGAGCGCCGAGGTGGACGCCGTGTCGCGGCTGACCACGACGATCGTCCTGGAGGCGATGGGGGTGGAGGAGCCCACCCGGGAGCAGCTGTCCGTGGTCCGCGTCATCGAGCACACCTGGCACTCCGCGCTGGTCACCTGGCTGTCGGGGCGTGAGTCGATCGCACAGGTGAAGCGGGACATCGAGACGGTGTGCGGGCTGATCCGCCTCCCCGCAAGGTGATCCGCCTCCCCGCAAGGTGATCCGCCTCCCCGCAGGCTGATCCGCCTCCCCGCAGGCTGATCCGCCCCTCCGCGGGCGAGGCCTGACCCCCCTCGCGGCGGCACCCCCCTGGCGTGCCCATGTGCGGCGCCCACACCGGCATCCGTCCAGGTGAGGCTTCCTGCACCATATCGACGGCGCCACGGTGTTCGTACGGTTCGGCCGACATCACCCGAACCACGCCGAGGAGCCGGTCACCATGCGTCGCAGAGCCGTAGGAACCGCCCGAAGAAGAACCCTGACCTCGGCCGCGCTCGGCGCCGCCGCCCTCCTGCTGGCCGGCTGCACCGCCGCCGGCCAGGCGGGCAGCGGCTCCGACTCCGGCAAGGGCGGCGACGAGGCGGTGAAGGTGGGCCTCGTCTACTCCCGCACGGGGCTGCTCGCCGCGTACGGGAAGCAGTACCGCGACGGGTTCATGGCCGGCCTCGACTACGCCACGAAGGGCACCAACGAGGCGGGCGGCCACCCCATCGAGGTCACCGAGCAGGACGACGCGGGCGACCCCGGCAAGGCGGTCTCCGCCGCGAAGAACCTGATCGGCAAGGGCTACAAGGTGCTGGCGGGCACCACCGACTCCGGGGTCGCCCTCCAGATGGCCCCGCTGGCCGCCCAGAACAAGGTGCTGTACGTCAGCGGCCCGGCCGCCACGGACGCGGTGACCGGGATCAACACGTACACCTTCCGCTCCGGCAGGCAGTCCTACCAGGACATCCTCACGGCGGGCACCATGCTCGGCGACCCGAAGGGCAAGAAGGTCACCGTCCTCGCGCAGGACTCCACCTTCGGCCAGGCCAACGTGGCGGCCGTCAAGGCGGTCCTGGGCGCCGAGGGGGCGGAGGTGGGCTCGGTGCTGGCCCCGCCGAGCGCCACGGACCTGACGCCCTTCGCCCGGCAGGTCAAGGCGGGCGGTCCCGATCTGGTCTTCGTCGCCTGGGCCGGCGCGACCGCCCCCGCCCTGTGGACCGCGCTGGACCAGCAGGGGGTGCTGAGCGCCGGCAAGGTCGTCACCGGGCTGGCGGGGACGGCCTCGTACCCGGTGTTCGGGGCGGCGGGTGCGAAGGTCTCCTTCCTCGCGCACTACTTCCCCGGCGCGGGCGGCGGCAACGCCGTGGAGAAGGCCATGATCGCCGGTGTCGGGAAGGCGGGCGGCACGCCCGACCTGTTCAGCACCGACGGCTTCACCGCGGCGCAGATGATCGTGCGGGCCGTCGAGGAGGGCGGTGCCACCGACACCGCCGCCATGGTGAAGGCCCTGGAGGGCTGGAGCTTCGACGGGGTGAAGGGCGCCCAGCAGGTCCGCGCCGGGGACCACGCGCTGGTGCAGCCGATGTTCGTGGCCAGGCTCAACGGCGCGGGCGCCGCCGCCGAACCCGAGCTGGTGAGCACGGAGCCCGGCGACGCGGTCGCACCGCCCGAGAAGCCCTCGGCGGGCTGACCCATGACCGCATCCGGCACCACGACGGCGCGGGGCGAGGGGGCGCTCACCGGCACCCCCGTGCTCCGGCTGGACCGACTGGGGTGGCGCGTCGGCGGGGCGGCCATCGTCGAGGACGTCACCGTCGATGTCCGCGAGGGCGAGTTCCTCGCCTTCATCGGCCCCAACGGGGCGGGGAAGACCTCCCTGTTCAATCTGATCAGCGGGATCGTCCGGCCCACCTCGGGCACCCTCGCGCTGGACGGCGCGGAGCTGACCGGTCTGCCCGTGCACACCCGTGCGCGGCGCGGGATCGGCCGGACGTTCCAGACCTCCAGCCTCTGGCCGGCGATGACCGTGGCCGAGCACGTCCGGCTGGCCGCCCAGGCGCGGCACGGCGGCTCGCACCGGCTCTGGCGGCGGGCTTCCCCGTACGCCGCCGAGGTGGACGGCGTGCTGGAGCGCACCGGGCTCGGCCATCGCGCCGGGGCGACGGCCGCGGAGCTCTCGCACGGCGAGAAGCGCAAGCTGGAGCTCGCGGTGCTGCTGGTGGGCGAGCCCCGGCTGATGCTGCTCGACGAGCCGATGGCCGGGGTGAGCGCCGAGGAGGTCCCGGCCCTGACCGAGCTGATCCGCTCCCTGCACCGGGACGAGGGCCGCACCGTGCTGATGGTCGAGCACCACATGGACGTCCTGCTGGGTCTCGCCGACCGGCTGGCCGTGATGCACCACGGCCGCCTCCTCGCCCTGGACACCCCGGGCGCGGTGACCGCCGACCCCGTCGTCCAGCAGGCCTATCTCGGGGAGGGGCTGTGACCGCGCCCGCCCTGCTCGTCGTACGGGACCTGCGCGTCCTGATCGGCGGGCGGCACATCCTGCACGGCGTGGACCTCGACGTGGCCCGCCACGGCGTGACCGCGCTCCTCGGCCGCAACGGCGCGGGGAAGACCACGACCGTGCGCGGCGTGCTCGGCCTCGTCCCGCGCGCCGGGAGCGTGCTGCTCGACGGCGAGGAGACCGTGGGCCTGCCCACGCACACCCTGGTCCGCCGGGGCATCGGGTACGCCCCCGAGGACCGGGGGATCTTCGCGGGCCTCACCGTCGCGGAGAACCTGCGCCTGGCCGAGCGCCGTGGCGCGGAGGGTCCCGCCTACGGCCTGGTCCATGAGCTCTTCCCCGAACTCAAGCGCCGCGAGCGGCAGTTGGCCGGGACGCTCTCCGGCGGCCAGCAGCAGATGGTGGCCATCGGGCGCACCCTGCTCAACGGCAACCGGCTGATCATCGCCGACGAGCCCACCAAGGGCCTGGCCCCCAAGGTGGTCACCGAGGTGGCCCAGGTGCTGGAGCGCGCCGCGGAGGCGGTGCCCGTCCTGCTCGTCGAACAGAATCTCGCCGTCGTGCGCCGGCTCGCCGAGCACTGCGTGGTGCTCGCCGACGGACGGACGGCCCACCAGGGCGACGCGGCCGGGCTGCTGGGCGACGCCGAGGCCACCCGCAGGCTGCTCGGCGTGGGCCGGGGCCCGCTCGCCCCACACACCGCGGAGGCGGATTCCTGATGTCCACCATCGTGCTGCTCACCATGACCGGACTCGGTCTGGGGGCGCTCTACTTCCTCGTCGCGTCGGGGCTCTCGCTGATCTTCGGCCTGATGGACGTGCTCAACTTCGCCCACGGGGCGCTGCTCTCCATCGGCGCGTACGCCACCTGGTGGGCGGCCTCCGGCCATCTGCCGGGCGCCGGGCCGGGCGGCTGGGGCTTCGCGCTGGCCGTCCTGTTCGGTACGGCGGTGGGCACGCTGGCCGCCGTGGTGCTGGAACTGGCCGTCGTACGCCCGCTGTACACCCGGCCGCGCGAGCAGGTGCTCGCCACGGTCGGGGTGGGGCTGGCCGTGCCCGCGCTGCTGTCCGGCATCTGGGGCTCGGACGCCCGGACCTTCCCCGGCCCCGGGGCGCTGTCCGGCACCTTCGGGCTGCTGGGCGCGGAGGTGCCGGTCAACCGGCTGGTGCTGATCGCGGCCGCGGTCGTCGTCCTCGTCGCGCTGCGCGTGTTCCTCGGCAGGACCCGGCACGGCCTGGTCGTGCGGGCGGGTGTCGAGGACCGGGCCATGGTGACGGCGCTGGGCATCGACGTCCGTACGGCGTTCACGCTGGTCTTCGCGATCGGCGGCTGCGCCGCCGCGCTGGGCGGGGCGCTCGGCGGGCTGTACTTCGGCTCCGTCGACCCCCGGCAGGGCACCTCGCTGCTGATCTTCGCGTTCGTCGTCGTGGTCACCGGAGGCATGGGGTCGGTGACCGGCGCCGCGGTGGCGGCCGTCGTGATCGGCCTCGTCCAGCAGTTCGCCAACTACTACACCGCAGCGGGCCTCGGCGACCTGGCCGTCGTCGTCCTGCTCGCCGCGCTGCTGCTCGTCCGGCCGCGCGGACTGACCGGGAGGCTCGCGTGAGCACCGCCACCACACCCGCACCCACCGCGGTCACCACCCCGCCCGGACGGAGCGGGCCCCGGCTGCTGCGCTGGTGGCCCGCCGCCGTCCTGCTGCTCCTGGTCGTCGCGCCGTACAGCGCGCTGCCGGTCCCGGGGCTGCTCGACGGCCCGGTCGGGAGCCCGGGGAGCCTGCAACTGCTGGCCACCTGCCTGCTGTTCGGCGCCCTGGCCACCGGCTACGACCTGCTCCTGGGCCGCACCGGACTGCTCTCCTTCGGCCACGCCCTGTACTTCGCGGCGGGCAGCTACGCCACCAACACACTCCTGCTGGAGGCGGGCCTGCCCTTCGCCGTGGCCGCGGTCCTCGGGCTGTGCTTCGGCACCGCGCTCGCCCTGGTGCTCGGCTCGGTGAGCCTGCGCGTCACCGGCATCGGCTTCTCCATGGTGACGCTGGCCTTCGCGCAGGCCGGCTCGATCCTGGTCTCCCGCAACCCGGGCGGTCTCACCGGCGGCGAGGAGGGCCGGGCCGCCCCCGCGGACCTGCTGCCCTCGTGGCTCGTGGGCATCGACCACACCGCGAACCTGTACTGGATCGCGCTCGCCTATCTGGTCCTCACCCTCGGCGTCGTCCACTGGGCGGTCCGCTCCCCCACCGGCCGGGTCTGGGAGGGCATCAAGGAGAACGAGCGCCGGGTCGAGGTGCTCGGCCTGAAGCCGTACGGGTTCAAGCTGACGGCCTTCGTCCTCGCCGGTGCGCTGGCGGCGGTCGGCGGCCTCGTCCATCTGCTGCTCACCGGCGGCTCGACCCCCCAGACGACGACCTCGGACTTCACCCTGTCGCTGCTGGTGATGGTGGTGCTCGGCGGATCGGGCACCCGCTGGGGCCCGATGGTCGGCGGCATCCTCTACACCTGGGCCGACCACCGGCTCGGCGACCTCGCCGGATCGGGGGCGGTGGCCGATCTGCCCGCGGTGCTGCGCGTGCCGCTCTCGCAGCCGCTGTTCCTGCTCGGGGTGCTGTTCGTGGCCGTGGTACACCTGCTGCCCGGCGGCCTGGCCCGGCTGCCGTCCCGCCTGCGCCGCGCCCGTGAGGAGAAGCGATGAACCCGTACGAGGAGATACGAGTCCCGGTCGCGGGAGGCGAGCTGGCGGCGCTGCGCTGGCCCGCCCGGGAGCCCGGCGCGCCGGTGGTCGTCGCCCTGCACGGCATCACGGCCAACGCGCTCTCCTGGGGCGCGGTGGCCCGGCTGCTGGACGGCCGGGTCACCCTGGTCGCCCCGGATCTGCGCGGCCGGGCGGGGAGTTCGGGGCTGCCCGGCCCGTACGGCATCGGGGTCCACGCCGACGACACGGCCGCGCTCGCCGAGACGCTCGGCCAGGAGCGGGTGGTGCTGGCGGGCCACTCGATGGGCGCGTTCGTCGCCGCGCTCGCGGCCGTACGGCATCCGGGGCTCTTCGGCCCACTGGTGCTGGTCGACGGCGGGTTCGGCTTCCCCGCTCCCACGCATCTGTCGGCCGACGAGCTGATCACCGCCGTGATCGGCCCGGCGATGGACCGGCTCTCGATGACCTTCACCGACCGGGACGCCTACCGCTCCTTCTGGCAGGCCCATCCCGCGTTCGGGGGCGATGCCTGGTCCCCGGAGGTGGACGCCTACATCCAGCGCGATCTGACAGGCGAGGAACCCCGGCTGCGCTCCGGCTGCCGGCTGGAGGCGGTCCGCACGGACGGAGTGGGCCTCTTCCAGGAGGAGGTGATCGGGGCCGTACGCGAACTCCCGGGACCGGCCACGCTGTTGTGGGCGCGGCGGGGGCTGATGAACGAGGAGCAGGGGCTGTACGACGATTCCCGGCTCGCGGCGGCGGGGCAGCCCGGCACGAAGGTCCGGGCGGTCCGCGTCGACGACGTCAACCACTACACGGTGCTGACGGGCGAGAAGGGGGCCGGTGAGGTGGTCCGCGCGATGCTGGAGGCCGTGGACGAACGCTGAGGGCGCGGGCGGCCGGCAGGACTCAGCCCTCCCGGCCGCCCGCCAGCAGGTGCAGACGCAGGGCGAGCTGGAGTTCGAGGGCGCGGTCGGGCTCGTTCCAGTCGCGGCCCAGCAGCACCTGGATGCGGTCGAGGCGCTGCACGACGGTGTTGACATGGACGTGCAGCTCGTCCTTGGCCCGTATCAGGCTGCCGCCCGCGCCGAAGTACGCCCGCAGGGTCCGTACGAGATGGGTGCCGCGCCGCTCGTCGTAGCGGAGCAGCGGTCCCAGGGCGGCCGTCACGAAACCGTCCACGTCCTTGGCGTTGCCCAGGACGACGCCGAGGAAGCCCAGTTCGTCGACGCACGCCCCCTCGCCCTCGCGCCCCAGCACCCGCATGGCGCGCAGACAGCGTGCGGCCTCCGTGTAGGCGGCGGCCAGTTCGCGGGCGCCGCGCGCCGGGCCCGTGCCGGCGACGGTCACGGGCGCCTGGACGAGGTGGCCGAGCTGCGCCGCCGCGGCGCGGGCGGCGTCCCCGGCCGAGGAGGCGGGGCCCGGGGCGCCGCAGTCGATCAGCAGCACGACGGTGCCGGCGTGTTCGGCGCTCACCCCGTGGATGTCTCCGCCGAACAGATAGCGCAGGGCGGCGCCGCCGAGCTTCTCGCGGGCCGCCGCCTCCGCCACCAGCAGCAGATGCGGCCGGTCCAGGTCGATGCCGAGTCTGCGGCCCCGCTCGGCGAGCCCCGCCGGGTCGCGTTCCGGGTCGCCGAGGAGATCGCTGATCAGCTCGCCCCGTATCCGGTTCTCGGTCTCGGCGACCGTGCGGCGCAGCAGCAGGAGCAGTCCGGTGACGACGGCGGCGCGTTCGAAGAGCCTGCGGTCGGAGTCGTCGAGCCGGTCCGGCCGGTGCAGGACGAGACTGGCGAGGAGCTCCTGACCGGCGAGGACGGCGCAGATCCACCGCCCGTCGCGGCGCACCGCGCGCGCCCCCTGCCGGGACTCCTCGGCGGTCCCCACGAGCCACCCGGCGTCCATGCTGTCGGCGGCGAAGGCGGAGCCGTCGGGCCGTACGGCGGCCAGCGGGCGCCCGCCGGGATCGTGGATGGTCAGGGGGCTGTCGAGCAGCCCGGCGACGGACACGGCGACGTCCTTCACGTCCCCGCCGCGCAGCACCAGGTCGGTGAGCCGGTCGTGGGCCTCCTCGGCGCGCTGCATGGCGGCCGAGTGCGCGCGTACGGCGGCGTTGGCCTCGGCGAGTTCGGCGTTGGCGCCGGCGAGACCCGCGAGGGCGGTCCGGGTGTCGTCCAGGGCGCGGGCGGTGTCGATCGCGATGGCGGCGTGCGCGGCGAGGGAGCAGAGCAGGGCCACCTCGTCGGGGCTGAAGACCCGCGCGGCGCGGTCGGCGGCGAAGAGGACGCCGATGACCTTTCCGGCCCCGCCCCGGCTGGAGCCGAGCAGCAGGGGGACGCCCAGGATCGCGACGAGCCCCTCGTCCAGCACACCGGCGTTGATGTTGCGGGTGTGGTGGAAGCGTTCGTCGGTGCGGTAGTCGGGGGTCGCGTAGGGGCTGGCGGTCTGCGCGACGAGTCCGCCGAGCCCTTCGCCCAGTTCGAGACGGAGCCGCTGGAAGAGCACGGACACCGATCCGTCGGTGACCCGCATGTAGGTGTCCCCGGCCTCCTCGTCGGGGAGCGTCAGATAGGCGGTGTCGGTGCCCAGCAGCATCCTGGCCCGCCGCACGATCGCCTTCAGCACGTCGTCCAGGTCCCTGGAGGCCGCCAGGTCGCCCGCCGTGTCGAAGAGGGCGGTCAGCTGGAGTTCCCTGCGCCGGTGCTGGCGCAGGGCGCCCCTGATCCGCAGCGCGGTCGCGGCGGCCCGCTCCACCTCGGCCAGTTCGCCGGCGGGCACGCCCGCGGCCCTGGCCTCGGAGGTGACGGCGCCCAGCTCCTCGGCCGGGGCGTCGTCGGCCAGCAGGTCGAGGAGGCGGGCCAGGAGGGGCGCGGCGGAGGGGCGGGGTTCAGACATGGGCGGCCATCGTTCTTCCAGGGGCGGCGGGTGGTCAGTTGGCGGTCCAGCCGCCGTCCATCGTGAGGGAGCTTCCGGTGATGTGCGCCGTGCCGGGCCCGCACAGCCACAGGACGGCACCGGCCACGTCACCGGGCTCGATCAGCGACTTCAGCGCGCTGCGCTCCAGCAGCACCCGGCCCACCACCTCCTGCTCGGAGATGCCGTGGCTGCGGGCCTGGTCCGCGATCTGGTCCTCGACCAGGGGCGTACGGACATAGCCGGGGCTGACGCAGTTGCTCGTCACGCCGTGCGGCGCCGCTTCGAGTGCGACCACTTTGCTGAGCCCCTCCAGTGCGTGCTTGGCCGAGACGTAGGCCGACTTGTAGGGGCTGGCGCGCAGCCCGTGCACGGACGAGATGTTGACCACGCGGCCCCAGCCGCGTTCGTACATGCCGGGGAGCGTGCGGCGCAAGATGCGGAACGGCGCTTCCACCATGACGCGGTGGATCAGCTGGAAGCGGTCCGGCGGGAACTCGTGCACGGGCGCCACGTGCTGGAGCCCCGCGTTGTTGACCACGATGTCCGCGTCGGCGGGCAGCGAGTCGACCGCCTCGGCCACGGAGAGGTCGGCGACCCAGGCCGTTCCGCCGATCCGTTCCGCCAGGCTCTTGGCGGCGTCGCCGGTCTTGTCCACCACGTGCACATGGGCGCCGGCGGCGGCGAGCGCCTCGGCGCAGGCCAGTCCGATGCCGCTGGCCGCACCGGTGACCAGGGCGGTGCGTCCGGCGAGCGCGGAGGGGGCGAGGGGGGCGTGCCCGGGGGTCAGGGAAGTCTGCATGGGCGTCACCGTAAGGACGTCACCGTCCGCATCACACGGGGTCGGTGCACACACCCTGGGGCAGCCGCATGGTGCCGGCGTACATGGTGCGGGCCCCCGCCACGGGCCGGTCCCCGCAGCGTGCGGCCCCGAGCCGTCGGCCGCCGCCCGCGGGCCCGGGGCCCGGTGCGGGCGCAAGGGGAGCGCCGCACACAGCGGTGCGCGGCGGGTGTCCGCCTGCCACATGGGCGGCCCGGCCCCCCGCCCATAGGTTCCGGCAGCATCCGTACGTCCGTCCCGCACGTCCGATGAGGAGGCCCCACCGTGCGCCCACCGATCCCGCGACGCCTGTTCCGGCGCGTCGCCTCCGCCGCCGTCTGTGTGCTCGCCCTGCTGACCGCCCACCCGGTCTCCGCCGTCGCCGCCCCCGCGGCCCCGGCGGCGGCCGGGCTCGTGCAGGTCACCGGCTTCGGCTCGAACCCCGGCAATCTCCAGATGTTCGCCTACACCCCCGACACCGTGGCGGCGGGTGCCCCGCTCGTCGTCGCGCTGCACGGCTGCACCCAGACGGCCAACGCGTACTACAGCAACTCGGGCTGGCCCAAGTACGCCGATCTGTGGGGCTTCGACGTCGTCTTCCCGCAGACCACGTCGGCGAACAACGCGCTGTCCTGCTTCGGCTGGTTCGACCGGAACGAGAGCACCCGGGGCCTGGGCGAGGCCGCGTCGATCGTACAGATGGTCGAATACGCGAAGCAGACGTACGGCTCCGACGGCCGCCGGGTGTACGTCACCGGGCTCTCCGCGGGCGGCGGGATGACCGCCGATCTGCTGGCCGCCTATCCGGACGTCTTCGCGGGCGGGTCCGTGGCCTCCGGGCTGCCCGCCCAGTGCGCCACCAGCCAGGCCGCCGCGTCGGGCTGCCAGACGGGGCCGCAGAAGCTGACGCCCGCGCAGTGGGGCGACAAGGTCCGTGCCTCCCACCCGGGCTGGACCGGCCCATGGCCCCGGGTCGCGATCTGGCAGGGGACGTCGGACTACACGGTCTACCCGGCCAACGCGACGGCGCTGCGCGACCAGTGGACCGACGTCTGGGGCATCGGCCAGACCCCGTCCAGCACCGAGAGCCTGCCGGGCAGCACCACCAGGAGCGTCTACGACGACGCGTCGGGGCGGCCCGCCGTGGAGACGTTCTCGGTGGCGGGCATGGGGCACGGCCTGCCGGTGGGTCCCGGCTCGGGCGCCGACCAGTGCGGTTCGGCGGGCGCGTACTTCCTGAACACCCTCTGCTCGACGTACCACACGGGTGTGTTCTGGGGACTGGACCAGGGCGCTCCGGGCGGCGGGGACGGGCTGCCCGCGCCCTCGGGCCTGACGGTCACCGGGGTCACGGACAGCACCGTGTCGCTGTCGTGGAGCGCGGTCACGGGCGCCGCCTCGTACGCGGTGTACCGGAACGGCGCGAAGGTGGCCACGCCGGCGTCGGCGTCCTTCACCGAAACCGGGCTGACCGCCGGCACCGCCTACCGCTACACGGTGGCGGCCGTCGGCTCCACAGGCACCGTGGGTGCGGCGTCGGCCGCCGTGACCGCGACGACGTCGGGCGGTGCGGCCCCCGCGAAGTGCTTCACGGCGACGAACTACGCGCATGTCACGGCCGGCCGGGCGCACACCACGGGCGGCCATGCCTACGCGAACGGCTCGGAGCAGGACATGGGGCTGTACAACGTCTTCGTCACCCACACGCTCCGGGAGTCACCGGCCGGCCACTTCGTGATCGCCGACTCCGGCTGTCAGGCCGGGTCCTCGTAACCGCCCCTGATGTCCTCGGGCAGCTCGCAGCCGTCCTCGACGGCGGTGAGGGACACGAGCTGCTCGGGGCCCGCGGTCTCGGTCGTGTAGTGGCGGGCGTAGAGCTTCCAGCCCCGCTTGGCGAGGGTGCGGTAGGTGACGTCCTGCTCGGCGTGGCTGGAGACGATCTCCCAGTCCTGCTGCCGCAGCTTGCGCACCGCCGTGTCGAAGGCGTCGGCGGCACCCGCCGCCGGCGCCTCGCCCCACCAGGGCGCGACACAGGTGTGCCAAGCGCCCTTCGGCAGTCCGTCCGTGGAGGTGTCCCCGTCCGGGAGCCCTCCGTTGCGGGCGACGGCCTCTATCTCTCCGGCCACCGTGTCCCTGGTGAACGGCACGATGGGCTCCCGGGACGCCGCCGGCGTGCTCTCGCTCTCGTCCATGAGGCCGCAGCCCGCCGTCATCGTCATCAAACCGGCCACGACGGCGGCCGTACCTCTTCTGCTCCCGCGCACTGGATGCTTCCCACCCCGGTCGTTCCTCCCCCACGGGCACGCGCCCGTGTGGCCCCCGGGGCGGAGTCTCGCATGGGCTCTGACCTGCTGGGAAGGCCCTTCGCACAGCCGGGGGCGGCACTCCGCCCGGAGGGGTTCCCGGGCACCCCGGTAGAGTGAGCTGGTCTTCATCACGCCCGTACAGGGGGAAGCCGGTGCGAATCCGGCGCCGACCCTTCCCCGCGTGCTCGGCTCCGCTCGGGCAGCGGAAACCCCATTCGAGAGGCCCGGCCCGCCATGTCCGTACGCCGCCGCGCGGCAGCGCTCGCGATCACCGCCGTGCTCTGTGGAGCGGCCGCCCCGGTGGCGGCCGCCGCGCCGAGTCCGTCACCGTCCCCGTCCACGCCGGACCTTCCGGACGGGCTGTACGGCACCAAGGACCCGACGTACGACGGGGTGTGGCGCCAGTCGCTGGCCTTCCTCGCCCAGCGGGTCGAGCTGGTCACGCCCGCCACGAAGGCGGTCGACTGGCTCGTGGGCCAGCAGTGCGCGAGCGGAGCCTTCCCCTCCTACCGCGACGCGTCCGTGCCCTGCGACGCGAAGACGGTGGCCGACACCAACGCCACGGCGGCGGCGGTGCAGGCGCTGGTGGAACTGGCCGTGCACCGGGAGACCGTGGACAACGGGGTCAGCTGGCTGAAGTCCGTGCAGAACCCCGACGGCGGCTGGGGCTACAACCCGGGCAGCCCGAGCGACGCCAACTCCACCGCGGTGGTGACCGGCGCGCTGGCCCGGGCGGGTGTGCCGCTGGCCGATGTCACGACGGAGGACGACAAGACCCCGTACACCGCGCTCCAGAGCTTCGCGCTCCCCTGCGGGGGCGCGGACGGCGGGGCGTTCGCCTACCAGCCGGACAAGGACGGCAAGCTCGCCGCCAACGCGGACGCCACGGCCGCCGCCGTGATCGGCGCGATGGGCAAGGGCATGGCCGCGGGCAACTCCAACGCGGTGAAGGCCCCGGCCTGCCACACGGGCACCGGCCTCACCGTCGAGCAGACCGCGCAGAACGGCGCCTCCTACCTGGCGAAGACGCTCGCGGCGAAGGGCCACCTGGACCTGCCGCCGATGCCGGGCGCCGAGGAGTCCGACCCGCAGCCGGACTTCGGGAACACGGCGGACGCCGTCGTGGCGCTCGCCGCCTCCGGCCACAAGGACAAGGCGGCCGGAGCGGTCGCGTATCTGGAGAAGCACGCGCAGGGCTGGGCGAAGGAGGGCGGCCCCGCCGCCACCGCCCAGCTGGTGCTGGCCGCCCACGCGACCGGCACCGACGCCCGTGACTTCGGCGGCACCGACCTGGTCGCGCAGCTCAACGCGACGGGCCCCGCGCCCGCCGCCACCGCCGTGCCCTCGCCGACCTCGACGGCACCGGGGAAGCCCGCGGACACGAGCAGCGACGACGGGGGGCTCGGCCTCTGGTGGATCATCGGCATCGGGCTCGCCTTCGGCGCGGGCATCGGCTTCCTGCTCAGCGGACGCCGTAAGAACCAGCAGCTGTGAGGCGCCCGCTGGGCACGGCGGCGCTGCTGCTCCTCGCCGGCGCCGTCCTGGCCGTGCTCGGCGCGGGCAGCGCGCAGGCGGCGGGTTACCGCTACTGGTCGTTCTGGGATGGCGACGGCGGCAAGGGCTGGACGTATGCCACCCAGGGGCCGTCCGTGGTCCGGCCCGACGACGGCGCGGTGCAGGGCTTCCGCTTCTCGGTGAGCGAGGACTCCCAGGACTCGGCGCAGCCGCGCCGCGCCCCGGACTTCGGGGCGGTCTGCGCGGACACCCCCGCGAAGGACGGCCGTAAGAGGATCGCCCTGGTCATCGACCCGGGCACGGCGGCGGACGCACCGGACGGCGAGAAGCCGCCCGCGCTGCGCACCGCCTGCGCCCAGGTGGCCCCGGACGCGAGCACGGCCGAGGCACTGGCCTCGGTGGCGAAGCCCCTGCGGTACGACGGTTCCGCGATGCTCTGCGCGATCACGGGCTACCCGCGGTCGGGGTGCGGCGAGCAGACGGACGGCTCGTCGGGCGCCGCCTCCTCCTCGTCCGAGGACGCGGCCGACGCCTCCGCTGCCGCCGACGAGGACGCGGCCGACGCGGGCCGGAGCGACGGTGGCGGCCCCTCGGCCGGTGTGCTCACCGGCGTGGGCGCGGTCCTCGTCCTGGGCGCCGCCGCAGTGTTCCGGGCCCGCCGACGCCGATGACCCGCTCCACCGGCCCGGCCCGGCCCAGCCATGCCCTGCGCGCCCCCGTGGCGACCCGCTCCAACGCGGTGCCGGCCGGGGCCTGGTGGCTGTGGGCCCTCGGGCTGGCGACCGCCGCGTCCCGGACCACCAACCCGCTGCTGCTCGGGCTGCTGGTCGGAGTGGCGGGCTATGTGGTCGCGGCGCGCCGCACGGACGCGCCGTGGGCCCGTTCGTACGGGGCGTTCGTCAAGCTGGGGCTGTTCGTCGTCGCGGTGCGCGTGGTGTTCTCCGTCCTCCTCGGCTCGTCCGTCCCCGGCACGCACACCCTGTTCGCCCTGCCCGAGGTGCCGTTGCCCGACTGGGCCCAGGGGGTCAGGATCGGCGGCCGGGTCACGGGCGAGCAGCTGGTCTTCGCCCTGTACGACGGCGCGAAGCTGGCCACCCTGCTGATCTGCGTCGGCGCGGCGAACTCGCTGGCCAACCCGGCCCGGCTGCTGAAGTCGCTGCCCGGCGCGCTGTACGAGGTCGGGGTGGCCGTGGTCGTCGCGATGACGTTCGCGCCGAACATGGTCGCCGACGTGGCGCGGCTGCGGACGGCCCGCCGGTTGCGCGGCCGGCCGGCCGGCGGGATCGGGGCGGTGCTCCAGATCGGGCTGCCGGTGCTGGAGGGTGCCCTGGAGCGCTCGGTGGCGGTGGCGGCGTCGATGGACGCCCGGGGGTACGGGCGCACCGCGCAGGTCCCGCCCGCCGTCCGCCGCACCACACATCTTCTGACGCTCGGCGGGCTGCTCGGCGTGTGCGCGGGGACCTACGGGCTGCTGGCCGCGCAGGGCGCCGCGCACGGGCTGCCGCTGCTGCTGGCCGGGCTCGCCGCGGCGCTGGCCGGGCTCCGGCTCGGCGGGCGCCGCTCGGTGCGCACCCGCTACCGGCCGGACCGCTGGGGCGTACGCGCCTGGGTCGTCGCGGCCTCGGGCCCGGCCGTCGCGGCGGCGATGATCTGGGCGGGTGCCGCCGCCCCGGACGCCCTGCGCCCCGGTGTCGTCCCGCTCGTCGCCCCCGTACTGCCGCTGTGGCCGGCCGCCGCCGTGCTGATCGGACTGCTGCCCGCCGTGTTGGCGCCCCTGCCTGGCGTGGTGACCCCGCCCGCCTCCCCCTCGGACTCCAAGGAGCTCACATGATCCGGTTCGAGAACGTCTCGGTGCGCTACGAGGGTGCCGAGCGCCCCACCCTGTCCGGGGTGGACCTCACGATCCCCGAGGGCGAGCTGGTGCTGGCCGTCGGCCCCTCCGGTGTCGGCAAGTCGACCCTGCTGGGTGCGGTGTCCGGTCTCGTGCCGCACTTCACGGGCGGGACGCTGTCCGGTCGGGTCACCGTCGGTGGCCGTGACACCCGGACCCACAAGCCGCGTGAACTCGCCGACCTGGTCGGCACGGTGGGCCAGGACCCGCTTGCCCACTTCGTGACGGACACCGTCGAGGACGAGCTGGCCTACGGCATGGAGTCGCTGGGCCTCGCCCCGGACGTGATGCGGCGCCGCGTCGAGGAGACGCTGGACCTGCTGGGCCTGGCCGAGCTGCGCGACCGGCCGATCGCCACGCTCTCCGGCGGCCAGCGGCAGCGGGTCGCGATCGGCTCGGTCCTCACCCCGCATCCGAAGGTCCTGGTTCTCGACGAGCCGACGTCCGCCCTGGACCCGGCGGCGGCCGAGGACGTGCTCGCGGTGCTCCAGCGGCTGGTGCACGACCTGGGCACCACCGTGCTGATGGCCGAGCACCGGCTGGAGCGGGTCGTGCAGTACGCCGACCAGGTCCTCCTGCTGCCGGCGCCCGGCGCCGCCCCGGTGATGGGCGCGCCCGCCGACATCATGGCGCTCTCGCCCGTACGTCCGCCGGTGGTCGCCCTGGGACGGCTGGTCGGCTGGGACCCGCTGCCGCTGTCGGTGCGTGACGCCCGGCGCCGCGCCGTGGACCTGCGGGCGCGGCTGGCCGATGTGGAGCCGCCCGCGCGCCGGGCCCCGGCGGACACCGTGGTGGCCCCGCTCCCCGCGCCGGCCGGCCCGCGCCCCGGGTTCCTCGGGCGGCTGCTCAACCGCCGTCGCGACACGGCACCCGCCGAGCCCCCGCTCCTCGGCCCGGCCGCCCAGGTCGAGGGGCTGGGGGTGCGGCACGGGCGGGTCCAGGCACTGCGCGGGGTGACCCTGTCCGTCGCGCCGGGCGAGACGGTGGCCCTGATGGGCCGCAACGGCGCGGGGAAGTCGACCCTGCTGACGACGCTCGTCGGGATGACCGCGCCGGCCGCAGGATCGGTCCTCGTCGGCGGTCTGGTGCCCTCCCGTACGCCGCCGCATGACATGGTGCGCCGGGTCGGGCTCGTCCCGCAGGAGCCACGCGATCTGCTGTACGCCGACACGGTCGCCGCCGAGTGCGCGGCGGCGGACTCCGACGCGGGCGCACCCGCGGGCAGTTGCCGGGCGCTGGTCACCGAGTTGCTGCCCGGGGTGCCGGACGATGCCCATCCCCGTGACCTCTCGGAGGGCCAGCGCCTCGCCCTGGCTCTCGCCCTGGTGCTGACCGCCCGGCCCCCGCTGCTGCTCCTGGACGAGCCGACGCGTGGCCTGGACTACGCGGCCAAGGCGCGGCTCGTCGGCGTACTGCGGCGGCTGGCTGCGGGCGGCCACGCCATCGTCCTGGCCACGCACGATGTGGAGCTGGCCGCGGAGCTGGCCGACCGGGTGGTGATCCTGGCGGACGGCGAGGCCGTCGCCGACGGTCCGACCCGGCAGGTCGTGGTGTCCTCGCCCGCCTTCGCCCCGCAGACCGCGAAGATCCTGGCGCCCCGGGAGTGGCTGACGGTGTCGCAGGTACGCACCGCGCTGGAGGCCCTCGCATGACGGCCCGGCTCCCGCGCCCCGTACGCCTCGGCCCGCACGCCGTCGCCGCGCTGGTCCTGGTCAGCGCGGTGGGGCTGGTCGGCTTCGGCTGGCCGCTGCTGGCGGGCGCGGACTCCGGTCTCGCCCACGCCGAGGACGCGCCGTGGCTGTTCGCCGCGCTGCTGGTGCTGCTGGTCGGGGTGGTCCTGGCGACGATCGCGGACTCCGGTCTGGACGCGAAGGCCGTGGCGATGCTGGGCGTCCTGGCGGCGGTCGGGGCCGCGCTGCGCCCGCTGGGCGCGGGGACGGCGGGCCTGGAGCCGATGTTCTTCCTGATGGTCCTGAGCGGCCGGGTCCTGGGACCCGGCTTCGGCTTCGTGCTCGGCTCGGTCACGATGTTCGCCTCGGCCCTGCTGACGGGCGGGGTCGGGCCGTGGATGCCGTTCCAGATGCTGTCGATGGGCTGGTTCACCATGGGCGCCGGTCTGCTGCCGGGCCCCGAGCGGCTGCGCGGCCGGGGCGAGCTGCTGATGCTCGGGGCGTACGGCTTCGCGGCGGCCTTCGCGTACGGCACGGTAATGAACCTCTACGGGTGGACCATCGTGCCGGGGATGGCCTCCGGGATCTCCTTCGTCGCCGGCGATCCGCTGCACGAGAACCTGGTCCGCTTCCTCGCGTACTGCGTGACCACCTCGCTCGGCTGGGACCTCGGCCGTGCCGTCCTCACCGTGGCCCTGACCCTCTCCATCGGCCCCACCCTGCTGCGGGCGCTGCGCCGGGCCACCCGCCGCGCCGCGTTCGACGCGCGGGCGGCCTTCGAGGTCCCGAAGGTGTGAGGGCCGGACCGCACCGGCCGTCCGTGGGGTGGCGGGGGCTTCCGGCGGCCCGGCGATCGGTGCGGACTGATCACTCGGCCAGCGCGTGCTGGGCGGCGAGCCTGACGGCCGCGTTCCGGGCCCCGTATCCGTCGTACCCTCCGACGCGCTCGACGAGTTCGAAGAAGAGGCGGCCGGTCGTCACGGTGTAGCAGTGCCTGAACTCCCCCTTCTCGTCGCGGTCGTAGAGGATGCCGAGCTCGCGGTAGGTCTCCAGCTCGCCCGGCGCGAAGGTGTAGTGCGCGGCCAGGTCGTCGTAGTAGTTGGCGGGGACCGGCAGCAGTCGGGCCCCGGCCTCGCGGGCGCGGCGGACCGTGGTGACGAGGTCCTCGGTGAGGAGCGCCACGTGCTGGGGGCGTCCCCCGCGCGCCGGGGGGTCGCTGGGGGAAGCCCCCACGCCGAGCGCGATGCGCACGGTGCCCTCCTCGTTGCTGGCGGCACGGCTGCGGAGCAGGCCGTACGGGTCGGCCAGGTCGACGCTGGCGTGCGGGCGCAGCCCGAGGACGCCGCGGTGGAAGAGCGTCGCCTCGTCGAAGTGGTGCCAGGGCTGGGTCAGCGCGACATGGTCGACGCGGGTGATCCCGATGGGGCCGGGGGTGTGCGGCGCGGGCGCGAAGTCCCCTGTCCAGCCGGCCCGCCCCGAGCGGTCGGTGGCGCAGAAGAAGAACTCGGTGCCGTCGGGCGCGGCCACCGCGTCCAGCGGCGCGTCCTCGGGTGCGCGGCGCCTGGGCAGGACGGGGGCGAGCAGTGACTCGGCCCGCGCGGAGGCGCCCGCGGGGTCCGGGCTCTCCAGGCCCACGGCGGTGAGCGAGGGGTCGGCGCGGTGGCTGCCCGTGTCGGTGTTGACCAGGACGCGGGCCTCGCCCTGTTCCCAGAGGTCCACCGGCTTGCCGGAGTGCCTGGCCGTACGGGAGAAGCCGAGCGCGGTCAGCAGCGGGGTGATCCTGGCGGTGTCGGCGGTGGCGATCTCGACGAAGGCGAAGCCGGTGGGGACCACGGGCGCCGGGGGCGCGCTCAGCCCCGCCGCCTCCTGGAGCAGCGTGAGCGAGCGCCGGGCGTCCACCGCGGTGCGGCCGGCGTCCGCCTGGCGGAAGACGTCGTTGAACACCTCCAGGGAGAGGGGGCCGTCGTATCCGGCGCGTACGGCGGCCCGGACCAGTCCGGCGACGTCGAGGTCACCCTGTCCCGGGAAGCAGCGGTGATGGCGGCTCCACTGGAGGACGTCCAGGGCCATCTGCGGGGCGTCGGCGAGCTGGAGGAAGAAGATCTTCTCGCCGGGGATGTCCTCGATCCCCGCGATGTCGGAATCCCGGGCCAGGATGTGGAAGCTGTCCAGGCAGATCCCGAGCGCGGGGTGGTCCGCGGCCTCCACGATGCGCCAGGCGTGTTCGTACGTGCTGACATGGCAGCCCCACGCGAGCGCCTCGTACGCGACACGGATGCCGTGCTCCTGCGCGAGGTCCGCGAGCCGGCGCAGCTGCTCGGCCGCGAGGGCGTCGTCGTCGACGGCGTACGGGGACACGCTGGAGCAGACCAGGACGGTGTCGGCGCCGAGCCGTCGCATCAGCCGGAACTTGTGCTCGGCGCGCCGCAGATTGCGGGCGAACTCGTCGGCGGGGACGGCCTCGATGTCGCGCATCGGCTGGAACAGGTCGATCGTCAGACCGAGATCGCCGGCCCGCTCCCTGATCTCCTCCGGGGAGAGCGGGCTGCCGATCAGGTCGTTCTCGAAGATCTCGACGCCGTCGAAGCCCGCCCGCGCCGCGGCGGTGAGCTTCTCGGTGAGCGTTCCGCTGAGCGAGACGGTGGCGATGGACGTACGCATGTCGGTCCTCCTGCGGGGCTGGGCTTCGGGCGCGGACGCTCCGGGGTGCTGGCGCTCCGGGGTGCTGGCGCTCCGGGGTGCTGGCACCTTCGGAGCGCGGGGGCTTCGGGCGCGGACGCTCCGGGGCGCGGGCGCTTCGTCAGCGCGCCGACGTGAGGTCGGCGATGTCGGCGAGCATGCGCGCGGTGTCGGGTTCGCGGCCGGTGAAGAGCCGGAAGGCGTCCGCGGCCTGGTAGGCGGCCATGCCCGCGCCGTCGAGGGTGGGGCAGCCGAGGGCGCGGGCGGTGCGCACGAGCGTGGTCTCCAGCGGCCGGTAGACGATCTCGGCGACCCAGAGCCCCGGGTGCAGCAGGTCTGCGGGGAGCGGGAGTCCGGGGTGGGCGGCCATGCCGATGGGCGTGGCGTTGACCAGGCCGTCGGCCGTGGTGGTGTGGGCCGCGATGTCCAGGAGGTCCGCGGCGGCGGCCCGTCCCGGCCCGAAGTGGTGGTTCAGGGAGTCCGCGAGGGCGGCGGCCCGCTCGGGCTGGGCGTCGAGCACGGTGAGCCTCCCCGCGCCGAGGGCGAGGAGGGCGTGGGCGACGGCGGCTCCGGCCCCGCCCGCGCCGAGCTGCACGACCCGGTCGAGCGGCGCGTCGGGCAGACCACGGGCGAAGGAGGCGGCGAAGCCGGTGGTGTCGGTGTTGTGGCCGATCGCCCGGTCCCCGTCGAAGACGACGGTGTTGACCGCGCCGAGCGCCTCGGCCTGCGGTGAGAGACCGTCGAGGTGGGCGAGCACCTGCTGCTTGCAGGGGTGGGTGACGTTGAGCCCGTCGTACCCCATGTCCCGGGCGGAGCGGACGATGTCACCGGTCCGCTCGGGCGCGATGCCGAGCCTGCCGATGTCGATGAGGCGGTAGAGGTAGCGCAGGCCCTGCCGGTCCGCCTCTCGTTCGTGGAGCGCGGGGCTGAGCGAGGGGCCGATGCCGGTGCCGATGAGGCCGACGAGATACGAGTCGCTGCTCAACGGTTCTCCTCCAGGAGGCGGGCGAGATGGGTGAGGGCCATGGCGTATCCATGGGCACCCGCCCCGCAGATGACGGTGTCGGCGACGCCCGAGACATGGCTGTGGTGCCGGAACTCCTCCCGCCGGTGGATGTTCGAGAGGTGCACCTCCACGACAGGCAGCTCCACCGCGGCGAGCGCGTCCCGCAGGGCGACCGATGTGTGGCTGTAGCCGGCGGGGTTGATCACGATGCCCCGGTGCGCGGTACGGGCCTCGTGGACGGCGTCGATGAGCACCCCCTCGTGGTTGCTCTGACGGCAGTCGGCCAGCAGCCCGTGGGCAGCCGCGGTGCTCCGGCACAGCTCGTCGACGTCGGCCAGGGTGTCCTTGCCGTACACGGCGGGCTCGCGCAGCCCGAGCAGATTGAGGTTGGGTCCGTTGAGCACGAGGACGGGGACGCCTGGTGGTGGGGCGGCGGGGTTCGGCATCGGTCACTTCCCAAGGGTGCGCGGCCGGGGGCCCGGCCGTGCGCCGACTCTAATGTACGGACTGGTTAGTTAGTCATACCGAAAGACGGCCGCGCAGGGAAGACCCCGGACCGAATCGGCCGCCGCGTGGGCCGCTCTACAATCGCGAGCACGCACCGACTCCCGCGAAGGATCCGGATGACCAGCACCGAAGGACCCGCACGGCCGGCCGTGCGCACCCGCGACGCGGCGCGCACCAAGGACGAGATCCTCACCGTGGCGACGCGGGAGTTCGCCCGCATCGGCTACGCGGGCGCCCGGGTCGACGAGATCGCCGCCCTCACCCGCACCACGAAGCGGATGATCTATTACTACTTCGGCGGCAAGGAGCAGCTTTTCACCGCGGTCCTGGAGCGTGCGTACACCAGGATCCGGGAGGCCGAACAGCTGCTGGACGTCGAGCACCTGGACCCCGTGGCCGCGGTCCGCCGGCTGGCCGAGGTGACCTTCGACCATCACGAGGAGCACCCGGACTTCATCCGCCTGGTGAGCATCGAGAACATACACGAGGCCGAACACATCGCGGCCTCGGCCGAGTTGAGCCGCATAAGCTCACCGGCGATCGAGGTGCTGCGGCGCATCCTGGACACGGGGCGCGAGTCGGGGCTGTTCACGGCGGACGTCGACGCCGTGGACCTGCACGCGATGATCAGCTCCTTCTGCTTCTTCCGCATCGCGAACAGACACACTTTCGGCGCGCTCTTCGGCCGCGACCTGGTGGACGGCGGCCGGCGCGAGCACTACCGGACCATGCTGGGCGACATGATCATCGCGTACCTCACCGCCGACCGGGCCGCCTGAGGGCGGCCCGTACCCCCTGGTGGATCGGCGCGCGACGTCCGTCCGGAAGCACGACGTGCGCATCCACGGCCTTATTCGGGGAGATAGGCCGACAATCCACGCGAACCGGGGGCTTCGGTCCTGCGCGAACTCTTGACAGGGACGACAACTGCTCGCAACATCCGTAGCCATCCGCAACTAACTAACTGGTGCGTTAATTAGCCGGGTCCGCTCGCCCCTCCCCCCGACGGACGTCCCCCGAAGGAGCCCGACGTGACCGCTCACGACCCTGCCGCCGGTCCCCCGCCGCAGGCCCAGCCCCGCAAAGCCGCGCTCGCCGCCTGGATCGGCAGTGCGCTGGAGTACTACGACTTCTTCATCTACGGCAGCGCGGCGGCGCTGATCTTCCCCAAGGTCTTCTTCGACGAGTCCGATCCGGCGAACGCGACCCTGCTGTCGCTGGCCACCTTCGGTGTCGCGTACGCGGCACGTCCGGTCGGCGCGCTCTTCCTCGGCCATGTCGGGGACCGGCTCGGCCGCAAGAAGATCATGGTCTTCACGCTGATGCTGATGGGCGTCTCGACGTTCCTCATCGGCTGTCTGCCCACCCGGGAACAGATCGGCGGAGCGGCGCCCGTGCTGCTCGTCCTCCTGCGCATCCTCCAGGGCATATCCGCGGCCGGTGAGCAGGCGAGCGCCAACTCGATGAGTCTGGAACACGCGCCACAGCACAGGCGCGGCTACTTCACCAGCTTCACGATCAACGGCACACAGGCGGGCCAGCTCATCGCGACCCTGGCCTTCATCCCCGTCGCCGCCCTGCCCGAGGAGCAGTTGCTGTCCTGGGGCTGGCGCATCCCGTTCTGGCTGAGCGTCGCCGTCGCGGTCACCGGGTGGGTCATCCGCCGCACGCTGGAGGAGACCCCGGTCTTCACCAAGCAGGCGGAGACCGAGGGTGTGGCGAAGATGCCGCTGGCCGTGCTGCTGCGCGACCACTGGGCCGATGTGCTGCGGGTCGTCGCGGCCGCCGTGATCGCCACCGTCAGCACGATCTTCACCGTCTGGGCCCTGTCGTACGCCACCAGCGACGCCGTGGGGCTGAGCCGGAGCGGCATGCTGTGGGTCGGCGCGCTGGCCAATGTGGTCGCCCTGTTCACCATCCCGCTGTGGGCACGGCTCTCCGACCGCATCGGACGCCGCCCGGTCTTCCTGATCGGGGCCGCCGGCAGCGCCGTGGTGATGCCGCTGTACCTGTGGGCGATCTCCACCGGCAGCTACCCGCTGGTGCTGATCACCGGCGTGCTGGTCTTCGGTGTGGTCTACAGCGCGGCGAACGGCATCTGGCCCGCCTTCTACGCCGAGATGTTCCCCACCCGGGTCAGGCTCTCGGGCATGGCGATCGGCACCCAGACCGGCTTCGCCATCGCCGGTTTCGCCGTGGCCTTCGCCTCGCAGATCGCCGGTCCCGACGGGGACAACTGGGCCGGTGTCGCGATCTTCGCCGCCGCGCTCTGCCTGCCGCCGGTCATCGCGGCCCTCACCGCTCGCGAGACGGCGCACGTGGAAACGGAGCGGCTCGGGGAGCGGAGCGGCAGGAAGACGGAGGCCGAGGTGCCGGTCGGCGCCTGAGCCGACGGTGTCCCCGGACGCGTGCTGAGCCGTTCGAGTGGCGGACCGCCCGTCACGGGCGGATGCTGGGGGACGCGGCGATCCGGGCCGAAGGGGTGCCGGAACGGTTCTCACGAACCGTTCCGGCACCCCTTCGGGCACGCACGGGCCACAGAGGCTCTACGCCTTGCTCCCGGCGGGTTCGGCGACCGGCTCCCCCGAAACGTCCTTCGTGTCCTCCGTGTGAGCCTCCGGCGGGTCCTGCCGCCGCTCGCCCGTCCCGGTGGCCCGGAGCCTCCTCGGCCCGGCCAGGAGATACGTGAGCCCGAAGCCGGCGGCCACGACCGCCCCGCCGCCGACCGCGTCCAGCACCCAGTGGTTGCCGGTGGCGACGATGGCGGAGACCGTGAACAGCGGGTGCAGCAGGCCCAGGGCCTTCATCCACGGCTTCGGGGCGAGCAGCACGATCACCACACCGCACCACAGCGACCAGCCGAAGTGCAGCGAGGGCATCGCGGCGTACTGGTTGGTCATCGCGGTCAGCGCCCCGAAGTCCGGGCTGTCGAGGTCCTGCGTCCCGTGGACGGTGTCGATGAAGCCGAGGCCCGGCATCAGACGCGGCGGTGCCAGCGGGTAGAGCCAGAAGCCGAGCAGGGCCAGGACCGTGGCGAAGCCGATCGAGGTGCGGGCCCAGCGGTAGTCCGGGGGCCTGCGCACGTACAGCACACCGAGGATCGCGAGCGGGATGATGAAGTGGAACGTCGAGTAGTAGTAGTCGAAGAAGTCCCGCAGCCAGGGGATGCCGACGACGGTGTGGTTGGCCCAGTGCTCGATGTCGATGCCCAGCCACTGCTCGGCGGAGTGGATCTGCCGGCCGTGCTCCTCGGCGGAGGCACGCCCGGCGGTCGCCGCCAGGCGGACCTGGGCGTACGCGGAGTAGACGACCCTGATGAGCAGGAGCTCCAGCAGCAGGTTGGGGCGGCTCAGCACCCGCTTCCAGAACGGCAGCAGGGGCACCCATGAGAAGCGGGACGGGACCGGGCGGGCGTAGTCGGTGGCGACCGGCCGCTGCCAGTGGGGCGAGGTGCGGGACAGGAACGGCGCCACGCAGGCCGCCCCGAGCGCCGCGACGAGGAGCACGTTGTCGCGTACGGGCACGACCACCCCGACGTTCGGGAGCAGCATCTTCCCCGGCAGGGTGAGGACGAGCACCACGACCGCGGGCCAGACCAGCCGGTCGGAGGCCTTGGTTCCCACCCGGCCGACGACGGCGAGCAGCACCCAGAGCAGCTGGTGCTGCCAGGCGGTGGGCGAGACGGCGACGGCCACGCAGCCCGTGACGGCGACGGCCAGGAGCAGCTGCCCGTCCCGGGCGTAACGGACCGCGCGGCGCAGGCCGAGGAAGGTCACGAGTGCGGCCAGGGCGAGGAACAGGGCGATCTCCAGCGGCCCCTGGAGCCCGAACCGCAGCAGCGCGCCGTGCAGGGACTGGTTGGCCAGGCTGTCCGGACGGTCTCCGAGGCCGGCTCCCGCGAGGTGGTGCACCCAGTACGCCCAGGAGTCACGCGGCATGACGGCCCAGGCCAGTGCCGTGCACAGGGCGAACGTCGCCCCCGAGGCCGCGGCGGCCCTGCGTCTGCCGGTGAGCCAGAACAGGACGGCGAAGAGCAGCACGGCGGGCTGGAGGGCGGCGGCGATCCCGGTCAGCACTCCGGGTAGGCGCTCACCGCGCGCCGCGAAGAAGGCGAGGAGCACCAGCAGGACCGGCAGGATGCTGGTCTGGCCCAGGAACAGGGTGTTGCGGACGGGCAGCGACACCATCAGCAGGGTGATCGCGAAGGGTGCCGCCAGGAACGCGGTCCGCCGGCTCACGGGCTGGGGCAGGGCGCGGACGGCGACGAACCCCAGCGCCACGACCAGCAGCAGGGTACCGAAGGTCCACACGACGCCGAGGGCCTGTTCCGCCGAGGTCGTGAGTGGCTTCAGCACCAGCCCGGCGAACGGCGTGCCGGTGAACCGGCCGGGTTCGTACAGGGAGCCCGCCAGGCGCAGCACCCCGGTCGCACCGGTCCAGGTCTCCAGGTCCGTGAGGTGCTCACCGTCCGGCCGGCGCAGCACCACCGCCATCTGCCGCACCGCGAGGACGGCGACGAGCAGCCAGAGGACGGCCCTCGCCACCGCTGCCCTCGCCCCCGGATCCGACGCCACGTTCCCCCGCACACTGCGCTCCGCATCTGCCACGCTGCGCCGACCCTCCCGTTTCACGCACTGTCCCCTCAGCCCGGGTTTGTGCGGATGTAGCCTCGCATTGCCCTATGAGGTAGACACAATCAACCCCTACTTCGCCTGACTGTCACCACTCATTTGCAGAAAGAATGACCGAATACCGACCGCCACCGGAGCCGGATCAGCCCTGGTGACCGCGCGCTCCCGGCCGGAAAGGATTCGTCAGACGATCACACCGCGCACAGAATGACCCCATGATCTGGACCGTGACCCCCGAACACTTCGCGACCCCCGACGCCACCCTGCTGCGCCGGGACTACTACGACGAGGTGGCGAGCCGCTACTGGGGCCGCCCGGCGACCACGGCCGAGATCGACGAAGGCCTGAGCGACGACGGGGCGGACCGCCTCATCCCGCCCACCGGGCAGTTCCTGGTGGGACGGTACGCCGGCGAGCCGGCGAGCTGCGTGGGCATGCTGCTGGTCGGCGGGGCGACCGCGGAGCTGACGCGGGTGTTCGTACGCCCCGGCTTCCGCGGCACGGGCGGCGGCGGCATGCTGCTCGCGGGGATGGAGGAGTCGGCGCGGGCGTACGGGGTGCGCCGGATACGGCTCGACACCCGCGACGACCTGGTCGAGGCGCGCGGGCTGTACGCCAAGCACGGATACCGGGCGGTCCCCGCGTTCAGCCGGGGGCCGTACGCGGAGCACTGGCTGGCGAAGGAGCTGTGAGTCCCGGCCCCGCCGTCAGCCCACCGAGTGGTCGCGGCGCGGGTCGGGCATGCGCGGGCGCTCCTTGCTCGATCCGTTCACCTCGGCCGTCAGCTCCGCCACGAGGCGGACCAGGTCGGTGGGCCGGTCGGGCCCCCACCAGTCGCCCAGCAGCTCGGCCAGTGACTCCTCGCGGGCCCCCGACAGCTTGACCACGGCCTCCGCGCCCCGCTCGGTGAGCACGAGCTGCATGCCTTCGCGCCTGGCCAGACCGAGTTCCTCCACCTGCCGGGCGGCCGAGGTGATCACCCGCAGCGGCACCGGGGCGACCTCGGCGAGCCGTCCGGGCTCGACGGTGCCGTGCCGTTTGATGCGCAGCAGCAGCCAGCTGGCGGCGGGCAGCAGGTCGTAGCCCGCCTTGGCGGTGATCTTCTCGTAGATCTCGCGGCGCCCCTCCCGGGTGGCGAGGACCGAGAGGGCGCGGGCGCACTCGTCGTACGAGGACCGCTGGACCGGGTTGGAGGCGAGCGTCTCGCTGGTGTCGGGGGCGGTCACCGAGCCGCGCAGGGGCTCCTCCTTGAGGAACCAGGCGAAGACGAAGGCGACGAGGACGACGGGGGCCGCGTAGAGGAAGACATCGGTGATCGAGGTCGAGTAGGCATCGAGGACCGAGGGGCGCAGATCCGCCGGGAGCTCGCCGATGGCCCGGGGGTCGGCCGCCAGGGCGTCGGCGTCGACGCCGGGCGGGAGCGAGCGGCCGCTGAGCGCGTCCTCCAGTTTGCCGCTCAGCCTGTTGGTGAAGATGGTGCCGAAGACGGCCACACCGAACGAGGCTCCGATGGACCTGAAGAAGGTAGCGCCCGAGGTGGCGACGCCGAGGTCCTCGTATCCGACGGAGTTCTGCACGATCAGCACGAGTACCTGCATCACGAGGCCGAGCCCGGCGCCGAAGACGAAGAAGCAGAGGCTCATCGTCCAGGTGGAGCTGTTCTCCGAGAGCGTGTGGAGCAGCAGCAGACCGACGACGGTGACTGCGGTGCCGGCGATCGGGAAGACCTTCCAGCGGCCCGTACGGCTGACGAGCTGGCCGGAGCCGGTCGAGGTGATCAGCATGCCGAGGACCATCGGCAGCATGTGCACACCGGACATCGTCGGGGAGATGCCGTGCACGACCTGGAGGAAGGTCGGCAGATAGGTCATCGCGCCGAACATCGCGAAGCCGATGACGAAGCTGATCACGGCGACGAGGCTGAAGGTCCTCATCCGGAACAGCTTCAGCGGCAGCACGGGTTCGGCCGCCCGGCGCTCGGCCGCGACGAACGCCACGAGCAGCACCACGGCGAGGACCGCGAGGGCGATGATCTGTACGGAGCTCCAGGCCCAGGTGGTGCCGCCGAGGGAGGCGACGAGGACCAGGCAGGTGGCGACCGAGGCGATGAGGAAGGTGCCGAGGTAGTCGATGGTGTGCTTGGTGCGGCGGACCGGGATGTGCAGGGCCGCGGCGATGACGAGCAGCGCGACGACGCCGATGGGCAGGTTGATGTAGAAGACCCAGCGCCAGCTGAGGTGCTCGGTGAAGAAGCCGCCGAGCAGCGGCCCCAGGACGCTGGTGACGCCGAAGACGGCACCGAACAGGCCCTGGTACTTGCCTCGTTCGCGCGGGGTGACGATGTCGCCGACGATCGCCATGGAGAGCACCATCAGCCCGCCGCCGCCGAGCCCCTGGAGGGCGCGGAAGCCGATCAGCTGCGGCATGTTCTGGGCCATCCCGCAGAGCGCGGAGCCGATGAGGAAGATGACGATGGCCGTCTGGAAGAGCTTCTTGCGGCCGTACTGGTCGCCGAGCTTGCCCCAGAGCGGGGTGGCCGCGGTCGCCGCGAGCATGTAGGCGGTGACCACCCAGGACAGATGGTCCAGGCCGCCCAGCTCGCTGACGATCGTGGGAAGGGCGGTGGAGACGATGGTCTGATCGAGTGCGGCGAGCAGCATGCCGAGCAGCAGGGCACCGATGGACACCAGGACACTCCGCCTGGACCGCCCCTCACCCGACTCAAGGGGCGGGGGGCTCAACTGCTGGGCCATGAGCATCTCCTCGGGTCCGCTTCACCCCCATCCTGGCCGCTGTGTGCCGTTATGGCCTGCCGAGCAGCGGAAAGGCCGGTTGGGCTTCCCCGTGGCGGCCTGCATAATCGCAGCAGTTCAAAGGGGAGGGGAACCCACGATGACCGGACATATGTGCCCGGAGTGCGGCGGCGAGCAGAGCGCGAGACCCGGGGCGGGGTGCGCCTGCGGAGCCGGCACGTCTGCCGCGCCGGGCGGATCGTCCGGCCGGGGCCAGGAGGCCTGGAAGGCGGGCCGGGACGCGCGCTCGGCCGAGATGGCGGCGGCCGAGGACTTCGACCCGCTGCGCATCCGGCCGTACGTGACGCTGGGCGGCGAGGACACCCAGGACCGGGACGCCCCCGCCGCGGCCACGACGATGCCCTTGTTCATCGGCGGCGCCCCGGGCCCCGTACCGGGTGACCTGCCGGGGCCGCTGCCCGACGCCGTCGCCCCGGACGAGGCTCACCGGCGTACGGCAGCGGCCTATGCGGGCGGTGGCCCCGACCCGGTGCAGCCGCGCCGCCGCCGGCCCTTCACGGTCGCCGCGGTGGGCGCCGCCGTCGTCGCGGTGGTGGGCACGGCCGCCTTCGCCGGGGGCCTGTTCGACGGCGCCGAGCGGCGGGACGCGGTCCTGCCCGAGATCACGAAGACGAGCGTGCCGGATGCGACGGACGGCCCGGCCGCGTCCGTGTCGGAGTCCCCCTCCGCATCCGCGTCGGCCACCCCGTCCCCGTCGGCGTCCGCGTCGGCATCGGCGTCGCCCACCCCGTCACGGAGCCCGTCGGCGTCCCGTACGGCCACACCTTCCGCATCGCCGACGCCCACGGTGTCCGCGACGCAGGCACCCACCACGGCCCCGGCGACACCGCCCGCGCTCGCCGCCGGTCCCACACTGAGGCGCGGCGACGAGGGCGCCGAGGTCGCCGAGCTCCAGCGCCGGCTTCAGGAGATCTGGGTCTACCGGGGCCCGGAGGACGGCGAGTACGGGGACCGGGTGGAGGACGCCGTCGCCGAGTTCCAGCGATGGATCTCGGCACGGGACGACCCCTCGGGTGTGTACGGACCGGAGACCCGCCGCGCCCTGGAGGAGCGGACGACCGGCTCGGGGCGGCGCTCCTGAGAGCCCGCCCGGCACCGGATTGGCGTTTCGGCGCCGCTTTTTGTACCGTGAGGGAACAAAGTAGCCTCCGCCCGTTCTCCCTGACCGGCGGGCGGGGCTGCTTGTCTTCTTCACCGCAGCCGTGAGCTGTCCCCCCGCGCTCTGGAGCACACCCATGCCGGCCACCGTCCTCGAAGCCCGCGCCCTCCTGCTGGACATGGACGGCACCCTCGTCAATTCCGACGCGGTGGTCGAGCGCTGCTGGCGCCGCTGGGCGATCGCGCAGGGCCTGGACCCCGTGGCGGCGCTCAAGGTGGTCCACGGCCGCCAGGGTTACGCCACGATGGCCGCCCTGCTGCCGGACCGCCCCATGGAGCAGAACTACGCGGAGAACCGCGTCATGCTCGCCGAGGAGACCGCGGACACCGAGGGTGTGGTCCCCATCGGCGGCGCCCCCGCCTTCATGGCCGCGATCGCGGACCTCCCGCACGCGCTGGTGACCTCGGCCGACGAGGCGCTCGCCCAGGCCCGCATGGGGGCCGCCGCGCTGCCCATGCCCGGCACCCGGGTGACCGCCGAGATGGTCGGCGCGAGCAAGCCGGACCCCGAGGGCTTCCTCAAGGGCGCGGCCGAGCTGGGCTTCGACCCGGCGGACTGCATCGTGTTCGAGGACTCCGAGGCGGGCATCGCGGCGGGCCGGGCGGCCGGCATGCGCGTCGTCGGCGTCGGCCCGCGCGCCGCGGCGCTCTCCCCCGACGCCCACGTCGAGGATCTGACGCAGCTCCGCGTGGAGGCGGTCGCGGACGGCTCGATCCGCCTGCGCGTCGACGCCCGCTGAGCCGCTTCCTCCCGACACCGGCGATCACCGCCCTCATCGGGGCGACCCCGCCGGAGTTCCGGCCACCGCCCTCATCGGGGCGGCCGTGCACGGTGAGCGGGACCCCGCACCCCTGACGAGCCCACCGGGCCCGCCTCGGCACACGGGCCGGGCCCGGACCCGCTCCCGGTGACTGGCACCCCGCCGCGGCCCGCTCCGTGGACGGCTCCCCCGGCCCGGATCGCTCCCGGTGACGGCACCCCGCCCGGACCCGCTCCTGGTACGGCTCCCCGCCCCGGATCGCTCCCGGTGCGGCAGCCCCTCCCCCGCTGGCACCCCGTGCGGCAACCCCTCCCCCGCTCACTCCCGGTGCAGCAGCCCCCGCGCGACCAGCTCCAGCACCAGCGCGACGGCCACCGCCTGTACGGCTATCAGCGCGACCAGGACGAAGAGTTGCACCGCGCCCGCCTCCACCGGTGAGGCACCGCCGAGCAGCATGCCCACGAAGGCGCCTGGCAGGGTGACCAGCCCCACCGTCCGGGTCTGGTCGAGCCCGGGCAGCAGCGCGTCCGACGCGGCGGGGCGGGCGATCTCCAGCCGGGCGTCCCGGTCGAGCAGGCCGAGCGCCATCCCGGCCTCCACCTCCCCGCGCCGGGTGGCGAGTTCGTCCAGCGCGCGCCGCCCGCCGAGCACCGTCGCGGTGAGCGCGCCCCCGATGAGGATGCCCGTGACCGGGATCAGCGCGATGCCGCGCACCGGGATGAGCCCCGTGAGCAGCAGCGTCACGACCACGGGCACCACCCCCGCGCCGATCGGCAGCCCGGTCCACCACCAGGTGCGGTTCCCGGTGATCCGCCGCCCCGCGGTGCGCACCGCGACCGCGAACATCAGAGCCAGGAAGCCCAGCAGCGGCCCCAGGGAGCGCACCACCCAGCCGATGAGCAGGGAGACGACGGCCAGTTGGACCGCCGCCCGCACCCCGGCGACGGCGATCTCGCGGGATCTGCCGAGCGAGGCCCACGCCGCGACGGCGGCGGCGAAGACCAGCAGGACGGCGAGGACGACGCCGAGCGTGGGAGTGACCGGAAGCAGCACCCGGCCACCCTAGGACCTCGCGTGGCACCCCAGGGCCCCGGTGCGGGCCGCCGAGCCGGAGAGCGCGAGCGCTTCCCCGTACGGCCGTCGGGCCTCAGCGCCGCGAGCCCCCCGTGCGCCCCGTACGCCCCGCCGAGCCGGAGCGCACCGCCCGGTTACCCCGTGCCGCCGGTCGGGCCGGAGCGCACCGCCCATGCCCCGTACGGCCGGTCGAGCCGGAGCGCACCGCCCATGCCCCGTACGGCCGGTCGAGCCGGAGCGCACCGCCCGTGCCTCGCGTGCAGCCGCCGACCCGGCACACCGTCAGTTCCCCTGTTCGAACACGCTTCGGACGGGACGTCAGACCTAGCGCCCTACCCCTTGATGTGACGTGCGCATGTCGTCACTCTGTTACCTGGCGACCACCCCACCGAAACCCGGCGCCGCCACGATGGCCTGGCTCCACAGGTCGCCCGCCCGACGTCCCCCCACATCAAGGGAGTTCGAATGTCCGGTATCTACGCGCGTCGCATAGCCGTCGTGGCCGCCTCGGCCGCACTCGCCGCAACCACCGGTCTCCTCACGGCCCCGACCGCCCAGGCCGCGATGCCCACCCCGGTCTCCGCCTCGACGGCCCGCACCTATCTGAGCCAGCTCACCGTCTCCACCGAGGGCTCGTCGAGCGGCTACAGCCGCGACATGTTCCCGCACTGGATCACGCAGTCGGGCGCCTGCAACACCCGCGAGGTCGTGCTGAAGCGCGACGGCACCGGCGTCGTCCAGGACTCCGCCTGCGCCGCGACCAGCGGCAGCTGGTACTCGCAGTACGACGGCGCGACCTGGACCGCCGCGTCCGACCTGGACATCGACCACATGGTCCCGCTCGCCGAGGCCTGGCGCTCCGGGGCGAGCAGCTGGACCACCGCGAAGCGTCAGTCCTTCGCCAACGACCTGACCCGCCCTCAGCTCATCGCGGTCACCGACAACGTCAACCAGTCCAAGAGCGACCAGGACCCGGGCGAGTGGCTGCCGTCGCGCACGGCCTACCGCTGCACCTACGCACGCGCCTGGGTGCACGTGAAGCACTACTACGGCCTCAGCGTCGACTCGACCGAGAAGAGCGCCCTGCAGTCCGTCCTGAACGGCTGCTGAACCCGCCCGCCCGTCCGCGCCCCGGGCCCCTGAGCCCGGGGCGCCCGGCGGAACCGGCCCACTCCCCTCGCGCGTTCCGTACCCTACGGAGCCATCGGTCACGGCGACACGAGGAGGGCACACATGGCCGGGCTACGCCTGGGACCACTGCTGAGGTACGTCGACTGGGAGACCGGCTCCCGGGCGACGGTCTGGGTGGAGGCGTCCAGGCCCTGCACCGCGGAGGTCCGCTGCGCGGACGGGGCGGCGGGCACCTCCCCCACCTTCGCCGTCCAGGGACACCACTACGCCCTGGTGGTGGTGACCGGCCTGACCCCCGGCTCCACCACGCCCTACGAGGTGCTGCTCGACGGGCGCAAGGTCTGGCCGCCCGAGGAGTCCCCCTTCCCGCCGAGCACCATCACGACCCCCGTGCTTCCGGTGCCGGAGGAGGCGGGCCCGGTCCGGGTCGCCTTCGGCTCCTGCCGCTGGGCGGCCCCTCCGGCCCATGGGCACGACCCCATCGGCCCCGACGCGCTCGACGCCCTGGCCACCCGCCTCGCGGCGGACCCCGAGGCCGTACGCCCGGACGTCCTCCTGCTCCTGGGCGACCAGGTGTACGCGGACGAGACCTCGCAGGCCACCCAGCGCAGGCTCGCGACCCGCCGCGATCTCGACGAGGCCCCCGGGGCGGAGGTCGCGGACTACGAGGAGTACACCCATCTCTACGACGAGTCCTGGCGCGACCCGGACGTACGCTGGCTGCTCTCCACGGTCCCCAGCTGCATGATCTTCGACGATCACGACGTGATCGACGACTGGAACACCAGCGATGCCTGGCTCCGGGACATGCGGGCCCTGCCCTGGTGGCACGAGCGGATCGTCAGCGGGCTCATGTCGTACTGGGTCTACCAGCACATCGGCAACCTCTCCCCCGACACCCTGGAGACCGACCCGCTCTACGCGGCGGTGCGGGCCGTCCCCGACGCCACCGAGACCCTGCGCCGCCACGCGGCGGCGGCCGACGCCGACCCCACGCTCACCCGGTGGAGCTATCGGCGTGTTTTCGGCCGAGTACGGGTGATGATGGTCGACACCCGCGCGGCGCGGGTCCTGGACGAGCAGCGGCGGTCGATGCTCCGCGACAGCGAGGCCCGATGGCTGCGCGAGCAGATACTCGACGACCCCGGGTCCTACGACCATCTGCTGATCGGCACCTCGCTGCCCTGGCTGCTGCCACCCCTCATACACGACGGGGAGTCGTGGAACGCCTCGCTGTGCCGGGGCGAGCGCGGCGAGCGCTGGGCGCGCCTCGGCGAGAAGATCCGGCGGGCCGGTGACCTGGAGCATTGGGCCGCGTTCCCCGATTCCTTCCGCCGGCTGACGGAGCTCCTGAGGGAGGCGGGCCGGGGGCCGGACGCACCCGCGACGGTATGCGTGCTCTCGGGCGATGTGCACCATGCGTACATCGCCGAGCCCCGGTGGACCACTTCCACCCCGGACGACGCTCCCGCCTCACGCGTACTGCAACTGACCTGCTCTCCCGTCCACAACTCCGTCCCCGGATACATGCGCGCGGGCTTCCGCTTCGGCTGGAGCCGTCCGGGCCGTTGGCTGGGGCGCGCGCTGGCGCGCCACGGGCGGACCGGAGCCCCGCCGATGCGCTGGCGCAGGACCGGCGGACCCTGGTTCGGCAATCAGCTGATGACCCTCACACTGCGCGGCCGAAAAGCCTCACTGACATTGGTTCAGGCCAGAGCCAGACCCGAAGGAGCACAGCTGGAGACCGTTATGGAGCGTTCACTCACCTCGAACGACTGATCGATTTTCAGCCAGTCGACAGAATGTTGAACTTGCAAGTAATAATGAGGCCAACCTAACCTTGAGGGCTCCCGATCGGTTCACGTCCCCAGACCGAAGGAGCCCCACTCTCCATGTCCATACGTCTGAACCGGGCCCAGCCGTACGCACTCGGCCTCTTCCGAGTCGTCATCGGCTTCCTCTTCGCCTGCCACGGCGCCGCCTCGCTCTTCGGAGTCCTCGGCGGCGCCATGGGCGGCGGCACCGTCCCCGCCGGCACCTGGCCCGGCTGGTACGCGGCGGTGATCCAGCTCGTCGGCGGCGCCCTCGTCGCTCTCGGCCTGGGCACCCGCATCGCCGCCTTCGTCGCCTCCGGCTCCATGGCCTACGCGTACTTCAAGGTCCACCAGCCCGAGTCGCTGTTCCCCCTGCAGAACGGCGGCGAGGCCTCGGCCGTCTTCTGCTGGGCCTTCCTGCTCCTGGTCTTCACCGGCCCCGGCGCCCTGGCCCTCGACCGGCTGTTCTCGTCGCGCGAGGGCGCCGTACGTGAGGACGAGCCCTCCCGCGAACAGGCCAGAACCGTCTCGGTCTGACCACCCCGCACCCCGCGCCCCGGCCCCCCTTCCCTACGAGGGGTGCCGGGGCGTACGTGACCTCCACAACATCCCCGGGCCGGCGGCGAATACCTGGTGAACGGCAGGCGTACGCTGTACAGCTGGCCCTGCCGCTCCTGCCGCTCCCCTGCGACGTCGCGGCCTTGAGACGGAACACGGAACGGGGAGTCGAACGTGCTGGAGAGTGTGGGTGCGCTGACCGGCAGCCCATGGATCTACGCGGTGGTCGCCCTCTCCGTACTCCTGGACGTCTTCCTGCCCGTGCTTCCCAGCGGTGTTCTGGTGATCACCGCCGCCACCGCCGCGGCCGCGAGCACGACGACGGTCACCGCGGCGGCCGGAGAGGCCACCCGGCACGTGCCCTCCCTCCTCGTACTGACGCTCTGCGCGGCGACCGCCTCGGTCCTCGGCGACCTCGTCGCCTACCGCCTCGCCTGGCGCGGCGGCGACCGCCTCGACCGGGCCATCGCACGCTCCCGCCGCCTCACCACCGCGCAGGAGCGCCTCGGCGCGGCGCTGAGCCGTGGCGGAGGCGCCCTCGTCGTCGTCGCGCGCTTCGCCCCGGCAGGCCGCTCCGTCGTCTCCCTGGGCGCGGGCGCCGCTCACCGCAAGGTGAAGGAGTTCCTCCCCTGGTCGGCCGTCGCGGGTGTGGCCTGGGCGGTCTACAGCGTGGGTCTCGGCTACTTCGGCGGCCAGTGGCTGGGCGCGAGCTGGCTGGGCACGGCGGTCTCGGTCCTCGCCCTGTTCCTGGCGGGCGCCCTCGCGGCACTCGTCGTCCGCCGCCCGTCCCCGACGGTCGCGGCGACGGGGACGGCAACGGCCGGCGTCACGGCCGGGCACTGAGACGGGACACCGGGACCCAGCACCGGCTCACGCCCGGGCGGCGGCGCCCCGTATCTCCAGGCCGTCCAGCAGCCGGTGGGTCGCGTCGGCGATCTCGGCCACGGCGCGGTCGAAGACCTCCTGGTTGTGCGCGGCGGGCGCGCGGAAGCCCGACACCTTGCGCACGTACTGCAGGGCGGCGGCTCGCATCTCCTCCTCGGTGGCCTCGTCGGGGATGGCTGGCGGACGAAGGGTCTTGATACTGCGGCACATGGCTCCAGTGTGCGACGCACCACTGACAACGCGCCCCCGGGAAGCTACGCGTCCAGCCGCTCGACCGGCGGAATGACGAAACTCCCGTCGAGAACGGCCTGGTCAGGCAGGTGGAGCCGCATCACGGGCCGGAAGCGGCCGAGCGGCACGGGGACCCAGTTCGCCGCCCCCTCGGCGTCCGGCGGCCGCCGCGCGGACAGATGGAGCGTCAGCGATCCGTCGTCGCCGTGGACGAGCCCGGGCGTACGGTCCCCGACCGCGTGACGGTCCTCCCCGTGCGCGACCAGATGGCCGCCGGGGATGTCGTACGCGGTCACGGACCAGAAGGCCCGGACCGGTGGCGGCTGCGCGAGGCGGAGGACGTAGCGGTGGGCCCCGTCCAGCGACCGCCCCCGGGAGTCGCGCGACGTGTGGGCGTACACCGCCTCGTATCCGTGTGGAAGCCAGTGCCCCCGCCTCGCCGCCACCGCCCTGACCAGGTACGACGCCTCCCGGTCCGGGATCTGCCACTCCGGTGAGCCGAGCGCGCCGACGCCGAAGTGGTCCAGGTTGTAGTCGCGCAGGTGCGGCTCGGCGTGCCAGGCACCCGGGGTGGCTCCCGCCACCGCGCCGGGGCGCCTGGCCGCCTCCTCGACCCGCAGCCTGCCCAGCGCGAGGCCCCGCGTCAGTGCGCGTACGAGGCCGGGGCGTGGCGACACGTACGGCGAGAGCCCCTCCTCCAGGAGCCCCAGCGGCTGGAACCGGTCCTGGTAGGCGCGATCGGCGGGGGCGGGCGGGAAGTCGCCCATCCACACCCGGAGCTCCTCGAAGAACCGCAGCTCACCCGGCACCCCGGATTCGGTCGCCGGCAGTCCGGTGCGGTGGGCCCGGTCGCCCAGATGCGTGAGCGTGAGCTCCTGCTGGAGCGCCCTGACGCGGGCCAGGTCCCCGGGTCCGTCGCACGCGATGCGGCCGAAGACGGAGACGACCGAGGTGGGCGCGTCGATCACCCCCGACACCACGTCGGGCACGGTGCCCGCCCAGCCCGGCGGCACGATCATCCAGTCGCCCTCGCCGGTGCCGGTGCCCCTCGGGCCGAGATAGGCGAAGGCGTTGCTCCACGCGTCCACGAACTGGAGCACGTAGTACGCCCCGCCGGTGTCGGGCACATGCAGCCTGACCGGTCCGCCGGAGAGATCGAGTTGCGCAAGCGCGTCCACGAGGTCGGCCGGGGCGAACGGGACGTGCGCGCCGGGTGTCGCCGGCCCCTCGGCGTGCGCGAAATCGTTGAAGGGCGCCGGAGCCAGCGGTCCGAAACCCTCCTGGAGGCAGGCCTGGACGCCCGAAAGCCTGCGGACGAGCGGCGAGCCGTACACGTACGCGTCGGCGGCCAGCGCCGTCGCCGCGTCGTGCCCCATGCCGCCTCGCCCCGGGCTCACGTCAGATGACCGGCTTCGCCCGGTGGGCGCACAGGGCCCAGATCACGAAGGTGTCGAGCGCGATGGAGATGATCGCCCACACCGGCTGGTAGGGCAGCCAGACGAAGTTCGCGATCAGGTTCAGCGCCGCCAGCACGATGCCCACGCCCCAGGCCCAGGCCGAGCCCTTGAGGATGCCCCAGCCGACGAACACCAGGATCACCCCGAGGACCAGGTGGATCCATCCCCAGGCGGTGACGTCGAACTTGAACGTGTAGTCGTTGATGCGCGTGTAGACCTCGTCGGAGGCGATGCCCGCGATCCCCTTGACGATGGCGAGGATGCCGTCGACGAGGAGCAGGACCCCCGCGAACATCACCCCGCTCGCGGCCCAGGGGCCTCCGGGGTCGGTGGTGGAGGGACGCGAGGGGCGAGAGGGGCCGGGTGCGGGTGCTGACTGGGCCATGGGGTTCCTCCACTCGACGGACACGCGACGAACGCTGGACAGACGACCCGCGTCGCTGCGGGCAGATCCGACCATGTGCGACGACCTCGCCGGCCACGACCCGGAGGTACCCGTTCGGGTGACTCCGCCCCCTTCAGGGCGCTCCCACGGTGACGACCTGCCCCTGTGCGTCGACGGTGAGGACGACGCGCTCCACCGTGTTGGTCAGCGCCAGGACCGCCCACACCACGCCCCACGCGAAGCACGAGAAGACGGTGAGGAACGCGTGCAGGACATGGTTGACCGGCTGCCCGCGCACCAGCACGGCCTGGCTCCCGGACCGGGACTCCACCCGCCATCCGGCCGCGACCCGCTGACTCACCACCCAGTCGAGGATCAGGCCCCGCTGGGCGGCATCGGGGGCGCCTCCGGTCGCCCCGTAGTAGCCGGGGGGAGGTTCGAGTGACGCCTCGCGCCGGTGTGCTCCACGACGCCTCACGGGGCTCACCTCCAGGTGTCGAGGTCTCCGCCCCGCCACTCGATCAACTCCGGCCGGTCCAGATCGATCTCTTCGGCCCCCTCGGCGAGCCCGGCCCGCCGCAGGAACAAGGCCACGTCCCCGCGCCCGTGCGCGAGCCCGACGATCTGCCCCCGCACGGTCACCCTCCGGCCCCCGGTCGTCGAGGGCGGATACACGATCACAGGTGGATGTCCGGACATGCCTCCACGGTCCCCCGTGCCTCGCCGGACCGCATCCCGGAGCCCGGGGACGGCTGTCGGGGCCGCGATCGGCGGCAGGGCACCGCTCGTCCCCTCCTAGGGTGACGGCATGAACACGTCCGGACGGAACGGAGACACGGTGAGCGCGGGCGATCGCAGGGTACTGAGCGTGGTCGGAGCGGCGACGGACGGCATCGAGCAGCTGCGTACCGGCCTGGTCGGGCCGGCCATCGGCCTGGGCTGGCAGGTGTCCGTGACGCTCACGCCCACCGCGGGCCGCTGGCTGAGGGCCAGCGGTGAACTGGACCGCCTGGAGACGCTGACCGGCCTCCCCGTGCGGGACACGCCCCGACTGCCGTCCGAGCCGCGCCCGCACCCCGTGGCCGACTGCCACGTCGTCGCCCCGGCGAGCGCCAACTACGTGGCGAAGCTCGCGACGGGCATCGCCGACAACCAGGCGCTGACACAGGTGAGCGAAGCGCTGGGCACGACCGGCGTCCCGGTGGTGCTGTTCCCCCGTGTCAACGCGGCCCACGCACGGCACCCGGCCTGGCCGGGCCACATCGAGGCGCTGCGCGCGGCGGACGTGAAGCTGGTGTACGGAGCCGATGTCTGGCCCCTGCTCGAACCGCGCCAGGGCCCCGCGGACCGGGACCTCCCCTGGCCGTCGATCCTCGCGGAACTCGCCGCACTGGCACTTCCCTAGGATGGCCGCGCGTATACGCGTACCAGCAGACGGGGTGGGACATGACCGGCCGGATCACAGCGGTGAGCAGCAACGGGACGTACAGCTTCAGCAAGCCCACCCGCGCGTCCATCACCCTGCTGGCCGGCCTGGGCGTCGAGGGTGACGTCCACGCGGGCGAGACGATCCGCCACCAGTTCCGCATGACCTACGAACCGGACCTGCCCAACCTGCGCCAGGTCCACCTGATGCACGAGGAGCTCTTCGACGAACTGGCCCTCAAGGGCTTCACGGTCTCCGCCGGCCGGCTGGGCGAGAACATCACCACCCGGGGCATCGACCTGCTCGGCCTCCCCACGGGCACGCTGCTGCACCTCGGCGAGGAGGCGGTGGTGGGGGTGACGGGCCTCCGCAACCCGTGCGCGAAGATCAACGACTTCCAGCAGGGCCTGCTCGGCGAGGTCTTCGAGATCGACCCCGTCTCGGGCGACTTCACGTTCAAGAGCGGCATCATGTCCGTGGTCCGCCACGGCGGCGAGGTCCGCCCGCACGACCCCATCACCGTCGAACTCCCGGCAGGCCCGCACCGTCCGCTGGAACGGGTGTGAGACGGAGGGACCGACGAGGGCCGGCGCCCTCGCGCCCGGTCCCGTACCCGAGGCGACCCCGCTGACGGCCTCGCCGTGTCTCCGGCCGCGCCGCCCCCGCGCCTCTTAACGTGGCAAGGCCCCTGGGGCCACATCCGGGGCGTCCGGCACGCGATCGACCGCACTCAGGGAGAGCACCATGGCTGCCACCTACACGTTCGACGTCTTCTCCAGCCTGGACGGCTTCGGCGCCGCCGGCGGGGACTGGACGGGCTACTGGGGCAAGCAGGGCCCTGAGCTCCTCGCCCACCGGCTCGCTCTGTACGCCGAGGACCAGCGCATGGTGCTCGGGGCGAACACCTACCGGGCGTTCGCGGAGATGCTGGCGGCGAGCACCGAGGACTCGGATGTGCGCGACCCGTGGGTCACCCGCATGAGGAGTCTGCCGGCAACGGTGGTGTCGACCACGCTGGACGGCGCCCTCGACTGGCCGGACGCGACGATCGCGAGCGGCGACGCCGTCGATGTCGTCGCCCGGCTGAAGCAGGAGTCGGATGTGCCGTTGCGCTCGCACGGCAGCCTGTCCATGAACCGGGCGCTGATGGCCGCAGGCCTGGTAGACCGTGTTCAGGTAACGCTCTTCCCGGTGATCACCGGGCGGACCGGACTGGACCCGATCTTCCAGGGAGCGGCCGACTTCGACCTCGAACTGATCGAATCCCGAACGCTGGACGACCACATCCAGGAGCTCGTCTACCGACCCACCCTGCACGCCTGAGCGGAGGCGACGACCCCCGCGTCCTCGCCCGCCTGAGCAGACGAGACCCCGGCGTCCTGCCCGGCTTCAGGGCGAGGACGCCGGCCCGCTTCCGAGCCGGTGGCCGATCAGGCTTCGGGACAGAGTGTCTTGCGCAGCCCGATGTTGATGTGGCTTCCGTCGTCATCGGTCAACGTGACCCCGTCGTACGAGAACCGCTCCGCGGCAGAGCGGTTCGGGTCGGCCGCACCGCCGTCGAGGGCCGCGCACTGGTTGCGGGCGGCGTCGATGGCCTTGTCCTCGTCGCGGATGAGGTTGCCGTTGACATCGAGAATGGCCGCGAGGACGGCGGATCTCTTGTCGCCGGTGGGCTCGTCCGGCAGCGCGGCACTCTCGGCGCCGTCACCGCTGTCCGCGGACTCCGACGGTTCGGGGCTGTCCGCGGACTTCGACGGCTGGGGCGAGGCGACCTCGATGGTGTCGGGCTTGCTCTCCTCGCTGCTGCAGCCGACGACGGTGAAGGCGAGCACGGCGGCGACGGCCGCAGCGGTACGGATACGCATGGTTCCCCCCTGGGAATGATGTGAGTGGGGAAATCATGCGGCCGACGGGCTGCTGTGACGTCACCGGTGACAGAGCCGTGACGGGCTGCGGACGCACCTGAAGCGATCACTGCTGACGCCTCCCCACGATTCCCGGGCGAAGCGCCACAGACAAGGTGAGCGGGGTCAACACGGCACGCCCGTTTGGTCGTTGGCGGCTGAGCGGCAACGTCACCACATTGACGTCAGCGACTGGGCCGAGTCTCCGAGTGATGGACGTGCTCGCGGCCATCGTCGTCTTCGAACTCGACGGTGAACGGCATGCCCATGTCCTTCAGGGCTGCCAGAAGGCCAGCGATGCGGCCGGGGTCCACGAACCCGCTGAAGACCACGGGGTCCACCGGCAGCAGTTCAAGCGCGGCAAAGGTGCATTCGACCTCGAACTCGGTCCAGCTCGACCGACGGACACCCCAGCCGGCGGAGTGGAACATCTCGGCCGCGCGTTGAGCGTCGCCCATGGCCGTAAGGGATCCCCATACGTTGCTGCCACGGTCAACCTGCGCCAGCGCAGCGGCGTCGAGGCGTGGCCCGCCTGTCCCTCCGGAGGTGAAGTCCACGCTGGACGGTACCAGTCAGGGGTGAGCCCCCTCCGATGATCCGCAGGACGGGCCTGGTCATCCTGCTCTTCGACAGCGCGCGGAGAGGGAGCCGTGGGCGGGACGGATGCGCCGCAGCCCGTGGGGATGTGGCCCCTGTGTGGCCCCGATCATGGAAACGGCCCCCCGGTCCGGGTGGACCGAGGGGCCGGAACAGGCTCTCACCTGCTAGTTCCTACTGTGGGCGCGGACGGTTTCGAACCGCCGACATCTGCTTTGTAAGTTCGACCCGAGGTGGCTGAGCACCCTAACGGACTCCACTGCGGCTGCCGCCCCCGGCTCCCCACGGCCGCCGTGGTACGCCGACGTTGATGTCAGGAGTGGATGTCAGATCACGGATTCGGCATCTGCTCGTCAGCCGGCCTGCGCGGTCGCGACACAGCCACCGCGGCGCGCCTGTCGTTCGCATGCTTCTGCTCGATCGAGGTTCGCAGCTCCTCGGGGGTCGGCCATGGCGCGCTCCGATGGATCATGCGGTGACAGTTCGCGCAGATGAGGGCGAGATCACTGAGCTTGGTGTGCCCCTCCCCCGCTACATGGAGCGGAAGGACGTGATGGCACTCGATGTAGCCGGCACCACGGTCTCCGTAGATCTTCTCGAAGTCGAAGCCGCAAGCTTCACAAGCGAGCTGCCCCCCGCTCTTGAGGACGGAGGCGATCTTCTTCTTGCGCAGGCCCTTGTTCCGCTCGCGCGCCCTATGCCAGCGCATGAGTAGACGCCCCTCGGGCGCGCTGAAGTCGTCGCCGAACTCCTCTTCCTCAGTCGGCACAAAGGGCTGCAAGTCGCCGGTGGCGATGCCCTGCCGGATCAGCTTCGCGGCCTCGGTCATCTCCAGCGGCCGGGCAAGGAACTCGTGCAGCACCGCGACGTCCAGTGCGCCGCCGTTGGTGGGCTTCCCCTGGTACTCCGGGTGCCGAGTGGCGATGTCGAACGTCTTACGAGCGACCCCGTTGGGGTTACGGAACTTCTCGTTGCGGTCCGCCTCGGCGTGGATGGGAAGCAACTGGAGTAGGGCGGACAGCTCCACTACCCGGGCGTCCCCGACATCCAGCCCCTTCCAACCGTTCTCCATCACCAGCTGACAGGCAAGGATGATCTCGTCGCGAGCCCAGTCCGGGTTTTTGATGGCCTTGACCTGGAAGTCCACCCGCTTGAGCCACGCCACGGCGTGGTCCTTGCCGCCGCTGAACTCGTCCCGAGTGAGAGCCCGCCCCTGATCCCACTTGTGGGCCACCCCGGCGACGGCCTTGGAGTCGTACTCGCGCCCCTCATGCACCAGGACGTAGGACCGTGCCTCCCCGAAACCGTACTTCGCCAGGAAGGCGTCACGCCCCAACTCGTCGTGCTCCGCCAAGACCTTGAGCACGGACTCGCGCGTGATCGCTCCTCTTCGCATGGGAGGATCGTAGGGCCGAGCACTGACAACGTCCTCGGCTTTCGCGACACCGCCATGGCACACGACCTCTTCGTCCCGAAGCAACCGCAATACGAATGCCGCCCGCGGAGGGCGTGCCGCCCAGCTACGCCGATGGTCCGCAGGCGCCCGCTCTCGTGCGTCGAGGCTCGTCGGCGTTGTCACGCAGTTCGAACTCACCGGTTGCGGCTCCCCGTGAGATCAGCACACGTCGGCTCCGCGGTTCCGAGGCGACAGCCCAACAGCGAGCTCACAAGAGAGATAGCATTCGGGCGAGGAGTCTAGGAGTGGTTGCGCTAGGGGGTGCCTTCATGGCTGAAGTAGAAGAGGTCGCAGAACACGAACCTTTGGAGCGTAGGAGTATGCGCTTCACAAGTCTGCAAGTGGCGAACTGGAGGAACTTCACCAGTTTTTCGGTCGACCTGCGACAGAGAATGTTTTTGGTTGGCCCCAACGCCGCGGGCAAGTCTAACTTCTTGGACTGTTTCCGATTCCTGTCGGAGATTGTTTCGGTTGGTGGAGGCTTTGAGGCCGCCGTAGCAAAGCGGGGTGGCGTCAGCATGATCCGATCGTTCGCTGCACGAAGGTACCCGTCGGTTTCGCTTCGGGTCACTCTCGGGAACGATGCGGTCCCGGACGAGTGGAGCTATGAACTCAAATTCAAGCAGGACAACAACAGGCGTCCAATCGTGGAATCCGAGATTGTGCAGTACCGAGGGAAGGATCTATTGCGTCGACCTGACTCGGGCGATCGCGGGGACTCGGAACGCTTGCGCCAAACACATCTTGAGCAAGTCAACGTGAACAGAAAGTTTCGAATCGTTGCGGAATTCTTCGCCAGCCTGAGTTATATGCACATTGTTCCGCAACTGGTCCGCGAGCCGGACAGGTCCGTGGGTAAAAAGAATGACCCCTTCGGAGGTGATTTCCTCGAACAGATTGCCCGCACGCCAAAGGTAACTCGCGACGCCCGACTGAGGAAAATTGTAGACGCACTAAAAGTGGCCGTGCCGCAGCTGCAGAAACTGGAGCTAGAGGCCGACATTCGCGGAGTTCCGCACCTAAAGGGAAAGTATCAACACTGGCGCCCGAACGGCGCTTGGCAAACCGAGGACCACTTTTCGGATGGCACGCTGCGGCTCCTTGGTCTGCTGTGGGCGGTTGCCGATTCGCGAGGCCCGCTTCTACTTGAAGAGCCTGAGCTCTCACTACACCCTGAAGTGGTACGCCATATTCCTCAAATGTTCGCGAGGGTACAGAGGAAATCTTCGAGACAGATCCTCGTGAGCAGCCACTCTCCGGAAATTTTGAATGATTCAGGGATCGGCTCCGACGAAGTCCTAATGCTCGTTCCAGAGTCCGAGGGAACTGCGGTATCACGCCTATCGGATCGGGAAGAGATCCGCATCATGCGCGAGTCCGGTGTTCCACTGGGTGATATTTTGAAAGAGTACACGGCCCCGGAAGAGGCTGGGCAACTTAGCTTCTTCGTGGGGTGATCAGTGAACAGCGTCGTAATTGCCGTAGAGGGCATCTCCGACGAGGGTGCAGTCCGGTCCATATTGAAAGAATGCGGCCTCTCGGTAAGTATGGTGCAGGGAAAAAGTGGGAAGTCTTCCCTCCTTAAAAAATTGCATTCTTACAACCAGGCCGCAAAATTCATGCCCTGGTTTGTTCTCGTGGACATGGATGCGGTGGACGATTGCGTAGTTGCAAATGTGCAATCCTGGCTACCTGCCCCGGCCGATCTGATGGTCTTTCGGGTGGCGGTTGCAGAGCTCGAGTCTTGGCTGCTTGCAGATCGTGAGGCAATTGCAGATTTCCTAGGAGTATCAGTCAGTAAAGTACCCAGAAATCCCGACTCACTCCGAGACCCTAAACAGGAGATCATTAATCTCGCGCGAAAGTCGCGCCGGAGAGATATTCGTGAAGGCCTCGTCCCGAGACTCAATAGTGGTGCTTCCGTGGGGCCTACCTACGCCTCGGACATCCGAGAATTTGGCCTCACTTTGTGGCGCCCCAGAATCGCCGCTGCTGAATCGCCAAGCCTGGCGCGCTGTCTGCAGCGTGTCGAACAACTGGCAACGACTCTTGCGGGTCGCTAGGGGCGGCGGATGGGCGCGTAAGGGCTGGGACGTGTGACCTTAGCTTCACCAACCAGTTGAGCGGTCTATGCACCTGCCCGTTGAATTGTGGCGTTGGGGCCAAGGCCTACCCTGCCCCCTCGCCTCAGCCCACCACTCCCATCCCGTCCGCCTTCGACCCACACACCGTGGAGCGGGCGTGGTTCAGGGCGTCAAGGTGGAGCGCGCCACTGTACGAACGACCTTGACGCCCTGGGCCGCGACTGCTCGGCTCTGCCTGGGTCGAAGGTGGCCGGGATGGGAGCCCCACGACGCTCGCCCCGCTCCGGCCGGCACTCGCGAACGGTGCCCCGTCCATCCCGGAGTTTGAGCGCCCCCGCCGGAGGCATCGTCTTGAAGCCGCGGGCTTGGTTCTCGTCTCATGCCCAACGGGCCTACACAGCGGGCGCGCGTCGGCGGCGGCAGCGACGAGCGGGCCGAAGGCAGGAGCGCGGGAGCGGCCAGAGCCGGGAAGCGCGCCCGGCGGAGCGGAGCGCAGCCGGGTGCCTTGATGAGGTAGAGAAACCTGTAACAGCTCCCGGCGGCGATCAAGCAGAGGGCGAATCGGTGGCCAGGAGGCGGCTGGTGAAACCGGCTTGGCGGAGTCGCTGATACGCCTCGACTACGTCGGCAGGTACGGGCTGGCGGATCATGAATCCCTGATCCGGATAGATCATCAGACGCTGTAGTGCGCCCGTAAGCATGTCGATCACCAGGTGCGCGTCACCGATGGAGTCGACGTATTCGTCCAGAGTCATCGGCGTCGAAGCGCTGACGATCTCGACCTCGGGCCACAACTTGCGGGCAGTGGCGTATGCCCGCCGCTCCTCGTACGGCTTGCTAATCAACAGGACAGAAGCCACCTCGACGCCCCTCTTCTCCAGCACTTCTCGCGAGAGGCGGATGTTCTCACCCGTGTTGCGCGCCCTCGGCTCCACAAGAACAGCCGAGCTAGGAACACCCAACTCGAGTGCCCGTTCCCGGTAGTGGACTGCTTCGCCGCGGGGCATCCGCTCCCGGGTCGTGGGGCTCGTGGCTCCGGTAAAGAGTAGTAGCGGCACCAATCCCCGCTGATACAGGTCGGCCGACGTCTCCGCTACTCCCAGGTCATGGCTGCCGAGCCCAATGGCAACGGAGCAGGGGCGAAGAGCGTGGCCCATCTGGTGGTAGTCCCAAATGCGCCGAGCGTCGACCCAGTCCTGTGCAGAGATCACTGTTGGCCTTCCTTATCACTAGCGGAATCAGGCACCTGGAAGTCGTATTCCCAGGCGAATCGTGATGCCGCGTGCACCCCGATGGCGAACTCCACCACCGTGCCGTCAGCTGTGAACGTCGTCCGGTGCAGTTCAACAACTGGCTCTCCGGGCGGCAGCTGGAGAAGCCTGGACCCGACCGGCACCGGACGCAAACGCTGGACCATGCGCTGGAAGGCCGCACTCCAAGCCTTCGACATCACCTTCGACGGCCGGCTCACCGCCGGACGCCGCTGAACAAATCCGACTGAGTTCCACCGTTCGCTACACAGACCCCTCGTCCGGGGTGGCGGCCCGAGCGAAGATCCGTTCTCTCATGTGGTCGATCTCGTAACCGGCGTCGTAGAGCACGCGGAACCCTCCGCCCCGGCCGGCAGGCCCGGGAGTCGGGTCAACGATGCGGGTTCCCTCGACGTGTTCGGGCCGGTAGTAGCTCGTCAAGGTGTGGGTGGGCTGCTCGCCTTCCTTCACAAGCCGCGCCCGCGCGTACACATCGGCTCCTTCGGGCAGGCCGTGAGCTGCTGATACGGCGGGGGGAGCCTCCACACGGCTGACAGTTTGCGTCTGTTCGTTCCGGCGGTAGGCACGTCCACTCGCCACGCGATCCGCGATGAACGCCACTTCGTCGCCATCACGCCACTTGGCCTTGTCGTACCGAGCGATACCGAGTCGCTTGAGGGGAACCTGCTGGCGCACGACTGTGCCGTGACCACGGGACGAAGTGACCAAACCCTCTGCTTCGAGAGCCTTATAGGCGGCGTGGACGGTGGACTTGGAGCCCTCGCCCGCCTCCACAAGCTCCCGGATGTGCGGAAGCTGCTCGCCCGGAGCGTGTCCGCGGTGAGGCGTACGAGGACGATCCCAAGGGACGCCGCAGGAAGCAGACGCTGCCCCTGCCTGCCCTGTGCGTCGCTCCGCTCCGCTGGGAACGTCTGCGGCGAGCGGCCTTGCGTGAGGCTGCCGGTGATCAGTGGGAGGAGACCGGCTACGTCTTCACCACACGGACCGGTCGGCCAATCGAGCCCCGGAACCTGTACCGCTCGTTCACCCGGGTCGCCGCGAGCGCCGGACTCCGCGTCATCAGGCTCCATGACGCCCGGCACGGCTGCGCGACTCTGCTGACCGCGGCCGGCGTCCCGCCCCGCGTCGTGATGGAGATCCTCGGGCACAGTCAGATCGCGGTCACGATGAACATCTACGCCCACGTCGTCCAGGACACCCAGCGCGAGGCCGTGAGTCACCTGGACCGCATGCTGAAGCGGCAGCATCCCGACCGTGGATGACCAGGCCCGTTGATGTCAGAAGTAGATGTCAAAGGCCCCCAACCATGATCGGTTGGGGGCCTTTGCACTGGTGGGCGCGGACGGTTTCGAACCGCCGACATCTGCTTTGTAAGAGCAGCGCTCTACCCCTGAGCTACGCACCCGTGGATGAGGCAACAGGTTACATGGCCCACGCCCCCCGACGGCAATCCGGTTGTCCGGCCCGGCGCTCCCCCGCGTCCCGGGGGTGCGTCCGGGGTGCCTACGGGGGATAGCCCCACCCCGGAGACGGTAGCCGTCCGGATCGTTTCGGGGGTGGGGCCGTACATACGGTGGGGGCACATCGGCAGCGCACTCAGGGGGACTCGACATCATGGCCATCCGTACACGACGTACCGACGTACTCCTGGCGGCCGGTGGGGCCGTGGTTCTCGTGGCGGCGCTCAGTGGTTGTGGCAGCTCGGATGCGGAGGGTGCTCCCAGCGAGCAGAAGTCGTTCGCCTTCAGTGGGAAGACGCTCACCATCGACGCCGAGAACTCGACCCTCGATCTCGTGCCCGCCGACATCGACCAGATCGAGGTGACCCGCCGTGTCGACGGGTGGGTGGTGCTGGGCAGTGGGCCGGACCCCGTGTGGAGGCTGGACGGGGACACCCTGAAGCTCGATGTGAAGTGCCGGGCCTTGATCAGCAACTGCGAGTCGCACCACGAGGTGAAGGTGCCCCGGGGGCTGGCTCTGAGCGTGCGGGGGGACAACGGGAAGGTCACCGCGGCCGGGTTCGCCGCGCCGTTGAAGATCTCCGCGGACAACGGCGGGGTCGTGGTGCGTGACTCCTCCGGGCCGCTGGAGCTGCACAGCGACAACGGCACCATCGAGGCCGAGCGGGTCTCGGGGGGCTCCGTGATCGCCCGTGCGAACAACGGGTCGGTCGAGCTCGGGTTCGAGACCGTGCCCGTTCTGGTGGACACGGTCAGTGACAACGGGAGCATCACCATCGACCTGCCGGCGGGCAGGAGCACGTACGCGGTGTCCGCCCATGCCGACAACGGTGACGTGCGGGTGGACGTGCCGCGCAGCGACTCCAGCGGGCACGTGGTGAAGGCGCGCAGCGACAACGGGGAAGTCACTGTCCGAAGTGCGAACTAACCGGCCCGTGTGTTCGTCCTAACTGGTGGGAGAATGAACCGGGCAGGGCGAATCGGCACGGGAGAGGGATGTGACGGCGACACACACGCGGCCGCAGGCGAAAGCGAGTGTTGGTTCCGCCGTCAGGGACGTCCTGGTGCTGATGCTGCTGCCGGTGCCCGTCCTGGCCGCCGTGCTTCCGGCCGCCTTCGCCGGCGGGGGCACGCGGCGGTGGTTCGGCGGGCGTGGGGAGAATCAGCGGGCCGACGCTCAGGCGGCGAAGGATGCCGCGGCGGCGGCGTTCTACGACCTGGACACCGCGCAGCGTGATCTGAAGATCTCGATCGAGACGATCACCGCGGTGGACAGTTCGCCCCGTGCCCGCAAGGCGGTGGAGGACTTCGACGCGCTGGGCCGGCGCATCGACGAGGTCAGCCACGCCTACATCACCGCGGTCGACGCCCATGACCTCGACCGGGACGATCTGGAGCCCTCCGCCGCCGCCGGCGCGCGGACCCAGCTGACCCGGGCCAAGGACGATCTCGTACGGGTGAAGGGTGAGCTCGACCGGTTCGGCCAGAGTCTCGGACCTCTGCTCGGCAGTGCGGAGACCCAGCTCGCGCGGCTCGCTCCCGCTGTGGAGCGCGCCCGGCAGGCGTTGCTCGCCGCGAGCAACGCCCTGGACGCCGTGCGCGCGTCGGGCATGCGGGCGGACGATCTCGCGGCACGGCTGGCGGCGCTCGCCCCCGAGCTGACCAAGCTCAACCAGGGCGCCGGGAAGCACGGCGTCGCCGAGACGATCCAGCGTGCCGATCAGGTCCTGCGGGACGCGGAGGCGGTGCGGGCGGAGGCGGCCCGGCTTCCCGAGCGCGCCTCCGAGATCGACCGCCGGCTGGTGTCGCTCCGCACCCGGGCCGAGGCGCTGACGACACGCGCCGGGCAGGTCGAGCCGGTGCTCAGCGAGCTCAGGCGGCGTTTCTCGGCCGCGTGCTGGCAGGACCTCCAGCCCGTTCCCGAGCAGGCCGCGGCCAATGTCCGGCAGGCCGAGGCCAAGCTGGCGGAGGCCGCCGAGGCGCGGGGTGAGCAGCGCTGGGCCGATGCCACGTCCCGGCTGAGCACGGTCCGTGCGCTGCTCAACTCCACCGACGAGGCGGTGTCCGCCGCCGGTGACCGGCTGCGGCAGCTGGACGCGGTGGCCAAGAATCCGCAGGCGGAGATCGACCGCACGCGCTTCGCGATCAGGGACGCCCAGCGCCTCGCCATGGCGGGGCGGAACACGCCCGATCCGCGCCATGCCCGCCCGCTGGACGACGCCGTGGCACGGCTGGACCGGGCGATCGAAGGGCTCGACGGCCGTCATCCCGACTACTGGCACTTCCTCACGGAGACCGAGGCGGTGCGGCAGACGGTGACCCGGGTGGTTTCCGCGATACGCGAGGAGCTCGGCGGCGGCCCTGCCTGAGCCCGTCACCGCGCCGCCCCTCCGTCGGCGGCGCCTCGGCGGCCCCATTTGTCCTCCGCCCCCCGTGGGCCGATCCTGGAGTTACGCAGCGGCTTCCGCTGAAGCGTCCGGAGGAGGCCGTCATGGCCGTACACGTTCTGCATCCCACGGGCCGACGTCGCAAGGACACTCCGCGCGACACCACGCGCAAGGTCCCCCTGCTCGACGAGCACCTGCCCGTCGACCACCGGCTCAGCAAGGTCTACCGCGTCGGCGCGGGCCTCATGGGCCTGCTGCTCGTCGTCTTCGGCATCCTGGGGCTCATCGACCGTATCGGCTTCTTCGACACCGGCGGTGACACCGTCGCGGGCCTCAACACCAACGGCGCGCTGAGCATCCTGTCCATCTGTGTCGGGCTGCTGCTCTTCGTCGGCATGGTCATCGGCGGGAACTTCGCCTCGACCCTGAACATGGTCCTCGGGGTCCTCTTCATCGCCAGTGGCTTCGTGAATCTGGCCCTGCTGGACACCGGTCTGAACTTCCTGGCCTTCCAGATGCAGAACGTGCTGTTCAGCTTCGTCGTCGGACTCCTGCTGATGATGTTCGGCATGTACGGGAGGGTCACCGGCGGACTGCCGCACGACAATCCGTACTGGCGGGCCCGCCACCCCGATCAGGTCGCGAGGGAGGAGCGTCTCGTGCGCACTCCGATGCCCGAGGTCATGCCCGGGGCCGTGAACGGGAAGAGGCTCTAATCTGGGGCCATGCCTCGTTACGAGTACCGCTGCCGCTCCTGCGGCGAGACGTTCGAAGTCAGCCGTCCCATGGCCGAGTCCTCCGCTCCCGCCTCCTGCCCCGCCGGGCACGAGGACACCGTGAAGCTGCTCTCCGCCGTGGCCGTGGGCGGCTCGGCCTCGTCGGCCGCTCCTGCCCCGTCGGGCGGCGGAGGCGGAGGCGGCGGGTGCTGCGGGGGCGGCTGCTGCGGCTGACCTCCCCGGCCGAGGCGCCAACCCGCGCGGCAGCCTCCGCTGAGGGGATCGCCTCCCCCGCACCGCAGGCCCCCGGCACGCCGGCGCGGGTGTCACTTCCGGCGGGAGAGCGTCAGGCCGTCCGCCACGGTCAGCAGCACGCTCTCCATCCGGCCGTCGGCTGCCACGTGCTCGTTGAACTCCTTGATGGCCGCACCGGCACCGGTGGCCTCCGGGTCGGTGACGCTCCCGTGGAAGAGGACGTTGTCGGTGACGACGAGCCCGCCCGGACGCATGCGCGGGACGAGCTCCTCCCAGTACGGGATGTAGTTCCCCTTGTCCGCGTCCAGGTAGGCCATGTCGATGTGCGGCTCGGCCGGCATCGCGCGCAGGGTGTCCAGCGCGGGCGCGATCCGCAGGTCGATCCGGTCGGCGACGCCTGCCTTCTCCCACGCGTCGCGGCCGTACGCCGTCCACTCCTCGGAGATGTCGCAGGCGATCAGCTGCCCGTCCAGGGGCAGCGCCTGGGCCATCGACAGAGCGGAGAAGCCGGTGAAGGTGCCGACCTCCACGATGTGCCGGGCCCCCGTCAGCCGGACGAGAAAGGCCAGCAGCGGCCCCTGCTCCTGCGCGGACTGCATGCCCGCGCGGTTGGGGAGCTCCGCGTAGGTGGTCTCCACGAGCTCGCGCTGCACCGGGTCCAGCGGCGGGTTGTGGGCGAGGACGTAGGCGTACAGCTCGTCCGTGATCTTGGTGTCGTTGCCCTTGGTCATGCGGCTCTCCTCCGGTCGCTGCGGGCCGCCCAGCTTGCCGAAGATCGCTGCGGGGTGCTCAGTGACCCGCCGGACGCGCATCGGCGGCGCGCAGGAAGCGGCGCAGGATCTCCTCACCCGCCGCGACGCCCCGCTCCCGCAGCACCTCGGTGTTGGGCGCCCCCCAGCCGCTGTCCGCGAGCTCACCGTGTCCCGGGCGCCACGCCCGGTCGACGGCGAGCAGCAGGTCCGCGTCCAGGAGCGAGTCGCCGGCGGCGAGCGTCCTCGTGGCGCCGGTGCGACGGGCCACCTCGGCCATCGCGGCGCTCTTCGTGAGCGGCTTGGGCACGGCGTAGATCTTGCGGCCCTGAAGGGAGACGGTCCAGCCCCTGGGGTCCGCCCAGCCCGCCAGCTCCTTCACCCAGCCCTCGGGGAGGGCCGCGCGGTCGACGACGAGATAGGCGAAGAGCTCTTCGGCGACCCGTTCCTTCAGCAGCCAGGCGGGGTCGGACGTGGCCAGGATGTGGGCGCGGACCTGGGCGAGGGAGACGCACTCGTCGGCGATCCTGCGGGCCACCCGCGCCTGCCAGTCCGGGTCGGAGACGCCGTCGACCAGGATGTGCCCGCCGTTGGCGCAGATCGCGTAACGGGAGGCGGGGCCGGGCAGGTGGATGCGGCCGAACTGCTCGCGGGTCCGGGTGGTGGTCGGTACGAACACCGTCGTGCGGGCCAGCTCGTCGAGCAGGGCGGCGGCCGTCTCCGTCATGTAGCAGAGGGGCGCCCGGCCGTACACCTCCACGCAGAGCAGGCGCGGGGCCCGCTCGTCCGGCATGGACAGCTCCATGGACGCGGCGGAGTAGATGAGGGTGCGGTCGAGATCGCTGGCCACCAGCGTCACGGGAGCCGCCACGGGAGCGGCCTCCACAGCCGGAGCCGCCGCGGGGGCGCCCTCCGGAGCCGCCGCGGGGACAGCGGCAGGCGCGGCCACCGAAGAAGCGGAGGGGCCGTCGGACGCACCGGCGTTCGCAGGGGTGCTCGTCGTCCCGCTCACTTCGACGTCACCGCCGTGCCGTCCGCGCCCGTCGCGCCCCGGGTGTACTTCGGGTGGATCAACCCGACGCAGGTGTACGGGAGTTCGTCGACCTCCTCGACCGGTACCCCGCGCTGCTCGGCGAGCAGGCGTACGTGGTCGAGATCCGCACCCGCGCCCCGCTTGGCCAGGATCTTCCAGGGGACGCGGCGCAGCAGCACCCGGGTCGTCTCGCCGACGCCCGGCTTGACCAGGTTGACGTCGTGGATGCCGTACTCCTCGCTGATCCGCTCGACGGCCGCCCAGCCCTCCCAGGTGGGGGCGCGGTCCGCCGCGAGCAGTTCCTTGGCCTCGGCGTCCACCGCGTCGGCGACCTCGTCGAAGCGGGCGGCGACCTGGTCGAGGAACAGCCCGGAGACGTCGGAGCCGGCCAGCTCGCGGTAGAACTTCGCCCCGTGGAAGTCGTGCGGGCCGACCAGGTCGGAGCGCAGCACCGTACGGGAGATCAGCCCGGACACCGTGGAGTTGAGGCAGGCGGACGGGATGAGGAAGTCCTCGCGCGTCCCGTACGTCCGCACACAGCCGCCCGGGTCGGCAAGTACGGCGATCTCCGGGCTGAAGCCCTCGAACTCCTCCAGCGCGGCGGCGAGTTCGCGGGTGATGGCACCCTTGCCCGTCCAGCCGTCGACGAAGACGACGTCCGCCGGGTCGTGGTGGGCGGCCAGCCAGCGCAGGGCGTTGGCGTCGATGCCCCGGCCCCGGACGATGGAGACGGCGTAGTGCGGCAGGTCGAGCCCGTGGCGGTGCATCGCCCAGCGGCGCATGAGGACCCCGACCGGGGTGCCGGCGCGGGCGAGGGAGACCAGGACGGGGGTCCTCCCCTCCGAGCGGAGCCGGGAGGCGGGGTGTTCGGCGAGGATCGTCTCGGTGACCGTGCCGACGGCGCGGGCGATACGGGCCGCCGAGGTCTCCAGGGCGGCCTTGAACAGCTCCTGGTACTGCGGGCTGGGCTGGTATTCGACGGGCAGCGACTCGGCGTAGTGGGCGCCGCCGCTCTGGATGGCCTCCTCCCGTTCCTCGGTCGGGGCCTCCAGGGCCGTGTCCGAGAGGTCCTGGAGCAGCCAGCCGACGTCTTCCGCGGCGTAGGAGGAGAAGGCGGGGCCCCTGAGGGGTTCGGGCAGCATGGCGGCTTCCTGCCTGTGGAGGGACGACGACGAGGCCGTACGGGAGGTTGGCTGCGCGTCCGTACGGGAGGTCCGCGACCGGGCGTACGGCGGGACGTACGACGGGACGACCGCGAGCAGCACCCGGTCGGTGTGTCCCGCGAGCCGGGCCAGGAGTCCGTCGGGGGCGTGCAGCGCGGGGGTGTCGGCCGTGGAGTCGACGACGGCGACGACGGCGTCGAAGCCCGCGCCCGCGACGTTGTAGGCGTAACGGTCGCCGGGCCCGTCGGCGGGGTCGTCGTGGGCGGGGAACACAAGGCGGCTGCGTATGGCGTAGCCCGGGTCGTCGACGGCGAGCACCGGCGAGCGGGTGGTGGTGGAGTAGCGGACCTCGGCGGTGGTGGCGTCCTCCAGCGCGGTGCCGAGCCGCAGAGGCGCGTACATCAGCTCCTCGAAGCCGAGGACGAGCACCCTGCGGGCGTCACCCAGGGCGTCGGCGATGCGGGCGGCCATGTCCGGCAGCGCCGCTTCGAGGGCCGCGCGGTGGACGGGGGTGAAGCCGTGGCGTCCGCCGTCGGGCACTCCGGCCGGCCAGTCGACGGCGACCCGCACGGGGGCGGAGCGCGGGGCGGGAGGCTCGCTCTCCGCAGCGGCGGCCTCCTGCTCGGCGACCAGCTTCCGCCCCTTCTCCAGGACGCCGTCGGGCAGGACCACGGTGCCCCGGGCGCGGGCGACGAGATCGACGCGGGCGCCGATCTCCTCGGCGAACTCGGCCAGGCGCCCCTGGTCGGCCTCGGACCGCATGTCCACCAGGGCGACGATGACGTACCGGTCACGGGGGTAGCGCGCGTGGAGGGCGCGGATGGTGTTGAGCACGGTGTTGCCGGTGGAGAACTCGTCGTCGACCAGGACCAGCGGCGCGCCGTCCCCGGTGCTCCGCAGCAGGTCCTGGTCCTCGGGCAGCAGCAGGTGCGAGGTGGCGTGCGAGTGCGCCTCTTCGAAGCCGCCGGCCTGGGCGACCCCGTCGACCGGCCGGCGGGTCGAGTGGAGGTAGGGGGCGACGCCTATCCCGTCCGCGACGGCGTGGCCTAGGCCCGTGGCTGTCTCCGCGTATCCGAGGACGACCGCGCGGCGGGCCTCGGCCTCGCCGAGCAGATGGCGCACCCGCTCCCCGAGCTCGAATCCCGCGCCGTGGACGACGGAGGGCCGCTGGGGCACATGCTTGCCCAGGACGTTCGACACGAGCAGATGGGCCCGCTTCGGGTTGCGGCGAAGGGCGAGGCCCAGCAGCTCCCGGATCTCCCCGTCACCGGCGAGCTCGACCCCGAGCCGCCCCGCGACCCAGTTACCCGACCACTCCACGTCCACTGCCTCTTCTTCCCGTATCCGCCCGGTCGTCCGGTCGGCCACCCTGTCGGTCGTCCGGTCGGTCATCCGCTCGGCGGGCTCGCCCGCGGGGCGGCCCAGCCCGCCCGTTGACGCGTTCAGTCCGTCACGCCCGCGGCCAGGAGCTCCACGAAGCCGACGTCCTCCTGGGCCACACCGAAGACCTCGGCCCTCTGGAGGGTCCGTTCGGCCCAGGCCCGGTGCGGTTTCACCTCGTTCATCTTGTTCGTGTAGGCCGAACGCAGCACTCCGCCGCCGCCCCGCTCGGGCCGCAGGATGTCCTGCGCGTCGCTGTACTCCTCATGGCTGACGACCGACAGCGCGTGCACGGGGAGGACGTGGGACGGGTGGATGCAGGTCTTGCCGAGCAGTCCGTTGGCCCGGTCGAGCTCGATCTCACGGAGCAGCCCGTCGAGGTCGTGCTCGATGAGCGTGGTGCGCAGTTCCTCGGCCTGCCCCATGAAGGGGCTGCGGCGCAGCTGGGGCTTGAACATCCGCTCCTGGAGGCGGAAGTACTCCCACACCGGTCCGGTGATGGTGAAGCCCGTGCCGTCCGCCCGGCCCAGCACGTTGACGACGTCCCCGATGACGGCGCCGACGATCTGGACGTCGTACGCCGTCATGTCGGGCGCCCTGCGCAGACCGTAGGCGGAGCAGAAGTCGGTGACGCCGAGCCGCAGCGCGAGAATCCGCTCGCGGTACTTGTCGACGGTACGGGCGATTCCCCGGAGGGTCTCGCCCCTGGTCTCCAGGTGCAGCAGCTCGGGTGATTCGAGCACGGGCATCGCGAACAGCCGGTGTCCGCTGTCCGCTTCGGCCGCGGTGAGGGCTTCCAGGAACAGTTCTCCGCGCTCTTCGGTGAATTTGGGAAGTACGAATCCGGACAACAGTCGGGCGGAGCTTCCGAGCCGCCGCACGAGGTCGGAGATCTGATCCGGCTCACGGACCCTGATGAAGAGCAGCGGCACACCGGCCGCCCGCGTCTCCAGATCGGCGAACTGGCGGACGAGATTGGCCTCGGCCCCGACCACTTCGGCGTCGTCGATGGAATCCTCCAGGCAGAGCACCATGGAGACGACTCCGAGCCCGGCCTGTTTGATCACGTCGTCGGCCAGTCTGGGCCGGGTCGCGGGGCTGTAGAGGGTGGCGCCGAGCGCCGCCGACAGCATGCGGGAGGGGGAGTCCGCGCTGAATTCGCACGGCTCCCTGAAGAACAGACCCTCCCGGACAGCGGGCGAGATGTGCCCGAAATGACGCATGTGTTTCCCCCGTACTGCCTGATAGACGGGACAACGTGTGGCCGGTAATAGTACGTTCGGACAGGTGTCGGAGGTTCCCCACCCATATGAACTTCGGGTAACCCCGCCGTATCTCACACCCCGCGCGGCGCGCCTGCGTGCCCGGCGCGAACACGTCCTGGCCTACTGTTTCGCACCCCCGCGTTGTCCGCGCGCCCCACCAGCAGGCAGGATGACCGCCATGACGCACGCGATGCTGAAGGGCTCGAACGTCCCTCTCGACGCCACGGCCGTACGGGCCGTGCTGCGCTGGACCCCGGGCGCCGGGGTCCCCGATGTGGACGCCTCCGCCCTGCTGCTCGGTTCCTCCGGACGGGTGCGTTCCGACGAGGACTTCGTCTTCTACAACCAGCCGCGCCACCCCTCCGGTCACGTGCGGCGGCTGCCCAAGCGCAGTGCTCCCGAGGGCCTCACCGACACGATCGAGGCGGATCTCTCCGCGCTCGACCCGTCCGTGGACCAGGTGGTCATCGCCGCGTCCTGCGACGAGGTGCCGTTCGAGCAGGTGCGCGATCTGCGCATATCGCTGTACGACGCGGCGTCGGCCGACGGTGAACCGCTGGCGGTCTTCGACGTGAGGGCGGAGACCGGCGAGGAGACCGCGGTCATCTGCGGCGAGCTGTACCGGCGGGGCGACGGCTGGAAGTTCCGCGCGGTGGGCCAGGGCTACCCGACGGGCCTCATCGGGCTGGCCACCGCCTTCGGGATCTCGGTGGACGAGGCGGAGGCGGCTTCCGAGCCCGGCCCCCAGGCCGAGCCCGCGTCCGGTGCCCAGGTGTCCTTCCCGCCCGCTCCGGACGCCACCCAGGCGCACGCCACGCAGGCCGCGCCCGACAGCCAGGCCACGATCCAGCACCAGCAGCCCTCGTACGGCTACCCGCAGCCGTCCGTGGCGCCCCAGCCGGCCTACGGCTACCCGCAGCAGCCCACCGGGGCCCCGCAGCCCGCCTACGGCTACCCGCAGCCCTCGGCGGCGGCCCAGCCCGCCTACGGCTATCCCCAGCCCGCAGCGGCGGCGGCGCCCGCCGCCGACCCGAATTTCGTGCTCCCCCCGCAGGGCCCGCAGTTCCTCCGGTCCTGAACCGGCGCCACGGCGGCCCTTCACGGCGCGCACTCAGGCCCGCGTCTTGTAGCCGCGTCCCCACTGCATGCCGTAGCCGTACATCCGGTCCAGCTCCGACTGGAAGCCGTACACGAATTTCACCTCGCGGCGCACGACGAGCTCGCCCTTGCTGTTGTCCACCGTGAACACCGCGCAGGAGCGTGCCTGCGGGGCGCGCTCGTCCAGCTCGATCTCGATGCGCGGGCCGTTGCCCGGATAGAGCGTCACCTTGGCGTGCGTACGGTCGAAGGCCGGGGTCTGGTCGTAGATGTAGACGAAGAAGAGCAGGCGCTTGATCTCGTCGCGCTTGTCGAGGTTCACATAGACGGTCTCGCCGGACGGCGCACCGAAGCGGTCGTCCCCGCTGAGCCTGACGTAGGGCGCGCTGTTCAGATCGCCGATGAGGTTGCCCAGCGGCTGTACGACGCCCTTGGTGCCGTCCTTCAGCTCGTACATGCAGCCCAGGTCCAGGTCGACGTTGACCATGCCCTGGGTGTGGGCCTGGACGACGTCGGGCTGGAAGAGCTTCAGCGGGCGCAGCAGCCGGCCGCTCTGCCGCGATCTGCCCCCGATGTCCGACGTACGCATCCGCCACGACAGGTTGACGCGCAGGTTGCCGGAGAGCGCGCCCTGCTTGGTGAGCGAGACCGTCGCGTTGCGCCGGGAGAGCACGATGGAGTTCGTCGCGGAGTTACCCGACTCGAACTGTGCCGCCCGTCCCGCGAACAGGCCGTCCCAGAAGGCCATCCCAACCCCCACATGTGTCCCGGTAGTACCGCCCGACCCCACGCGCACGGCTCACACGCCGCGCACGCCCCGCACGTCACTGCGGGGCGGCCACCGGGCCGGGTCCGGGTGTTCCCGGAGAACCGCCGCTGTGGGCCGCCCCGCAGAGAGAGCGTTCCTCAATCCCTACCGGGTCACACCCCGGAGGAGACTTCCGCCTTGGAATCGGAGCCGCCGGCGGACGCGATGGCCTTGTTGCGGCGCACCGAGGACCAGAAGGACCAGCCGATGAGCACGACGCCGACGAGACCGGTGATGATCTCGTTGATCTCGTACTGGATGGTGACGATGAGGATGACCGCCAGGGCACCGATCGCGTAGTGCGCGCCGTGCTCCAGGTAGACGTAGTCGTCCAGGGTGCCCTGGCGGACCAGGTACACCGTGAGCGAACGGACGTACATGGCACCGATACCGAGGCCGAGGGCCATCAGCACGATCTCGTTGGTGATGGCGAAGGCGCCGATGACGCCGTCGAACGAGAAGGAGGCGTCCAGGACCTCGAGGTAGAGGAACATGAAGAACGCGGCCTTGCCCGCGAGGAGCACCGGAGAGGCCTGCTTGCCGGCCTTCTTGGCCTGCTCCTCGGCTTCGTGCTCGCGCTCTTCCTCCTCCTCCAGCTTGTTCTCGAAGAAGCCGGAGAGACCGCCGACCACGAGGTAGGTGATCAGACCCGCGATGCCGGAAAGCATCACGGTGGACGACTTGTCGGCGTGCCCGCCACCGTGCTGGTGGGCGTGGGTCGCGACGGTCATGGCGGCGACCATCAGGACGATCAGGGCGACACAGACCGACAGCATGTCGACCTTGCCGAGCTTGGCGAGCGGGCGCTCGATCCAGCCGAGCCACTTGATGTCCCGGTCCTCGAAGATGAAGTCGAGGAAGATCATGAGCAGGAACATCCCACCGAAGGCGGCGATGGACGGGTGGGCGTCCGTCACCAGTTCCTTGTACCGGTCAGGGTCGTTGAAGGAGAGGTCGATCGCCTCGATCGGCCCCAGTTGCGCGCTGACGGCCACGATCACGACGGGGAAGACCAGTCGCATACCGAAGACGGCGATGAGCACGCCGATGGTGAGGAAGATCTTCTGCCAGAAGGCACTCATCTTCTTCAGGATTCCGGCGTTGATCACCGCGTTGTCGAAGGACAGCGAGATCTCCAGGATCGACAGGATCGCGACGATGCCGAATGCCTGCCACCCCCCGTAGAAGACCGCTGCGACCAGGCCGAGCGCGGTGACCGCGAACGACCAGCCGAAGGTTTTCAGAACCACTGGCTACCCCATCGTGTAAGTAACGGGTCTCCCGTTGTGTACGGGGCTCCCCCGCGCCGTGCGCGGCTTTACGAAACGTTGACCCCGAAGTCTAGAGCGATGCCGCGGAGCCCTGACGCGTACCCCTGCCCCACTGCACGGAATTTCCACTCCCCGCCATAGCGGTACAGCTCACCGAAGATCATCGCCGTCTCCGTGGACGCGTCCTCGCTGAGGTCGTAGCGCGCGAGCTCCTGTCCGTCCGCCTGGTTCACCACCCGGATGAAGGCATTGCTGACCTGACCGAATGTCTGCCCACGATTGTCGGCTTCATGGATCGAGACAGGGAAAAGAATCTTGTCGCAGTGAGCCGGGACCTGGGTGAGATTCACGATGACGGACTCGTCGTCGCCGTCGCCCTCACCCGTGAGGTTGTCACCGGTGTGCTCGACGGAACCGTCGGGGCTGGTGAGGTTGTTGTAGAACACGAACCACTCGTCGCCGAGGACCCGGCCCGACTGGCACAGCAGTGCGCTGGCGTCGAGGTCGAAGTCGGCTCCCGTCGTGGATCGTGCGTCCCAGCCGAGCCCGACCAGCACCTGAGTGAGATTGGGTGCGGCCTTGGAGAGGGAGACATTGCCTCCCTTGGCGAGCGTGACGCCCATGGTGTGTCCTCCCCGAGTCTGTGGACGGTCTTCTGCCGGCACGGCGCCTTCCGGACGCGATGGAGCTTGCTGTGTCCGGAGGGTCCCCCCGGACCGGCTCAGACGTTGACGCCGAAGTCCTGCGCGATGCCGCGCAGACCCGAGGCATACCCCTGGCCGATGGCACGGAACTTCCACTCGGCGCCGTTGCGGTAGAGCTCGCCGAAGACCATGGCGGTCTCCGTGGAGGCGTCCTCGCTCAGGTCGTAGCGCGCGAGCTCGCTGTTGTCCGCCTGGTTGACCACGCGGATGTACGCGTTGCGCACCTGGCCGAAGCTCTGCTGGCGGCTCTCGGCCTCGTAGATCGAGACCGGGAAGACGATCTTGTCGACGTCGGCCGGGACGCCGGCGAGGTTGACCTTGATGACCTCGTCGTCGCCCTCGCCCTCACCGGTGAGGTTGTCACCGGTGTGCTCGACCGAGCCGTCGGGGCTCTTGAGGTTGTTGAAGAAGACGAAATTCCCGTCGCTGGCGACCTTGCCCTCGGCGTTCGTCAGCAGAGCGCTGGCGTCGAGGTCGAAGTCTCCGCCGGTGGTCGTACGGGCATCCCAGCCCAGACCGACGATGACCGCGGTGAGGTTCGGCGCGGCCTTGGTCAGCGAGACGTTGCCGCCCTTGCTGAGGCTGACTCCCACGAGTCCTCCAAAAGTTTGAGAGGGCCGGCAGACACCAGTCGCCCCCGTCGTGCGTTGGCATCGGATCAACGATTGGATCCTAGTGACCGGTTCCCTGCCAAAACAGGCTTTTGGCAGGCAACCGCAGGGTGATCCCCGGATCCGGGACCGCCGGCCCCCGGAATCAGGGGTTCACCGGCCTCCGGATCAGGAGTTCACCGGCCTCCGGGGCTCCAGGGCTCCGTTCAGAGCGAGCCGAGCGCCTTGACGTAGTCGTTCAGGTCACGCGCGTCCGGCAGCCCGTTGACGACGGTCCAGCGGACCACGCCGTCCTTGTCGATGATGAACGTGCCGCGCACCGCGCAGCCCTTGTCCTCGTCGAAGACGCCGTACGCCCGCGAGGTCTCGCCGTGCGGCCAGAAGTCCGAGAGCAGCGGGTACTCCAGGCCCTCCTGCTCGGCGAAGACACGCAGGGTGTGGATGGAGTCGTTGGACACCGCGAGCAGCTGGGTGTCGTCGTTCTCGAACTGCGGCAGCTCGTCGCGGAGCGCGCAGAGCTCACCCGTGCAGACCCCGGTGAAGGCGAAGGGGTAGAAGAGCAGCACCACGTTCTTGGCACCGTGAGAACCCTGGAAATCGGACAGCTTCACGGTCCGCCCGTGGTTGTCCTTCAGTTCGAAATCCGGAGCCTGCGTGCCGACCTCGATCGCCATGTGAAACGCGTCCCTTCGCAAACGTTCACCACTTCCCCGGCCTGGGCCGTCCGGGTGACACCCACCCTACGCAGCGTTCCGCGGGGAGCCCGGGCAGGTCCGCTCCGGCGCGTACGAAGGCCCCCGGACGGCGTGATGCCGTCCGGGGGCCTTCGGTGGTGTCGGAAGAGCTCAGCGCTTGGCCTTGGCCCCCTTGGGGGTGACCAGACGGCTGCCCGTCCAGTCCTTGCCCGCGTTGATGCTCTTGGTCTGGGCAAGACCAGCTGTCTGGGCAGCCTCGTTGATGTCGCTCGGCTCGACGTATCCGTCTCGGCCGGTCTTGGGCGTCAGCAGCCAGACCGCCCCGCCGTCCTCGATCAGACCAATGGCATCCACCAGCGCGTCCGTAAGGTCGCCGTCCTCGTCGCGGAACCACAGCAGGACGACGTCAGCGACGTCGTCGTAGTCCTCGTCGACGAGATCCTGGCCGATTGTGGCCTCAATGCCCTCACGGAGCTCCTGCTCGACGTCGTCGTCGTAGCCGATCTCCTGGACCACCTGTCCGGGTTCGAACCCAAGCCTTACGGCCGTGTTGGTCCGTTCCTCCGCGTGGTCCGCGGTCGCGCTCACGGGTTGCCTCCTGATCATGTTTCGGAAAATGCTTCAGCCACGCGCGTGCGCGGGGCGTTGGCCGTAGTCCACACGGGCTCGGCGAATCGCGCAAGTACCCGGCGTCCGAGACCGCCTAAACGGTGACGTTCCATGCCACGTCGCCGCAACTTCCGGCATGTCTCCTACGGGGCCGGGAATGGTGTCCGGACCCTTTACGTCCTTCCTCAGCTTATGCCGTTTCGCTCCGCCATTCGGATTCGAACGGGCTTTGGGAACGCTTGGCCGGGTTGGGCGTATGGTTGCGGTTTGGGCAGGGCCGCCCTCTCGCTGCTGACACTCGTGCCCGGACACGGCGTCCGGGAACCTTGTGTTACCCCACAGTAGAGATGACGTTTAGGTCCTCGCGGTACACGATGGTGGCGGCGTACGCGGCCACCACGGGGGTACGTTTCCCCGCAACCAGGCCCCGAAGTGCAGCACCGAACAGCGAAGGAACAGCGTGGCTTCCGGATCCGATCGCAACCCGATCATCATTGGCGGCCTTCCGAGCCAGGTCCCGGACTTCGATCCTGAAGAGACCCAGGAATGGCTCGACTCCCTCGACGCCGCCGTCGACGAGCGCGGCCGTGAGCGGGCCCGCTATCTGATGCTCCGGCTCATCGAGCGCGCGCGGGAGAAGCGCGTCGCCGTGCCGGAGATGCGCAGCACCGACTACGTCAACACGATCGCCACGAAGGACGAGCCGTTCTTCCCCGGCGACGAGGAGATCGAGCGCAAGGTCCTCAACGCGACCCGGTGGAACGCCGCGGTGATGGTCTCCCGCGCCCAGCGCCCGGGGATCGGGGTCGGCGGCCACATCGCCACCTTCGCCTCCTCCGCCTCGCTGTACGACGTGGGCTTCAACCACTTCTTCCGGGGCAAGGACGACGGTCTGGGCGGCGACCAGATCTTCTTCCAGGGACACGCGTCCCCCGGCATCTACGCCCGCGCCTTCCTGCTCGACCGGCTGAGCGAGGCGCAGCTCGACGGCTTCCGCCAGGAGAAGTCGAAGGCCGGACACGCGCTGTCCAGCTATCCGCACCCCCGGTCGATGCCCGACTTCTGGGAGTTCCCGACCGTCTCGATGGGTCTCGGCCCGCTCGGCGCGATCTACCAGGCGCGGATGAACCGCTACATGGAGGCGCGCGGCATCGCCGACACCTCCACGTCGCACGTCTGGGCGTATCTCGGCGACGGCGAGATGGACGAGCCGGAGTCGCTCGGCCAGCTCTCGATCGCCGCCCGCGAGGGTTTGGACAATCTCACCTTCGTGGTGAACTGCAACCTCCAGCGCCTGGACGGCCCGGTCCGGGGCAACGGCAAGATCATCCAGGAGCTGGAGTCCCAGTTCCGGGGCGCCGGCTGGAACGTCATCAAGCTGGTCTGGGACCGCACCTGGGACCCGCTGCTCGCGCAGGACCGCACGGGCATCCTGGTCAACAAGCTGAACACCACCCCGGACGGCCAGTTCCAGACGTACGCCACCGAGACCGGCGCGTACATCCGCGACCACTTCTTCGGCGACGACCCGCGGCTGCGCGAGATGGTCAAGGACATGTCCGACGACCAGATCCTGCACCTGGGGCGCGGCGGCCACGACCACCGCAAGGTCTACGCGGCGTACGCGGCGGCCAAGGCCCACAAGGGCCAGCCGACCGTCATCCTGGCGCAGACGGTCAAGGGCTGGACGCTCGGCCCGAACTTCGAGGGCCGCAACGCGACCCACCAGATGAAGAAGCTCACGGCGGACGACCTCAAGCGCTTCCGGGACCGTCTGCACATCCCGATCGCGGACAAGCAGCTGGAGGACGGTAACCCGCCGTACTACCACCCGGGCCGCGACTCGGAAGAGATCCAGTACATGCACGACCGCCGCAAGGGTCTGGGCGGTTATGTCCCGACCCGTGTGGTGCGCGCGAAGCCACTGCCCCTGCCGGACGAGAAGGCGTACGCGACCGCGAAGAAGGGTTCGGGTCAGCAGTCGATCGCCACGACCATGGCGTTCGTCCGCGTCCTGAAGGACCTCATGCGGGACAAGGAGATCGGCAAGCGTTTCGTGCTGATCGCGCCCGACGAGTACCGCACCTTCGGCATGGACGCTTTCTTCCCGAGTGCGAAGATCTACAACCCGCTCGGCCAGCAGTACGAGTCGGTGGACCGTGAGCTGCTCCTTGCCTACAAGGAGTCGCCGACGGGCCAGATGCTGCACGACGGCATCTCGGAGGCCGGCTGTACGGCCTCGCTGATCGCCGCGGGTTCGGCGTACGCCACGCACGGCGAGCCGCTGATCCCGGTGTACGTCTTCTACTCGATGTTCGGTTTCCAGCGCACCGGTGACCAGTTCTGGCAGATGGCTGACCAGCTCTCGCGCGGTTTCGTACTGGGTGCGACCGCCGGGCGTACGACGCTGACCGGTGAGGGTCTCCAGCACGCGGACGGCCACTCGCAGCTGCTCGCCTCGACGAACCCGGCCTGCGTCTCCTACGACCCGGCGTTCGGCTACGAGATCGCGCACATCGTCAAGGACGGTCTGCGCCGTATGTACGGCGGGACCCCCGACGAGAACGAGGATGTCTTCTACTACCTCACCGTCTACAACGAGCCGATCCAGCACCCGGCCGAGCCGGCCGACGTCGATGTGGACGGCATCCTCAAGGGCGTCCACCGCTACCGCGCGGGCGAGAAGGGCCAGATCCCGGCCCAGATCCTGGCGTCGGGCGTGGCGGTCCCGTGGGCGGTCGAGGCCCAGCAGATCCTGGCCGACGAGTGGAACGTGAAGGCGGACGTCTGGTCGGCGACCTCCTGGAACGAGCTGCGCCGTGAGGCCGTGGAGGTGGAGCGCCACAACCTGCTCCACCCGGAGGAGGAGCAGCAGGTCCCGTACGTGACGCGGAAGCTGTCCGGCTCCGAGGGCCCGTTCGTGGCGGTCTCGGACTGGATGCGTTCCGTGCCCGACCAGATCGCGCGCTGGGTTCCCGGCGCCTACCAGTCGCTGGGTGCGGACGGCTTCGGCTTCGCCGACACCCGGGGCGCGGCGCGCCGCTTCTTCCACATCGACGCGCAGTCGATCGTGCTGGCGGTGCTGACCGAGCTGGCGAAGGAAGGCAAGATCGACCGCTCGGCGCTGAAGACGGCGCTGGACCGCTACGAGCTGCTGGACGTGGCCGCGGCGGGTCCCGGCCCGGCCGGCGGCGACGCGTAGGGAACTCGCGGTCCCGCGGGAGAGCGGCGGGAGAGCCCCCGGAGGGCGGCAGGGCTTCACGGCCCCGCCGCCCTCCGGCGTTCCCGGCCCCGGGCCGGGAACGCACTGCACCCCCCTCAGCTCTCCCAGATCTTGAACGCCCGCACCGTGTAGGGCGACCGGGGCACCCAGGTGCCCCCGCCCGGGTATGTCTCGAATTCGCCGGTCTCGGCGCACTCGGCGGACTGGTAGGTGGTGACGGGCCGCCCGGTGCGGTTGACGAGCGCCTGGGCGGGGCGGCCGGCCGGCAGCGGGACGCAGCTCTCGATGTCGACGCCTGACAGCTCGTGGACCTGGGCGGCCCCGGCGAAGTCGGGCTCCGCCCAGAGGCAGAGCTGCCCCGCCCCGCACGGGGCGAGCCCCTTCGGAGGGGAGTGCGGCGCGCTGCGGGTGCGTTCCTGGCCCGTGGGCCGGTGGTCGGTGCCCGGCGCGGCGCCGGACGCCGGGGCGGTGGCCGGGACGAGTGCGGTGGCCGCCAGGGCGGCGGCGAGAACGGTCGTACGCATGGTGATGAACCCCCGTGGTCGGGCGAGCCGGACGACTCGCCATGTCCGCACTCTGACCTGCGCCGGAGCGAGCGGGGAAGGGGCCGGGGAGCGGACCACCCTGATAGGCGACAGCCCCGCCGGTACCGTCCGGCGGGGCTGTCGGGTGCGCTGTGTTGACGCGTTCCTCCCGGCGGTGAGCCGGGGGCGGCCGAGGGGTCAGATGTGCCCTGCGCCCATCCCGGCCTCGGCGTTCGCGCCGCGCTTGGTGAGCGTGGCGACGAGGGCCGCGACCACGGCGACGATGCCCGCGACCATGAAGGCGGAGCTCATGCCCGACACGAACGTGTCATGGGCGACGTCCGTGATCTTCACCGCGAGCTCCGGCGGGGTCCCCGGCGCGATCGGCGGCATACCGACCTTGATGGCGGAGGACGCCTGCTCCAGCTGCGCCGCGTCGACCGGCGGGAGCTCCGCGGCCTTCCAGTTGTCGTCGAGCTTGGCGTCGACCTGGGCGGCCATGACCGCGCCGAGGACGGCCGTACCGAGGCTGCCGCCGACCTGCATGGCGGCCTGCTGGAGACCGCCCGCGACGCCGGAGAGCTCCATCGGGGCGTTGCCCACGATGACCTCGGTGGCGCCGACCATGACCGGCGCGAGGCCGAACCCGAGGAGCGCGAACCAGAGCGACATCGTCAGCGTGCCGGTGCCGATGGTCAGCTGCGACATGCCGAACATGGCGATCGCGACGGACACCATGCCGCCGACCAGCGGCACACGCGGGCCGAACCTGGTGATGGCGGCGCCGGCGAGCGGCGAGCCGACGATCATCATCCCGGTCAGCGGCAGCAGGTGCAGACCGCTGTCCACCGGGCTCATGCCGTGCACGTTCTGGAGATAGAAGGTGACGAAGAACAGGCCGCCCATGAAGGCGAACGCCATCAGCACCATCAGGACCACACCCGCCGACAGCGGCAGGGAACGGAACATCGACAGCGGGATCAGCGGCTCGCGGACGTTTTTCTGGGAGAGCGCGAACACGAAGAACAGGACGAGCGCGGCGCCCAGGAAGCCGAGCGTCTTCCAGTCGCCCCAGCCCCACTCGGAGCCCTTGATCAGCGCCCAGATCAGGCAGAACATCGCCTGCGACAGCAGCACGATGCCGCCGATGTCGAAGGACTTCGGCGCGTTCTCGGCGCGGTGGTCCCTGAGGATCACGAGGCCGAAGAGGAGCGCGAGCACACCGACCGGCACGTTGATGAAGAAGACGGACTGCCAGCTGACGTGCTCCACGAGCACACCGCCGAGGATCGGTCCGCCCGCGGTCGAGGCGCCGATCACCATGCCCCAGATGCCGATCGCCATGTTCAGCTTCTCGGCGGGGAAGGTGGCGCGCAGCAGTCCGAGAGCGGCGGGCATCAGCAGGGCGCCGAAGAGACCCTGGAGCACGCGGAAGACGATCACCAGGGCGACGCTGTCGGAGAGGCCGATGGCCGCCGACGCGGCGGCGAAGCCCGCGATCCCTATCAGGAAGGTCTGGCGGTGGCCGAAGCGGTCGCCGAGCTTGCCCGCGGTGATCAGGGAGACCGCGAGGGCGAGCATGTAGCCGTTGGTGATCCACTGGACGTCGGCGAGCGAGGCGCCGAGGTCCTGCTGGATCGCGGGGTTGGCGATCGCGACGATCGTGCCGTCGAGCGCCACCATCATCACGCCGATGGCCACGGCGAAGAGCGTCAGCCACGGGTGGCCGCGCAGCCCCTTCGCCGGTGCGGGAACAAGGGTGTCTTCAGGCTCCCGCGGCGCCTTTTCGACAGTGGTCTGACTAGTCATGGACAGGACGTTATGGCAGTCGCTGACAGTTGACTAACCAATTCACGCGACAGTAACTGTCACGTAGCTCACAGGTAGGCTGGTCAGGTAAAAACCGCGAAAAGAGGTCCGGCACGTGACACGCAGGCAGACACCTTGCGCCCCCTTCGCAGGGGCCCGGGTCGGATTGCGTGAGCGCAAGAAGCAGCGCACCCGTGAGGCCCTGCTGCACGCCGCCCTCAGGCTCTTCACCACCCAGGGGTACGACCGGACCACCGTCGACGAGATCGTCGAGGCCGTCGGGGTCTCCCAGCGCACGTTTTTCCGCTACTTCGTGAACAAGGAGGCCACCGCCTTCGCCGTACAGGACGCGGTGGACGCGCGGTTCCTCGCGGAGTTGCGTCAACGTCCGGCGACGGAGGCCCCTTTCGAGGCAATGCGCAGAGCCGTCACCGACGCCTGGGACGGCATGGCGGCGGAGATCGGCGACGAGGCCGTGATCGAACTCCAGATCCGCACCTACCGGATGATCGAATCGACCCCGGCCCTGCTCTCCGCCCACATCCGGCGCAACATCGGACTGGAGCAGCAGATCGCCCTGCTGATCGCGGAGCGTGAGGGGCTGGACGTCGAGGCGGACCCGCGTCCCCGGGTGGCCGTGGCCGCCTTCTCCGGAGTGATGCGGCTGAGCGGACAGTTGTGGGGGCGGCGCAAGGACGCGGGCGCGAAGGAGCTCCGGGCGATGACCGAACTCCACCTGGACCACCTCGGACCTGCGCTCTCCAGGAACTGGCGCGCCGCATAGGCACACGCTTACGTGAAGCACACAGGTGTGCCGCACTCCTCAAGGCTCCCCCATGGCCGAACTCACAACGCCCCCGTCGATACGGTCATTTCGGACACTCAATCGGCTCCGAGTGCGCCGGAGTGTGGAGTCGACGCACACGGAGCGTAAGAGACGGGGGGTCAATTCCTCGCGGTCGAGTGATCCGTGTCACCCCTGCGACGACCTCAGGGGCGCGTCTCCTAGGGTGGGGCGCAGTGACTTCCTTCGACTCCTCCCCCACCCTCACCGCGTGGCGTGCCCTGCTCGCCATCGCGGTCGTGTTCGTGATGCTGGCGACCACCGGCTGGACCGCCGTGCGCCACCAGCACTCCGCCGCGCCGCGCGAGATCGCGCTCGCGGCCTGGGCGAAGGACCGGATAGCGGGTCACGCTCTCCCGGACGTGGGTGCCCCCGCCTCCCGGCTGGCGCACTTCTTCACTGCGCTCACGGCGGGCCAGCAGGTGGCGCTCGCCGACAAGTACCCGCTCGTGGTGGGAAATCTCAACGGCGCTCCGGTGGAGCTGCGTTACCGGGCCAACCGGCACGCCCTCGCGCAGGCCGAGACGGCCGAGGAGCAGCGGACCCAGGACACCCGGCTCTCACCGGACGGGCGCCATCAGGCCGTGCTGCGGCTGGCACGCTTCCGGTCCCTGCTCGCCGGTGACCGGCAGATCCTCACCTTCGACCCCTCGGGCCGGGGCCGGGCCGCCGAGGTCTTCGGCGACCTCGACCGGGCCGACCGGATCTCCGTGGTCGTGCCGGGGGTCGACACGAATCTGCTGACGCTGGAGCGCACCGGCCCCAAGGAGAACGCGGCGCCGGTCGGCATGGCGCGGTCGCTGTACGAGGCGGAGCGCTCGGCGCGCCCCGCTTCGCACACGGCGGTCATCGCGTGGGCCGACTACACGACGCCCGTCGGCATCGGGATGGACGCCGTGCTGGGCGGACTGGCGTCGGAAGGAGCGGTGCGGCTGAACGCGCTGGTGGAGGGGTTGCCGGGCACCTCGGGCGTCTCGCTGTTCTGCCACAGCTACGGCTCCGTGCTGTGTGGTGTGGCCGCGCACGACCTGCCGTCGAGAGTGTCCGACATCGCGGTCGCGGGCAGCCCGGGGATGCGGGCGGACAGCGCCGGCGCCCTGCACACCCGGGCCAGGGTGTGGGCGATGCGGGACAGCGACGACTGGATCGCGGAGGTGCCGAACATGGAGGTCGGCGGGCTGGGCCACGGCGCCGATCCGGTCGATCCGTCCTTCGGGGCGCGGATCGTGTCGGCGAACGGCGCCATCGGGCACAGCGGCTATTTCGAGCCGGGCACGGAGAGTCTGGACAACTTCGCCGCCATCGGCGTGGGTGCGTACGACTCGGTCACGTGCGCGAGCAGCGATCTCGCGTGCCACCGGGAAATCTCCGGCGAGCCGGAGACCTGACGCGCGTAGAGAGATGTCGGACGCGCGTAGAGAGCGGCGAACGGTCGGCCGGCTCGGTCGCGATTCTGCCTGTACCGAAGGGGGACGTGCGAGGCTGTGCCGCATACGATGAAGCACATGGGTGATGCGCTGGCCGGAATTCATGCCACCTGGGAGTTCGACACCGACTCCGTGCTCATCCGCTTCGAACGGGGAATCCGCACGCCGAGGCTCTTCCAGAGTCTGCGCGAACGCCGCATCCCGTATGCGGCGCTGTCGTCGGTGACGCTGACCCCCGGCAAGCGGGGCACGGTGGTCCTGCACGCGGTACCGAGACCCGGGGCCGATCCACTGCTGGAGGCCGCGGCCGGGCAGCTCAAGGAGAGCTGCGACCCCTACCGCCTGGTGCTTCCGGCCGAGAGCGAGACGCTCGCCGACTACTACGCCGACGAGCTGCGCGCCCTCCTCGGGAACGAGGCGTCCCTGCCCGCCGAGCGCTTCCTGGTGACGGCACCCGAGGCGCCGATGCACTTCAAGGCCTATGACGGCCGGGCGGGCTTCGACGGGCGGCTGGTCTCCTTCCGCTGGTTCTGGACGGGCGCGTCCAGCGCGAAGTGGAAGGCCGGCGACCAGTCGTTCCCCGTGGCGGAGCTCGGCGGGATCGAGTGGCGTTCGCCCGAGGCCTTCGAGGGGTATCTCCGGCTGCTGCCGCGCGGCACGGCAGCGGAGTCCGGTGAGGACTGTCCCGGTCAGGACCCGGCGCAGGGCGCCGTCCTTCCGGTCGCCCGGCGGGTCCAGCCGGACCAGGACCCCGCCGCCGTGGTGTTCGGCCTGGGGTACGGACCGGTGCACGAGTCGCTGCCCTTCGCGGCGGCCGTCCTGGAGACCGTCCGCAGGACCCAGTCCGTGCCCGCCGTGACCGCCGCCGTCCCGGTGGGCGGGGCGCGGCGCGATCCGGCGGACATCGCCGAGCGGATACGCCACCTCGGCGATCTGCACCAGGCGGGTCTGGTGACGGACGCGGAGTACAGCGCGAAGAAGGCGGAGCTGCTCGCCGAGCTGTGAGCACCTGCTGCTACCGGGCGACCAGGCGAGACCCGCGGCCCACCTGCCCGTACCGGAGGACGAGGCGAGACCCGCAGTCCACCTGCCCGTACCGGAGGACGAGGCGAGACCCGCGGTCCACCTGCCCCTACCGGGCGACCAGGCGAGACCCGCGGCCCACCGCCCCGTACCGGAGTACGAGCCGGAGGCCCGTGGTCCACCCCCCGGTATGACGCCACGGGGCGCACTCCGTGCCTACCCTGGCCCGATCATGACCTCATCCCCCACCGGGCCACCGCCGCCCGCCGACGGTCTGCTGAGCGCCGCCCGCCGCAGTCTGCGCGAGCTCGCCCATGGGCTGTCCCACCCGTCCCACCCGCCGACTCCCCTGCTCGCGGAGTCCCCGAGGCTCTGGCTGCGCCTGCTGCCGTACGCCGCCGTGCTCGCGCTGACGGGCGTCTTCGTCCCCGTCACGATCCAGGTCCTCGCCAACGACTACGGGGTGCCCGGCGGGATCGCCGCGGCCCTGGCCGTCGGGCAGGCCGCGCCCATGCTGATGCTGGCGCACCGGCCGCTCCAGGCCTGGTGGATCGTCTTCGCCGCGGACATCCTGGGCGCCGTGGTCCTGCTGGGCCGCCCCGAGCTGCCGGGCAACCTCTGGCCGTGGCCCCCGCCGGTCATCACCGGCTATCTCTTCGTGCTGCTGGCACTCGGGCTGCGGGAGACCCGGCGGACCGCGATCGGCGTATGGCTGGCGACGGGTGCGGCCGGGCTGGTGCTGCACCTCGTCGCCCCCTCCCGCAGCAACGGCGGCGCGCTCCTGCTGTTTGTCCTCGGCGCCGTGGTGCTGGTGATCGGGGCGGCCGTACGGGAGCGGAGCGAGGCCCAGCGCATGCTGGTCGAGCAGGAGACGATCAGCGAGGCCGAGCGGGCGCAGCGGACGCTGCTGGAGGAACGGACCCGGATCGCCCGTGAGCTGCACGACGTGGTCGCGCACCACATGTCGGTGATCACGGTGCAGGCCGACTCGGCTCCGTACCGGATCGGTGGGCTCTCCGAGGAGGCGAAGGCGGAGTTCGCGTCGATCGCGGCCGGTGCCCGGGAGTCGCTGACCGAGATGCGGAGGCTGCTGTCGGTGCTGCGCAGTGACGGCAGCCGGGGCGAACTGGCCCCGCAGCCCGGTCTCGACCGGGTGCAGCAGCTGGTGGAGGCGACGGTACGGGCGGGCCTCCCGGCCGAGCTGTCGATGGCGACGGAGGTGCGGGACGCGGTGGAGCGGGGCGATGTGCCGCAGGCGGTGGACCTGTCGGCGTACCGCATCGTGCAGGAGGCGCTGGCCAATGTGGTGCGGCACGCGCCTGGCGCGCGGACCCGGGTGTCGGTCACGGTGGGCGGCGGCCATCTGACGGTGCTGGTGGTCAACGACGGGGCGCCGGAGCCGGTTTCGCCGCTGGAGACGTCGGGGACGGGACACGGGCTGGTCGGCATGCGTGAGCGCGTACGGTTGACCGGCGGCACGCTCGACACCGGGCCGCTGCCGGACGGGGGCTTCCGGGTCGCCGCGCGGCTCCCGCTCCCGCCGCCCGAACCGCCCCAGCAGTCCGAACCGCCCGAGCCGTCCCCGGCACCCCCCGCCCCGGAGGAACCGTGACCATCCGCGTGATCATCGTCGACGACCAGGCCATGGTGCGGGCCGGGTTCGCGGCGCTGCTGGCCGCGCAGAGCGACATCGACGTGGTGGGCGAGGCGCCGGACGGGCGGCAGGGCGTCGAGGTCAGCAGGACGGTGCACCCGGATGTCGTCCTGATGGACGTGCGGATGCCGGAGATGGACGGACTGGCCGCCGCCCGCGCGCTGTTGAGCCCGCCGCCGGGGGTGGTGCACCGGCCGAAGGTCCTGATGCTCACCACCTTCGACGTCGACGACTACGTCTACGAGGCGCTGCGCGCCGGGGCGTCCGGATTCCTGCTGAAGGACGCCCCTCCGGCGGACCTGATCTCCGCGGTGCGGATCGTGGCGGCGGGCGACGCGCTGCTCGCGCCGTCCGTGACGCGGCGGCTCATCGCGGACTTCGCGCGGCAGCGGCCGGCGCCCCCGTCGGGCGGACCGGCGCTGCGGCTGAACGGCCTGACGCCGCGTGAGACGGAGGTTTTGGAGCTGATCGCCCGGGGCCTGTCGAACCAGGAGATCGCGGCGCGGCTGGTGCTGGCCGAGCAGACGGTGAAGACGCACATCGGCCGGGTGCTGGCCAAGCTCGGCCTGCGGGACCGGGCGCAGGCCGTGATCTTCGCGTACGAGTCGGGGCTGGTGGCCCCCGGCGAGGGGTGAGCGGGCTTCGGCGAGGGGTGAGCGGCCCCCGGAACGGCCCAGGGTGCCCGCGCCGGGCCCCCGGGAAGGGCCCACGAGGCGTGACCGGACCCCGGGCCGGGAACCCCCGGTCAGGGCGCCCGGACGTAGGGCTGTCCCCAGGTGACCGATGCGGCCTGCCCCCCGTACTCCCCCTACCCCGGTACCACTTCGGGGTTGGCGCCTCGGGGTGACGCCCTGCCATACACCGTCCTCCTACTTTCCTCCCCGGCACACCGCCCGGTGTGCGCACGCCGTACGGGGAGGAAACGATGCGCCGATACGCGAGGACGATGGCCGCGCTGGCACTGGCGACCGCGGTGGTGACGGGAACGGCCGGCTGGGCGTCGGGGAACACCGAGCGGGCGGTGACGGGCCCGCCGCCCGGCAGCGCCGCCTGGCGTGCCGACGGGGTGCTGGGGCGGGCGCTGCCCGACCCGGCCCGTGCGACGCCGGAGCAGGTACGGCGGTTCTTCGCCGGGCTGAACTCGACCCAACAGCAGGAGTTGTTGGAACGCCACCCGTCGGTCGTCGGCAATCTCGACGGGGCGCCCCTCGAACTCCGCTATCGCGCCAACTCCCTCGCCCTGCGCGCCTCCCACGATCCCCGATACAGGAGCCTCGCCGCGCCCGGCCGGCAGATCCTGGCGTTCGACCCCCGGGGCCGCGGCCAGGTCGCCGAGGTGTTCGGGGACCTGCGCTCGGCCCGCCATGTGTCCGTCGTCGTGCCCGGTTCGGACATCGACGCCGGGACCTTCGACCGGCGCTCGGATGTGTACGGCACCCCGGCGGGCATGGCGAGGTCGCTGTACGCCGCGACGGGCGGGGACGGTGCCGTCGTCGCCTGGGCCGGATACACCACCCCCGTCGGCCTCGGCCTCGACGCGGCGACGGGCACCCTGGCCGAGGCGGGCGCGGAGCGGCTGACCCGCTTCACGGCGGGGCTGGCGGCGGACGGGCTGCCCGCGCCCGTGGTGTTCTGCCACAGCTACGGCTCGGTGGTGTGCGGGCTCGCCGCGTCCCGGCTGGGCGCCACGGACCTGGTCGTGCTCGGCTCCCCCGGGATGCGCGCCGACGACGTGGCGGGGCTGCGCACCGGGGCCCGGGTCTGGGTGGCGAAGGACGACACCGACTGGATCGACGACGTGCCGCATGTGGAGGTGTTCGGGCTGGGGCACGGCGCCGACCCGGCCGACCCCGGGTTCGGGGCCCTGCCCGTGCCCGCCGAGGACGCCGAGGGCCACACCGGCTACTTCGCTCCCGGCACGGACTCGCTCCGCGCCTTCGCCGGCATCGCCGAGGGGGTCTCCCGATGAGCGTCCGGCAGCTGGTCTCCAGGATCGAGGAGCGGACACCGGCCCACCGTGACCGCGCGGTCGACGGGCTGCGCGCCCTCGCCCTGCTGGCCGTGCCCACCGGCCACTGGCTGCTCGGCGGTTTCGATCTGGACGACGGGGGCGCCCTGCACAACGCCAGCCCGCTCTCCACCTTCGCCGTGTTCTCCCCGGTGAGCTGGGTGCTCCAGATGCTGGGCGTCTTCTTCCTGGTCGGCGGTTACGCCTCCGTCCTCTCCTACCACCGCAGGCCGTCCACCACCGGCGCCTGGCTGCGCGGCCGGATGGTCAGGCTGGGCAGGCCGGTGCTCGGGGTGACCGCCGTGTGGGCGCTGATGATTCCGGTGCTGTACGCGGCCGGGGTGCCCGAGGCCACCCTGCGCACGGGCGCGAAGCTGGTGATCCAGCCGCTGTGGTTCGTCGGGGTCTACGCCGTGGTCACCGCGCTCACTCCGTACTGCGCGCGCCTCGCGGACCGGCTCGGCGGCTGGGCGGCGGCCCCGCTGATCGGCTCGGTCGCCGTGGTGGACTTCCTGCGCTACGGGCCGTACGCGGACGCCGTGCCGTCCTGGCTGGGGGTGCTGAACATCCTGCCCGGCTGGCTCTTCGCCTATCAGCTCGGTGTCTCCTGGGGGCGGGGGCGCCTGTCCCGGCGCGGGGCGCGGACGCTGCTCGTCGGCGGCACGGTGCTGTTCGCCGCGCTGCTGCTCGTCTTCCACTACCCGGCGTCGATGGTCGGTGTGCCCGGCGAGGCGCGGACCAACTCGCATCCGCCGTCGCTGCTGGTCCTCGCGCTGGCCTCCGCGCAGAGCGGTGCGGCCGTCCTGCTGCACGGCCGGATCGCCACGGCGCTGCGCCGTCCCGCGCTGTGGGCACCGGTGGTGGTGATCAATCTGTCCGCGATGACGATCCTGTGCTGGCACCAGACGGCGATGCTGGCCGCCGCCGTTCCCGCGTCCTTCGCCGGCGCGGTGCCCGGTCTGACGACGAGCCCGGTCTCCGTCGGCTGGATTCTCGCGCGGCTGGCCTGGATGCCGCTGTTCGCCGCGCTGCTGGTCCTGATCGCCCGCTACGCCCGCCGGTTCGAGGAGCCCTGGGAGAAGGGCTCGCACGGCGCGAACGCCCGCCGGGCAGCGGCGGGGCTGCTCGCGGCGGGCTTCGCGGTCTTCGCGCTCCGGCTGGCGTGAGGCTACTCGCGCACGGTGGCCGTGCTGCTCATGTCCGGGTACCTGTCCCCCGCGACCTGGCCGGCGATGGGCTCCAGCTGCTCCAGCTCCTGCTCGGACAGGGTCAGCCGGGTCGCCCCGAGGTTCTCCAGCAGGCGGCTGCGCTTGCGGGTGCCCGGGATCGGCACGACGGCGAGGCCGTGCACCTGCGCCCGCTGCTGCACCCAGGCCAGCGCGACCTGTGCGGCCGTCGCCCCGTGGGCCGCCGCGATCTTGTGTACGGGCTCCAGCAGAGCCGCGTTGGTCTTCGCGTTCTCGCCGGTGAAGCGCGGCTGGTGCGTGCGGAAGTCGCCGGCCGTCAGTTCCTTCGCCGCGTCCGCGAACGCCCCGGTCAGAAAGCCCCGGCCGAGCGGCGAGTACGGCACGAAGGTCACCCCGAGCTCCACGGCCGCGGGCACCGCGCTGCGCTCCACGTCGCGGCTGAAGAGCGACCACTCCGACTGGAGGGCGGCGATCGGGTGCACGGCGTGCGCCTCGCGCAGTTCGTCCCCCGTCACCTCGCTCAGCCCGAGCTGCCTGACCTTGCCCTCCCGCACCAGCTCGGCCATCGCGCCCACCGAATCGGCGAGCGGGACGAGCGGGTCACGGCGGTGCATGTAGTAGAGGTCGATGACGTCGGTGCCCAGCCGGCGCAGGCTGCCCTCGACGGCCGCCCGGATGTACGCGGGATCGTTGCGCACGCCCCTGTAGTGCGGGTCGTCGGTCCGCTCTATGGCGAACTTCGTGGCCACCGTGACCTCTTCGCGGTGCGCCCCGAAGAACGGCGCGAGGAACTCCTCGTTGGCTCCCCGGCCATAGGCGTCGGCCGTGTCGAAGAGGGTGACACCCGCCTCCAGCGCCGCTTCCAGGGTGTCCCTGGCAGCCGCCTCGTCGGTGTCGCCGTAGAACTCGCTGATCCCCATGCAGCCGAGCCCCTGCACGCCGACCTGCGGGCCTCCGTCCCCGAGCCGTGCCGTGCCGATCTTCGCTGTGTCGCTCATGTCCTCAGACCCTTTCCGATTCGGTCGCCGCGGTGGAGCCGCCGTAGAACTCGATCTTGAAGTCCAGTACGGCCAGGGTTCCCTGGAGCTCCGCGATCCGCGCCCTCACATCGCGCCGGGTCGACTCCAGCAGCTCCTGCCGCTCGGCGAAGGTGTGTTCGCCCTCGCGGACCAGCTCCGCGTATCTGACCATGGCGGCGACCGGCATCCCGGTCAGCCTGAGCTTTCCGACGAAGGCCAGCCAGTCCAGGTCGCGGTTGCTGAACCTGCGCTGTCCCGTGTGCGAGCGGTCGACGTGCGGCATGAGCCCGATCCGCTCGTACCAGCGCAGCGTGTGGGCGGAGAGCCCACTGAACGCGACGACCTCGCTGATGGTGTACCGGTCCTGGCCCTCGGGGCGCGGATGCACCTCGGGTGCCGATGCGCAGGTGTCCGTGCGTGCGGAAACGCTCTCCATCACCGTCATGTCCTCCACGCTAGAACCTTGGAGTGCACTCCAGGCAAGCGATATCAGGGGCGATCTCGCTTTCGGGTTCCCGTTAGGCTCGTACGCATGCAGAGCCTGGCGATGATCGAGAACTGGCCCGTCCCGACCGCGGCAGCCGCCGTCGTCAGGGCGGACGGCACGCTCCTGGGTACCCATGGTCCCACCGCGCACCGCTTCCCGCTGGCCTCGGTGACCAAGCCGCTCGCGGCGTACGCGGCGCTGGTGGCGTACGAGGAGGGAGCCGTCGAGCTGGACGAACCGGCCGGCCCGGAGGGCTCGACCGTCCGCCATCTCCTCGCGCACACCAGCGGCCTCGCCTTCGACGAACACCGGGTCACCGCGCCCGCCGGCACCCGCAGGCTCTACTCCAACGCGGGCTTCGAGGTGCTCGGCGACCACATCGCGAAGGCCACGGAGATCCCCTTTTCCGAGTACGTGCGCCAGGCGGTCCTGGAGCCCCTGGGCATGACGTCCACGACCCTGGAGGGCTCCCCGGCCAAGGACGGCGTCTCGACCGTGGACGACCTGGTCCGCTTCGCCGCCGAGGTGCAGGCCCCGCGCCTCCTCGATCCGCGCACGGTGCTGGAGGCGCAGACCGTCGTCCACCCCGGCCTCAAGGGCGTGCTCCCCGGCTACGGCCATCAGAACCCCAACGACTGGGGGCTCGGCTTCGAGATCCGGGACTCCAAGTCACCGCACTGGACCGGGCTTTCCTCCTCCCCCGCCACCTTCGGCCACTTCGGCCAGTCCGGCACGTTCCTGTGGATCGACCCGGCGGCGGGCGCGGCCTGCGTCGCGCTGACGGACCGCGCGTTCGGACCGTGGGCCGCCGAGGTCTGGACGCCCTTCACCGACGCGGTGCTCGCGGAGCTCGGCACCTCCCGCTGAGCCGCCGCCCGGCCGAGGCACTCGAACCACACCGTCTTCCCGCCCCCGTCACGGCGCGCCTCGACGCCCCAGCCGTCGGTGACGGCGTCGACCAGCAGCAGCCCCCGTCCGCCCTCGTCCAGCGGGTCGCCCGCCACCAGACGGGGCACCAGGGGCGAGGTGTCCGCGATCTCGACGCGTACGCCCGGGGCGGGGAGCAGGAAGATCATGGTCTGGCAGCGGCGGCCGGGCACGTGCCGCACGACGTTGGCGATCAGCTCGGTCATCGCGAGCTCCGCCGCGTCCGCCACGTCGAGCAGGTCCCAGCCCTTGAGGTAGAGCCGCAGGATGCGGCGGAGATGGCGGGCGGAGTGCTCGCCGATCGCAAACTCGGCACGGTAGACGGCGGCCTCCGCGTCACCGGTCCGGGTATCGGTTACGTGATTCATGTCACCAGCGTGCAGTGCGTTGATTACTCTCGGCTACAACCTGAAACGAACGCCGCCAGGCGTTGAAGCGAGAGGCACCCCCGCCGTGGCCAACGTGCAGTCACTCGACCCGAGCGCTTCGCCCCTGGACTACTACGGCTGGGAGCTGCGCCGCCAGCGCGAGGCCCACGGCCTGCGGCAGGGCCAGCTCGGCGAGATCATCTTCTGTACGGGCTCGCTGATCGGCCAGATCGAGACGACGAAGAAGGTGCCGACCCGCGAATTCTCGGAACGCCTGGACGCGGCACTGGGAACGGACGGGGTGTTCTCGCGGCTGGTCGGTCTGGTGCTGCGAAGCCAACTGCCGAGCTGGTTCCAGCCGTACGCGGAGATGGAGGCGCGGGCGACGTACATCTCCACGTATCAGGCGCAGTTGGTGTACGGGCTGTTGCAGACGGAGGAGTATGCGCGGGCGGTGCTGGCCACCGGCATGCCGGACGACTTGAGCGGGCAGGTAGCCGCCCGGATGGAGCGTCAGCGCATCCTGGAGCGTGAACAGCCACCTCTGGCCTGGACGGTTCTGGACGAGGCCGTGCTACACCGGCCGATCGGTGGCCGCGAGGTCATGCGGAACCAACTGGCCCGCTTGTTGGAGTTCACCGGGCACCGGTGGATGAGAATTCAGGTGCTGCCCTTCGCGGCGGGTGAACACTCAAGTCTGGCAGGTTCGTTCAACCTCCTCCGCTTTGACGACGACCCGGATCTCATCTACACGGAGGACCTCATCGCCGGTCACATGACCGCCAACCCCGAGACCGTCAGGGAGGCCGCGCGCCGTTACGCTCACTTGCAGGCCGCAGCCCTCTCCATCGAGGACTCAGCGGCACTGATCAAGCGTGTGATGGAGGAGCGTTATGGCAACCGGCCCAAACCCGAAGAGCGCGCAGTGGCGTAAGTCCAGCTACAGCGGAAACACCGGCGGCGACTGCGTCGAGTGCACCGTCACCGGCGGCGCCGCCTGGCGTAAGTCCTCCTACAGCGGAACCAACGGCGGCGAATGCGTCGAGGTGGCCGACGGCTGCTCCGCGTCCGTCCCCGTCCGCGACAGCAAGAACCCGGCTGGCCCCGTCCTGATCGTGGGCACCGGCGCCTGGCAGGCGTTCGTGGACGGGCTCCGCTGAGCCGGCGGAGCCCTTGAGGCCAGAAACGGGCAGCTACCGTGCAGGCGTGACCCGCACCAGCCTGCCGCTCCTCTTCCTCGACGTAGACGGCCCGCTCATCCCCTTCGGGGCGACCCGGACTCAGCTCCCGGACGGCTATCCGGTCTTCGACGCGGGGCGCGGCCTGGGGGAAGCCGCCGCGAACCCGCTGGTCAACAGGGTCGATCCCGGCCAGGGCTCCCGATTGCTGGCCCTGCCCTGCGAGCTGGTGTGGGCCACGACATGGATGTCGGACGCGAACCGGTACCTCACGCCGTGGCTCGGGCTGCCGGAACTGCCCGTGGTGAACTGGCCCGATCCACCGCTCGACGAGGGGCCGGCCGGGCTGCACTGGAAGACGCCGGGGCTCGTGGCGTATGCGGACGGGCGCCCCTTCGCCTGGGTCGACGACGAGATCACGGACATCGACCGCTCCTGGGTGGAGGCACGCCACCCCGGCCCGGCGCTCCTGCACCGGGTCGAGGCTTGGCGGGGCCTGACCGACGCGGACTTCGCGACGCTGGACGACTGGCTGCGGAGCCGCGCGGGCTGATGCCTCTCCCGCCCTGCCCCGCAAGCCGCTCATGGACGGGCTCCGCTAGATTCGGCCGCTATGCGATCACGTGAGTTCGACGCCGACTTCCGCGACCGGGCCGGAAGGATACGTACGTGGGGACTGGTCCTGCTGTCCCTGGCCGCGGTCCTGTGGGTCTGGGTGGGCGTTCTGCTGCTGACGCCGTACACAGCGGACCGGAAGCCGGACGACAAGTATCCCGACGAGTGCGAGTCCCGGCTCTTCACCGAGTGGAGCACCGCCAACGAGGGCAAGGGGCACGGGGATTACTGCCAGCAGGAGCGCGACTGGCCGGAGGTCCTGGGGGTGCTCGGGCTGTCCGTACCGGTCTCGGTGGCCGGCGGGTCCCTGTTCACCATCGGCACCGTGACGCGCCGGATGAGCGCGCACGCCCAGGCGATGCGCGAGCTGGACAGGCTCGCGGACCCCGCGCAGGGCTGAGACAGGACGGCAGGACACCCATGAGCTCCACGTCGATCCGCTTGATCGAGCCCTCCGACGCCCCCGTGCTGGCCGGTCTGCTGCACCGGGACAGGCAGGCGTACGCGCGCTGGCTGCCCGAAAGGTCCGCGGAGTACTACACGCCCGCCGGGCAGGCCTCGGTGATCGACGGCCTGCTGGTCGCCCACGACGGAGGGCTGGCGTGGCCCGGAGTCGTGGTCTCGGGTGAGGACGTCATTGGGCAGGTCACCATCAGCTCGATCCTGCGCGGCCCGTTCCAGAAGGGGTTCCTCGGCTACTGGGTCTCTTCACCCCACCAGGGACTCGGTCACACGAGCCGTGCCGTCGGGCTCGCGGTGCGGGTCGCCGAGGACGAGCTGAAGCTGCACCGGCTGGAGGCACACACCCAGTTGGAGAACCTCGCGTCCCAGGCCATCCTCCGCAGGCACGGATTCAGCTCCTGGGGCGTCGCTCATGCCCACTTCTACGCCGACGGCGCATGGCGTGACGAAGTGTTCTGGGAGAGGACTCTGGCCGGCGGACCTCCCGCACAGCCGCGCCGCCCCGACCGGACCGCCGGCGAGCAACGGGCGCCCAGGCCGGGCCCGTGATCCGGACAGGAAGTGATCACTGAATCGGGTGATCAACTGGGCATTTCACCCTCCGCCAGGAATCCACGGGCGATCCTGAACAGGTCAGCAGATTTGACCACGAAACAGGGATACTCATGACCACCGCGGCGCACGACATCATCACCGTCAAGCTTGAGCGCACCTTCGACCAGATGGACGCCAACCAGGACGGCTACCTCGACTGGTCGGACTACCAGAAGCTCGCCGACCGCTACATCCAGGGCTACAGCCTCTCCAAGGACGACCGGCGGGCCAGGGCACTCCAGACCTTCAGCCAGATCTACTGGCTGGAGCTGTTGCGCCACTCGGGCGTGGACGGGGACCGGCTCACCAAGGAGCAGTTCGTCACCGCCAACCGTCTCGCGGTCATCGACACCAGCCGCCTCAACGTGACCGAGGGCGGCGGCCACGCGATCTTCGACGTCATCGATGCCGACGGCGACAACGAGATCAGCAAGGACGAGTTCGTCCGTCTGATGCGGGACATCTGGAAGGACTCCTCGCCGCAGACGATGGACCTGTTCGCCAGGCTCGACACCGACGGAGACGGGGCGATCTCCCGCCACGAGTTCATCCGCGCGGTTCGCGAGCACTTCCTGTCCAACGACCCCGAAGCCCCGGGCAGCATCTTCTTCGGCCACATCTGACCCACCCGCCGCGAAGCACCCGCCGGGCTTCGATCGGCCTCACTCGGCCGCCCCTGGATTCGTTTCCAGCGGGCGGCCGCTCCCGTACGCACGGCCCCCGGGTGCCCTCTACGCGAGGGCCAGGCGTGCGCAGCGGCGGCCGGCTCGGGCCGAGGAGGCCACCGCGGCGTGCGAGGCGGCCGAGAGGGCACCTGCCAGGGCGAGCAGCGGCCAGTCCGTGGCCAGCGCGGCGGCAAGGGCGAGCGTGAGCGTCGCGAACGCCATGGCGACGCTGGTCGTGGTGCCGGCCCAGGCGACCATCAGGGGCAGCCGGGGCGGCGTGGGCAGCCGACGGGCGAGTACGCCGGTGGCCGCCGCCGTCGAAGCGGCGAACAGCGCCGCCACGACGGCCACGCCCGCCAGGCACACCGCGAACGACTGGGCCGCACGGGCCAGTTGCCAGGCGGCCCCGGCGGAACCGGACGCCCGGGCGAGGTACCAGCAGGCGATCAGGAAGGGCACCGCGAGGACGACCGCCCGGGCCGTGTGCCGGGCCTGGGCGATGGCCAGTTCACGCTGGCAGACCGGCACGATCTCCTCGACGGTCCCGAACTCCCGCACCGCCAGTCGGGCCGCCTGCGCGTAGGACCGCCCCTCGCCCACGTGGGCCTCGACCGTGTCCGCGAGACCGTCGCGCAGTTCCTCGATCATGCGGGCCTTCTCGGCGACGGGCCCGTGCAGGGCGGCCGTCAGGGCCGCCTCGTACTCCGCGACGAGGTCGGCCGGTTCGCCGGCCTTCACGTCGTGATCCCGGGCGGGGTGGCCGGGTTGAGGACGGAGCCGATCGCCGTGGTGAACTCGTCCCAGGCCGTCCGCTCCCCCGCCAGGGTGCGCCGCCCCTGGTCGGTGAGCGCGTAGCAGCGTCGGCGCCGTTCACCGACGGACTCCCAGCTGCTGCTGAGCAGCCCGGTCCGCTCCAGCCGGTTCAGCGCCGGATAGATCGTGCCCGTACGCAGCTCGACCACTCCTCCGCTGCGGCGCTGCACAGCGGCGATGATCGCGTACCCGTGCAGCGGGCCCTGCTCCAGCACGGCGAGCAACAGTCCGTCGAGGTGCCCTCGCACCGCATCCGCCTTCATGAGTAGGCAGCCTACCTATAAGAACCGTAGACAGTGTATGTATTGGCAGCCAACATATACACGTCGGAGTGGAAGGCACCCGAAGTGACCAAGTTCCTGCTGTCCGTCCATGTCCTGGCGGCGATCGTGACCATCGGGTCGATCACCGTCGCCGCCTCGATGTTCCCGCGCTACGCGCTGCGCGCACTGGACGGCACGGAAGGGGCGGCCAGGTCCACCGGGATCGCCGCGCTCCTGCACCGCATCTGCTACGGCTACGCGCTCGGGGGCATCTTCGTGCCCGTGTTCGGCATAGCGACCGGTGCCGCGCTCGGGGTGCTCACCGACGCCTGGCTGATCGTCTCGCTCGTACTGACCATGATCGCCGCGGGCATCCTCGGCTTCGCCGTCCTCCCCGGGCAGCGGCGCCTGCTCGGGGAGGGAGGGGACGCGCCCACCCCGGAGGAGGCGCGCCCCACGGCGAGCCGGCTGACGATGCTCACCGGCGTCTTCAACCTGATCTGGGCCGTGGTCGTCGTCCTGATGATCGTCCGCCCCGGCTCCACCACGGGGGCGTGAGGGACGGCCGCACCGGGACCCGAATGGAACCGGGTCCGGTGGGACGGCGCGGGCAGGTCGGCGGACACGCCCGGATCGATGGGCGGGGTCAGGCCCGTTCAGCCTCGCTCACCTTCTCGATCAGTGCCGCGATCATCCGCTCGTCGGGCCCCGGCTCCGGCCTGACCCCCTCCAGCTGCCCGGAGGCGATCGGCCCGAGGAGTTCACCGGTCTCCACCGAGGCCATGACGCCTCCCACACGAACGACGGTGACCAGCGAGTAGGCGTAGTGAACCGGTGCTCCCGCATCCACTTCCATGCGGCTCAGCATGCGGTAGCGCACGGCCTCTTCACCGAGGGACGGAGCCGGGAGCGTCTCCACCGTGACGGAAGAAGGCCCGAAGGAACTCTTCACCTCGAACCGGCCGCAGGCGCCCACAGCTCCGCGCAGTTCCGTCATGCGGGCACGCGCAGTGGTCGTGGGAAAGCTGGTGAGCACGGTCTTCCTGGGCCACGAAGTGTCCTCGCCCCGGTACATGACCGAGTAGGCCATGGCCGACTCACCGCGATCCGGCGCGTTCTCGCTGCGCGCCTGCCGCAGGCCCACGCACTGCGAGGGCTCAGAGGTCTCCTTGCCGAGATCGCGCGTGGCGGCACCGTCCCGCGCGTCCCCGCCCGTGACGGTGAAACCCTCGGCCTTGGCCTCGGCCTCGGTGAGCACGGCGGATGTCAGCGCGGTGGCCGTGAGAGGCGTCGAGCGGGCCTTCGGCTTCGCCGACGCCTGCTCCCGCTCCGGGGCCCCGGGCGTTCCGGACGCTCCAGGTACTTCGGACGCTTCGGATGCTTCGGATGCTTCGGGCGAGGCAGTGCCCTCGGAGCACGCCACGGCCAGGCCGAGGAGAGGCAGCAGAGCGACTGCCGACAGCCGGCGTCTTCGCGAACGATGTGTCATCAAGTTGCCCTTTTCAGCAAGCCACATGGCCATCACGCACCATCGCACGACCGGCCCGCACGGCGCGGTGCGGGTCGCCCGGGGTTCACGGCCCGACGCGCACCTTGCCGACCAGCGGCAGGTGGTCGGAGGCGGCCGGGTCGATGGTCACCACGTGGGTGACGAGGGGGGTCACCCCACGGGTCGTGTAGATGACGTCGATCCGCGCGGTGGGGGCCTCGGAGGGGTGGGTCGCACCGTCGCCACGCGGATGCGGAGACCTGGCCCACGCGTCCGTGTAGGCCTGCTGGAGCGGCAGCGACTCCGGCGCGGCCGGCAGGGCGTTGAAGTCGCCCACCAGGATGCCTGGCTTCCTCGCGCCGATCAGGTCCACGACCTGAGCGGTCTGCTGGAGGCGGTCGGTCTGCGAACTGGCGGCGAGGTGGGTGTTGTAGAACTCCACCTTCTTGCCGTGGACGTCGATCGTGGCGTGCAGCAGTCCACGCTGCTCCTGCCCCGGCGACTTGAAGAGCCAGGTGTTGTCCGACGCGGTGATCGGGTAGCGGGAGAGGATCGCGGTGCCGTACTGCACGCGGTGCCCGCTCCCGGCCGGCGGGGCGTTGTCGATGTTCGCGCCGAACACGACGTGGTAGCCGAGCGCTGCGGCCAGCTCGGTGGACTGGTCGGCCCACTCGCTGCGTGCCGAGTAGTGGTTGTCGACCTCCTGGAGGCCCACGACGTCGGCGCCGCTCCCCCTGACCACGCGGGCGATCCGCTCGATGTCCAGCACGCCGTCGGTTCCCTGGGCGTGGTGGATGTTGAAGGACATCACGTCCAGCACACGGGCGCCGGGGCGGGACACGCCCTCGGCGGCCGAGGCCTGCACGGTGGTACCTGCCGTGGCGAGCGCGACGGCGGCGGCGAGGACGGACAGGGTCCGGCGGAACATGAGGGCCTCCAGGCACGGGGTCGGGGACGGCCCCGATCATGGCCGGGCCCACTGGCGCCCTCGTGTCCACGAGATGAAGATCTGGGTGCCGGGCGGAGGAAGCCCCTCACACGGAGGCGAGCTCCCAGAGCAGCACTTCGACCAGTCCGAGGGCCTCCAGCTCCAGCCCCTCCGCGTCCGTGATCCGGGCCGAGTCCCCCTCCCCCAGCAGTTCCCCGTCGAGCCTCACCTCGCCCCGTACGACGTGGACGTAGACGCCCGCCGCGTCCGGCACGGCGATGCGCTCCCCCTCGGACGCCCGGCGCACATGCAGCATCGCGCCGGCCTCGGGCAGGGCGTACGGGGTGGAGTCGGCTATCCCCGCGACATGGGTGTACGAGGGCTCGCCGCCGGGTTCGAGCGGAGCCAGCCACATCTGTACGAAGGTGAGCGGCCGGACCCCGTCGTTGCGCTCGACATGCCGCACCCCGGCCGCCGAACTGAGGTGCTGGACGTCACCGGGCCGGATGACGGTCGCGTGGCCCGCCGAGTCGCGGTGGGTGAGCTCGCCCTCCACCACCCAGGTCACGATCTCGGTGTGGCTGTGCGGGTGCTCGTCGAAGCCGGCGCCGGGTGCGAGGCGCTCCTCGTTGCAGGCGAGGATCGGCCCGAAGCGCAGATTGTCCGGGTCGTAGAACCGCCCGAAGGAGAACGCGTGCAGCGTCTGGATGCCCGCGGAGTCACCCGTGGCCTGGTCCCCGCCGCGGAAGCGGTCGCCGGAGCGGCGTACGTCCATCACGCTCCCACGGTATCTCCGGTGGCCGACCTGGCGCCCCACCCATCCGGACACCTGCCCCGATAAGGCAGTCTTGTGTGCGTGCCCCGACCCGATCCTGAACAGCCCGCCGCGCATGACCCCCACCTCCACGCCGCGACCCTGAAACGGCTGGAGCAAGCCTCCGGCCGGCTGGCCGCCAACGCCATCGCCCGCATGGACGAGACGCTGCCGTGGTACCGGGCCATGCCACCGGAGAACCGGTCCTGGATCGGCCTGGTCGCCCAGGCCGGTATCGCCGCGTTCACCGAGTGGTTCCGGCATCCGGAGACACCTCAGGCGATCTCCACCGATGTCTTCGGCACGGCTCCGCGCGAGCTCACCCGGGCCATCACCCTGCGGCAGACCGTCGAGATGGTGCGTACGACGATCGAGGTCATGGAGACCGCGATCGAGGAGGTGGCGGCGCCCGGGGACGAGTCGGTGCTGCGCGAGGCGCTGCTCGTCTACGCCCGCGAGATCGCCTTCGCGACCGCCCAGGTCTACGCCCAGGCCGCCGAGGCCCGCGGGGCGTGGGACGCCCGGCTGGAGTCCCTCGTCGTCAACGCCGTGCTGTCCGGCGAGGCGGACGAGGGCGCCGTGTCCCGGGCGGCCGCGCTCGGCTGGAACTCCCCCGAGCATGTGTGCGTCGTCCTGGGGACCGCCCCCGACGGGGACAGCGAGCTCACCGTTGAGGCCATCCGGCGGGCGGCCAGGCACGCCAAGCTCCAGGTGCTCACGGGAGTGCTCGGACACCGCCTCGTGGTGATCGCGGGCGGCAGCGACAACCCCCTGAACGTCGCGAAGTCGCTGATCGGGCCCTATGCGGCCGGTCCCGTCGTCGCCGGTCCCGTGGTCCCGGACCTGCTCGCGGCCACCCGGTCCGCACAGGCGGCGGCGGCCGGACTGAAGGCATGCTCGGCGTGGCAGGACGCTCCGCGGCCCGTCCTGTCGGACGATCTCCTTCCGGAGCGCGCGATGGCGGGAGACCCCGCCGCGCGCGATCAGCTGGTGGAGGAGATCTACAGACCGCTCGAAGAAGCGGGTTCGGCACTTCTGGAGACGCTGAGTGTGTATCTGGAGCAGGCGAGCAGCCTGGAGGGCGCGGCGCGGATGCTGTTCGTGCACCCCAATACCGTGCGCTACCGGCTGCGACGTGTGACCGACGTCACCGGGTGGTCGCCTTCCGACGTCCGTTCCGCTTTCACTCTGCGGATCGCCCTCATCCTGGGGCGCTTGGCCGCCGGAGACACCCAGCCCTAGACTTTTGTCGAAGTTCAACAATTCCCCTGACGGTTCTTCGTCCTTGTCCCCACGGGCGTCCGGGGCCGTCCACAAGAGAGAGTGTGAGGGTGCTCGTACTCGTCGCTCCCGGCCAAGGCGCTCAGACGCCCGGCTTCCTGACTCCCTGGCTCGAACTCCCCGGTGCCGCCGACCGCATCGCGGCCTGGTCCGACGCCATCGAGCTCGACCTTGCCCACTACGGCACGAAGGCCGACGCGGACCAGATCCGCGACACGGCGGTGGCTCAGCCGCTGCTGGTCGCCGCGGGCCTCATCTCGGCGGCCGCCCTGGACGCCTCGCCCGGCGTCGTCGCGGGCCACAGCGTCGGTGAGATCACCGCCGCCGCGCTCGCCGGCGTCATCGGCGAAGACGCCGCGCTGAGTCTCGTGCGCACCCGGGGGCTCGGCATGGCCGAGGCCGCCGCGGTCACCGAGACCGGCATGGCGGCGCTCCTCGGCGGGGACCCGGACGTCACGGTCCCCCACCTGGAGAAGCTGGGGCTCACCCCGGCCAACGTCAACGGGGGCGGCCAGATCGTCGCCGCCGGCACCGCGGCCCAGATCGCCGCGCTGACCGAGGACAAGCCCGAAGGCGTGCGCCGTGTGGTGCCGCTCCAGGTGGCCGGTGCCTTCCACACGCACCACATGGCCCCGGCCGTGGAGAAGCTGCGCGCCGCCGCCTCCGCCCTGACGGTCTCCGACCCCAAGGTGACGTACGTGTCCAACGCCGACGGGAAGACGGTCGCCTCCGGCGACGAGGTCGTCTCGCGGCTCGTCGGCCAGGTCGCCAACCCGGTCCGCTGGGACCTGTGCATGGAGACCTTCAAGACCCTCGGCGTCACGGCCATCATCGAGGCAGCGCCCGGCGGCACCCTGGTCGGGCTCGCCAAGCGCGCGCTGCCCGGTGTGCCGACCCTCGCGCTCAAGACCCCCGACGACCTCGACGCCGCCCGCGCGCTCATCTCCGAGCACGCGGGTGCCTAAGGAGCCCGAGAGCATGTCGAAGATCAAGCCCAGCAAGGGCGCCCCGTACGCACGGATCATGGGTGTCGGCGGCTACCGCCCCACCCGTGTCGTGCCCAACGAGGTGATCCTCGAGACGATCGACTCGTCCGACGAGTGGATCCGCTCCCGCTCCGGTATCGCCACCCGCCACTGGGCCTCCGACGAGGAGACCGTGGCGATGATGTCCGTGGAGGCCTCGGGCAAGGCGATCGCCGCCGCCGGGATCACTCCCGAGCAGATCGGCGGAGTCATCGTCTCCACCGTCTCGCACTTCAAGCAGACCCCCGCCGTCGCGACCGAGATCGCGCACAGGGTCGGCGCGGGCAAGCCCGCCGCCTTCGACATCTCCGCCGGCTGCGCGGGCTTCGGCTACGGCCTCACGCTCGCCAAGGGCATGATCGTCGAGGGCTCGGCGGAGTACGTGCTCGTCATCGGCGTCGAGCGGCTCAGCGACCTCACCGACCTGGAGGACCGCGCGACGGCCTTCCTCTTCGGCGACGGTGCGGGCGCGGTCGTCGTGGGCCCGTCCCAGGAGCCGGCCATCGGCCCCACGGTCTGGGGCTCGGAGGGCGACAAGTCCGAGACGATCAAGCAGACCGTCGCGTGGAACGACTTCCACATCGGCGACGTCTCGAACCTGCCGCTCAACGAGCGGGGCGAGGTCAAGTTCCCCGCCATCACCCAGGAGGGCCAGGCGGTCTTCCGCTGGGCCGTCTTCGAGATGGCGAAGGTCGCCCAGCAGGCGCTGGAAGCGGCCGGGATCTCCCCGGAGGACCTGGATGTCTTCATTCCGCACCAGGCCAACATGCGGATCATCGACTCGATGGTGAAGACACTGAAGCTGCCGGAGCACGTCACGGTCGCCCGTGACGTGGAAACCACCGGCAACACGTCGGCCGCTTCGATTCCGCTCGCAATGGAGCGGCTTCTGGCGACCGGTCAGGCCAAGAGCGGCGACACGGCGCTCATCATCGGCTTCGGGGCGGGTCTCGTCTACGCCGCGTCGGTCGTTACCCTCCCCTAGGCACACCGGACCTTTCGGTCCGCACGCCCGAACCCTGCAGAAACACATCGAAGGAGCGCCAACATGGCCGCCACCCAGGAAGAGATCGTCACCGGTCTCGCCGACATCGTCAACGAGATCGCCGGTATCCCGGTCGAGGACGTCAAGCTGGACAAGTCCTTCACCGACGACCTGGACGTCGACTCGCTGTCCATGGTCGAGGTCGTCGTCGCCGCCGAAGAGCGCTTCGACGTCAAGATCCCCGACGAGGACGTCAAGAACCTCAAGACGGTCGGCGACGCCGCCGACTACATCCTGAAGCACCAGGGCTGATCCCAGCCCGTCCCGTGTGTCGCCACCCGGCGGTGGCGCCGCTGATTCACGACCCTCTACACGTGGAGAAGATTTTCCAGTGAGCCCGACCAATCGCACCGTGGTCGTCACCGGTATCGGCGCAACCACTCCGCTGGGTGGCGACTCCGCATCGACCTGGGAAGGTCTGATGGCCGGTCGTTCCGGCGTCAAGCCTCTCGAGGGCGAACGTTTCGCCGAACTGCCCGTCCGGATCGCCGCCCTCGCGGCCGTCGACCCCGGCGATGTACTGCCCCGTCCGCTCGCCCGCAAGCTGGACCGCTCGGCGCAGTTCGCGCTGATCGCCGCCCGCGAGGCGTGGGCCGACGCCGGTTACACCGGCAAGGCCGGCGAGGACGAGAAGATCCAGCCCGAGCGTCTGGGCTCGGTCATCGCCTCCGGCATCGGCGGCGTGATCACCCTGCTCGACCAGTACGACGTACTGAAGGAGAAGGGCGTACGCCGCGTCTCCCCGCACACCGTTCCCATGCTCATGCCCAACGGCCCGGCGGCCAACGTCGGCCTGGAGGTCAACGCCCAGGCCGGTGTCCACACCCCGGTCTCGGCCTGCGCGTCGGGTGCCGAGGCCATCGGTTACGCCGTCGAGATGATCCGCACCGGCCGTGCCGACGTGGTCGTCGCCGGTGGCACCGAGGCGGCCATCCACCCGCTGCCGATCGCGGCGTTCGCCAACATGATGGCGATGTCCAAGAGCAACGACGAGCCCGAGAAGGCCTCGCGTCCGTACGACACGGGCCGTGACGGCTTCGTACTCGGTGAGGGCGCCGGCGTCGTCATCCTGGAGTCCGCCGAGCACGCCGCCGCGCGGGGTGCCAAGGTCTACTGCGAGGTGCTGGGCCAGGGCCTGTCCGCCGACGCCCACCACATCGCGCAGCCCGAGCCCACGGGGCGCGGGATCGCCGCGGCGATGCAGAACCTGCTGGACTCCACGGATCTCAAGCCGTCGGAGGTCGTGCACCTGAACGCGCACGCCACGTCCACGCCGCAGGGCGACGTCGCCGAGATCAAGGCGCTGCGCGCCGTGCTGGGCGACGACCTGGACCATGTCGCGATCTCCGCCACCAAGTCGATGACGGGTCACCTGCTGGGTGGCGCGGGCGGTATCGAGACCGTGGCGACGGTGCTGGCACTGCACCACCGGCTGGCTCCGCCGACCATCAACGTCGACGACCTCGACGAGGCCGTCGAGGCGGACATCGTCCGGGACGAGCCGCGCGCGCTGCCGGAGGGGCCGATCGCCGCGATCAACAACTCGTTCGGCTTCGGTGGCCACAACGTGGTGCTGGCGTTCCGCTCGGTCTGACCCGCGTCGCTGTCGTGAGGCCCGTCTCCCGCACCGGGGGGCGGGCCTCACGCATGCCGATGGCCGGTTCCCGGCGGGGCTCCGCCCCCACGCCCCCGCTCCTCAATCGCCGGAGGGGCTCGATTCCGCTCCCGCCGGGCCCGGGACCCGAGGGAGAACGTTTCTGCGGGGGCGGAGAGCGAGGCGGAGCAAGGACTGAGGGCCCCTCAGACAACCTGGTGCAGCCAGCGGACGGGTGCGCCCTCGCCCGCGTGGCGGAAGGACTCCAGCTCGTCGTCCCAGGGCTTGCCCAGGAGCTTGGCGACCTCCGCCTCCAGATCCGTCTCGCCGCGCACGGACCGCGCGAGCGCGGCCCGCAGACGGTCCTCGGGGATCAGGATGTCGCCGTGCATGCCGGTCACGGCGTGGAAGATGCCCAGGCCGGGCGTCGAGCTGTAGCGCTCGCCCTCCGCCGTCGGGCACGGCTCCGCCGTCACCTCGAAGCGCAGCATGTCCCAGCCGCGGAGGGCCGAGGCCAGCTCCGAAGCCGTGCCGGCGCGGCCCTGCCAGGAGAATTCGGACCGCCAGGTGCTGGGCGCGGCCGGCTGTCTGATCCAGTCGAGCTGGACTCTCACACCGAGTACACCCGCCACCGCCCATTCGACATGCGGGCACAGCGCGCGCGGTGCGGAGTGAACGTACAGGACTCCACGTGTCGTCACCGGGACCTCCAGTGTGGGACGAGGTTCGCCTTCCCCAGCGGCCTCGCGCCCGTACCGCCTCTTCCCGGCCGGCTCCCGAGGTTGTCAACAGTAAACAGCATCGGGAGTGAATCTCCTGAAAAGGGACAGTATGTGACGTGAGAGAACTTACCGGACCCGCCGATTCGTCCGCGGGCCGGTCGGGCGCCACTGGTTCGACGGGGAAAAGCTACCGTGCGCCGGGGTCGGGTGTGTGACGTACGGTCGGTCCCGGGCCCGTGATTCGCGCACCATTCACCCGCGAGGGGGTCGGGGGCCGCCACCTGGGGCTGTCGGTTGTGCCAGGGGCACAATCACCCGTGTGACCGGAGGGGAATCAGAGATGGCTGAGCAGGTGTCACGCCGTCGCGTCCGCAGGGCGTTCACCACTCTGACGGCGGTCGTGTCCGTCACCGCGGCCGTGCTCACGGGGTGCACCTCCGGCCAGGACGGGCCGGAGCGCGGCTCCGCCGCGTCTCGGAGCGCCTCCCCCTCGCCGACGCCCGTGTGGGACGTGCGGCCCACCTCCATCGCCGCGGTCGGGGACTCCATCACCCGGGGCTTCGACGCCTGCTCCGTGCTGGCCGACTGCCCCGAGGTGTCCTGGGCGACCGGGACGGACGACGGGGTGCGGAGCCTCGCCGTACGCATCCTGGGGGCGTCGAGGACGGCATCGCACAGCTGGAACCACGCCGTGTCGGGCGCCAGGATGGCTCAGCTGCCCGAGCAGATGGCGCTGGCCGCGCAGGAGGAGCCGGAGCTGGTCACGGTGATGATCGGCGCGAACGACGCCTGCCGGGACTCGGTGGAGCTGATGACCCCCGTGGCCGACTTCCGGGCGTCCTTCGAGGCGTCGATGCGGCAGCTGCGCGCGGGGGCACCCGAGGCGCAGGTGTACGTGTCGAGCGTGCCGGACCTCAAGCGGCTCTGGTCGACGGGGCGGCAGAACCCGCTGGGCAAGCAGATCTGGAAGCTGGGCATCTGCCGGTCGATGCTGGGCGACGCGGACGACATGGGCGCGGCGGCCGTCGCGCGGCGCGACGCGGTGCGGGAGCGGGTCGTCGCGTACAACGAGGTGCTGCGGGACGTCTGCGCGCGGGACGAGCGCTGCCGTGACGACGGCGGGGCGGTGTTCGACTACCGGTTCACGGGTGAGCAGCTCAGCGAGTGGGACTGGTTCCATCCGGGGCGCGACGGCCAGGCCAGGCTGGCCGAAATCGCTTATCGCGCGGTCACGGCCGCCTCGCCCCCGGCGTAAAGTTCTTGATCGTGACAACGGGTACAGCGGTACAGAGCGAAGACTTCTCCACTCTCATGGACGGCACGCCGGTCAGGCGCTGGACCCTGGAGCGCGCGGGCACGCGGGTGCGCGTGCTGACGTACGGCGCCGTGGTGCAGTCGGTGGAGGTCCCCGGCAGGGACGGCACGCGGGCCGAGGTCGCCCTCGGACTGCCGGACGCCAAGGAGTACGAGGCGTACGCGAGCCCGTACTTCGGCGCCGTGGTCGGCCGGTACGCGAACCGGATCGGGGGTGCCTCCTTCGTCCTGGACGGGCGGACGCACCAGGTCACACCCAACGAGGGCCGCAACTCGCTGCACGGCGGGGAGCGCGGCTTCGACAAGCGCGTGTGGGACGCCGAGGAGCTGCCGGACGGCGTGCGGCTCTCCCTGGTCGCCGAGGACGGCGAGGAGGGCTTCCCGGGGCGTCTCGCGGTCCGTGTGGACTACACCCTGGACGAGGACGGCGCGCTGCGGATCGGCTACCGGGCGACGACGGACGCGCCGACCGTGGTGAACCTGACGAATCACACGTACTGGAACCTCGCCGGGGCGCACAGTGGGAGCGCTCTCGGGCACGAACTGCGGCTGGCCGCCGGGCGGATCACCCCCTCGGACGACCAGGCGATCCCGACTGGCGTCTTCGCGCCGGTGGACGGGACCAGGTACGACTTCCGCGAGGCGAAGCCGGTGGGCCCCGGTTACGACACCAACTACGTCCTGGACGAGACCGGCGGGGAGCCGGTCGCCGAGCTCCACGACCCGGCGTCCGGACGCGTGCTGACGGTCCGTACGACGGAGCCCGGCCTCCAGCTGTACACGGCCGACCACCTCGGCGGCCCCTTCGAGCCGTGCGCCGGGATCGCGCTGGAGACCCAGCACTTCCCGGATTCTCCGAACCGCCCGGAGTTCCCGTCGACCGTGCTGCGGCCGGGCGAGGAGTTCGTCTCCGAGACGGTGTACGGCTTCTCCGTGCGCTGAGCCCGCTCAGCGCTCCACGGCCTCGCCCTGGCGCAGGGCCTCGGCGACGATCTGCACCAGGTGCCGGGCGTCGAGGCCCGCGAGGTCGCGGAGCTGGGTGCGGCAGGAGAACCCGTCGGCGAGGACGCGCCGGTCCGGGGCGGCGGACGCCCGGGCGAGGACGCCGTCCCGCGCGATCCGCTCGGAGAGCTCGTAATGCCCCTTCTCCATGCCGAAGTTCCCGGCGAGTCCGCAGCATCCCGCGGAGATCTCCACGTCGCAGCCCATGGCTTCCAGGAGGGCACTGTCCGGGCCGTATCCCATGACCGCGTGGTGGTGGCAGTGGGGCTGGACGAGGAGCTTCCGCGCCGCCCGTGGCGGGGTCCAGCCGATCGAGGCGAGGAACTCGGCGACGGTCAGGACCGAGCGGGCCAGCTCGGCGGCGCGGGGGTCCTCGGGCAGGAGTTCCAGGAGGTCCGAGCGGAGCGTCGCCGTACAGCTGGGCTCCAGGCCGACGACGGTCCTCCCCTCGTGGACCCGGGGGTGGAGGAGGTCGAGCGTCCTGGTGAGCGTGGCCTTGGCGGCGGTGAGCTGTCCGGTGGAGACGAGGGTGAGGCCGCAGCAGGCGCCGGGACCCGCGATCTCGACGTCGCAACCGGCGGCGGTGAGGACCTCGACGGCGTCCCGGGGGATGTCGGGGTCCATGGCGTCCGAGAAGGAGTCCACCCAGAGGAGGACCTGAGGGGCGCCCGGCGTCCCGCTGCGGTGCCCGCCCGGCCCGCTCCGCCTGCTCTGCTTGCTCAGCCGGCCCGGTCTGCTCTGCTTGCTCTGCTTGCTCTGCTTGCTCCAGCGGAACGGTCTGAGGGGCAGCCGGGGCAGTGACCGGCGGGTGTCCGCCCCCATCAGGTGGAGCATCGCCCTGCGCAGCGGGGGGACGCGGCCCGCGAGGTTGACGAGCGGGGCCAGTGGCGCGGCGAGCCTGAGCCACTGCGGCAGACGGCCGAGCGTGTAGTGGCTGCGGGGGCGCAGGCGCCCCTTCCAGGTCTGGTGGAGGGCCTCCGCCTTGTACGTGGCCATGTCGATGCCCGTGGGGCAGTCGCTCGCGCAGGCCTTGCAGCTCAGGCACAGGTCGAGGGCCTCGTGCACCTCCGGGGAGCTCCAGCCGCGCGTGACGACTCCGCCGTCGAGCATCTCCTGGAGGATGCGCGCACGGCCTCGGGTGGAGTCCTTCTCGTCCCGTGTGGCGATGTAGGAGGGGCACATGAATCCGCCCTCCCCGCGCAGGTCGGCCCGGCACTTGCCCACCCCGACGCACCGGTGGACCGAGTCGGTGACGCTGCCCGCGTCGTGCGGGAAGGCGAAGCCGTCGGTGGCCAGGAGCGGGAGCGCCCGGGGCCGGCGGAGACCGGCGTCGAGCGGTGCGGGGCGGACGACGACGCCCGGGTTCATGAGGTCGTCGGGGTCCAGGAGGGCCTTGAACTCCTCCATCGCGCGCAGGGCCTGCGGGCTGTACATGGCGGGCAGCAGCTCGGAGCGGGCCCGCCCGTCGCCGTGTTCGCCGGAGAGGGAGCCGCCGTGCCCGGCGGCGAGGGCGGCGGCGCGTTCGAGGAACCGCCGCATGAGCGATCCCCCGGCTTCGAGCGGGAAGTCGATGCGCAGGTGGACGCACCCGTCGCCGAAGTGGCCGTAGGCGAGCCCGGAGAGGCCCTCCTCGGCCATCAGGGCTTCGAGCCCGCGCAGGTAGTCCCCGAGCCTCTCCGGGGGGACCGCCGAGTCCTCCCAGCCCGGCCAGGCCTGCGCGCCGGTGGCGGTGCGCCCGGCCAGCCCGGCGCCGTCGGCGCGGATCTGCCAGAGCCTGGTCGCGTCGGGGCCGGTGGGCAGGACGACGGCGTCGGCCGAGCCGGACGCGGCGACGAGCCGGTGCCCGGCCTCGACGGCCTCCTCCGAGGTGGCTCCGCCGATCTCCGCCATGAGCCATCCCCCGCCCGAGGGCAGGTCCGGGACGCCGGCGCCGCCGTGCACCCGGCGGACGACCTCGACGAGCTGGGCGTCCAGGCCCTCCAGGGCCAGCGGGCGGAAGGGGAGGAGATTCGGCACGTCGTCCGCAGCGGCGGCCATGTCGGGATAGCCGAGGACGGCCAGGGCTGGCGCCGGTGCCTGCGGGACGAGCCGGACGGTGGCTTCAAGGAGGATGCCGCAGCTGCCCTCCGTACCGGTCAGGGCCGCCGCGAGGTTCTGTCCGTTCTCGGGCAGCAGGTGCTCAAGCGAGTAGCCGGAGATCTGGCGTGCGAAGCGTCCGAACTCGGTGCGCAGCACAGCCAGATGCTCCGAGACGAAGGAGCCGAGGCCGGGCACCGCGTCGAGCGCGCCGCTCCCCGATCCGGCTGTGATGATGTCGCCGCGGCCGGTCAGCCAGGTCATCGACACGACGTTGTCGGCCGTACGCCCGTAGGAGAGGCCGTGCGGACCGCAGGCGTTGTTGCCGATCATGCCACCGATCGTGCAGCGGGTGGCGGTGGAGGGGTCGGGGCCGAAGCGCAGCCCGAAAGGCTGGGCCGCCTTCTGCAGCGTGCTCAGGACGGTGCCCGGCTCGACGACGGCCGTCGAGGACTCCGGATCGACCGAGAGGATCCTGTTCATGGAACGGGAGAAGTCGATGACGAGCCCCGGACCCACCGCGTTGCCGGCGCAGGAGGTGCCCCCGCCCCTGACGGTGACGGGAACCCTGTGGGCGCGGGCGACACCGGCCGCCGCGATCACATCCTCCTTCGTCCGGGGCATGACCACGGCCCGGGGGACGACGCGGTAGTTCGAGGCGTCGGCGGAGTAGAGCGCTCTGGTCAGGGAGGAGGCGTCGACGAGGTCGTCGCCGAGGCGCTCGCGGAGGTCATCGAGGAACATCTCGGCGGAGGCTTTCGGTGAACCTGTCTCGTTCGACGCCATGTTCGGGTGCTCCTGGTGTGCCGTTCGTCTGCCGGGGGCGGGTACCCACCCGAGCAGTGTCCGTGTCCCCAGGGCCCGGGGACGCGGACGCCCTCCCCGGCGCGTCCCTCCCGGCGCGTCAGTCCCGGCACGTCCCTCCCGGCGCGTCGGTCCTTGCGCGTCAGTCCTTGCGCAGGGAATGCGGCTCGCGGGCCGGCTCCGGGTCCTCGGGCGCGGCCGTGAGGTCGCGGACCAGGAGCGTGGCACCGGCGACCGCGCCCGGCATCAGCAGCACGGCGACGAAGGGCACGAGGAAGGCGAGCGTGAGCGGGACGCCGAAGCCGAGCACCAGGGCGCGGCGTCCGCGCAGCAGCCGGAGGCGGTCCTTGAGGACCATGCCGCGGCGCTGGAGGGCCACGGAGGTGAGCTCCTCGGCGAGGAAGTAGCCGGAGACGCAGAAGCCGAACGCGGGGATCACCGTCTGCCCTACGACGGGGATGAACCCGAGGGCGAAGAGCAGCACGCCGTAGAACGCGACGCGCAGCAGGATGCGGACGGAGTCACGGGCGGAAATCCAGAGTTCGCGCCAGAGCGGCAGGCCCGACTCCGGTACCTCGCCGCCCTCGCTGCGGTCGACCGCCTCGGACAGCGACTCGTAGAACGGCTGGCCGACGAGCAGGGTGACCGCGGTGAACGTGATGACCGCGAGGAATATCCCGAAGGCGAAGACCAGGACGGTCAGGGTGTTGCGCAGGAGCCCCAGCCAGGGCGAGGACCAGTCGTCGGCGAAGGGGGTGGCCCAGCCGACGAAGTCGTCGGCGCCGTAACCGAGTCCGACGAGCGCGCCCGCGTAGACGACGAGAGTGATCAGTGCGGGCAGCAGGCCCAGACCCAGCCACCGTCCGTGCCCGAAAGCCCAGCGCTGGCCCTTGATCAAGTATCCGAAACCCGCCCCGAGATCACTCATGGCCTCAGCCTACGTGCGCGAACCATTGACACGTCCCCGGGCCCGAATTACCGTCACGCCAGCATTTCGAACGAGCGACGAAATACCGAACACGTGGAGAGGCAACACCCGTGCGCATCACCGGAATCAGCACGCATGTCGTCGGCACGCCGTGGCGCAACCTCACCTACGTCCAGGTCCACACCGACGAGGGTCTCACCGGGGTCGGCGAGACCCGGATGCTGGGCCGCACGGACGCGCTGCTCGGCTACCTGCGCGAGGCGTCGGCCAACCACATCACCGGCTCCGACCCGTTCGCCGTCGAGGACCTCGTCAAGCGGATGAAGTACGGCGACTACGGGCGGGCCGGGGAGATCGTGATGTCCGGCATCGCGGTCATCGAGATGGCCTGCTGGGACATCAAGGGCAAGGCGCTGGGCGTCCCCGTCTGGCAGCTGCTCGGCGGGAAGGTGACCGACCGGGTCAAGGCGTACGCCAACGGCTGGTACACCACCGAGCGCACCCCCGAGGCGTACCACAAGGCGGCGCAGGGAGTCGTCGAGCGCGGCTACCGCGCCCTGAAGATCGACCCCTTCGGCACCGGCCACTTCGAGCTGGGCCAGGAGGAGACCCGTTACGCCGTCTCCCTCATCGAGGCCGTGCGGGACGCCATCGGCCCCGACACCGAGCTGATGCTGGAAATGCACGGCCGGTTCAGCCCGTCGACCGCGGTGCGGATCGCCCGCGAGATGGCGCCCTTCAGGCCCGCGTGGCTGGAGGAGCCGGTGCCGCCGGAGAACCTGAAGGCGCTGAGCAAGGTCGCGGAGAAGGTCGACCTGCCGATCGCGACGGGCGAGCGTATCCACGACCGGATCGAGTTCCGCGAGCTCTTCGAGTCGCAGGCCGTCGACATCATCCAGCCGGACGTCGGCCACATCGGCGGCATCCTGGAGACCCGCAAGCTCGCGGCGACCGCGGAGACCCACTACACGCTGATCGCCCCGCACAACGTGGGCGGCTCGGTGCTGACCGCGGCCAGCCTCCAGGTCGCGGGGTGCACCCCGAACTTCAAGATCCTCGAACACTTCAACGACTTCGCGGACGCCGACATCAAGAAGGTCGTCAAGGGCGCCCCGACGGTCGACCCCGCCACCGGCTGCTTCGAGCTCTCCGACGCCCCGGGGCTCGGTGTGGAGCTGGACGTGGACGCGGCGGCCGAATTCCCGCAGCAGCAGGCCCGGTTCGACCTGTGGGCGGACGGCTGGGAGAAGAGGCAGCCCAAGTGAGTCCCCTCTCCCGCTCGTTGACCGTGGAGCGGCCCGGCAGCCACCGGCTGACCGAGGGACCGCTCCCGGAACCCGGCCCCGGCGAGGTCCGGGTGCGCGTCGCCGCCGCCGGGATCTGCATGAGCGACCGCGAGGTGTACGACGGCCACCGTGACCCGGCCTATGTGCGCTACCCCGTGGTCCCGGGTCACGAGTGGTCGGGGACCGTCGACGCCGTGGGCGAGGGTGTCGATCCCGCGCTGACCGGCCGGCGTACGGTCGCCGAGGGCTTCCGGGCCTGTGGGCGGTGCGAGCGGTGCAGGGAGGGCGAGACCTCCCTGTGCGGCGCGGGTTACGACGAGACGGGCTTCACCCGGCCCGGCGCGTTCGCCGATCATCTGGTGGTCCCGGCACGGCTGCTGCACCCGCTGGCCGACGACGCCGATCTCCGGGCGGCGGCCCTGCTGGAGCCGGCCGCGGTGATCGCGGCGGCGGTGCGGGCCGGGGCGCCCGAGCCCGGCGAGCGGATCGCCGTACTCGGTGCGGGCACACTGGGGCTGCTCGCGGTGCAACTGCTGGCGGCGGTGTCTCCGGCGGAGCTCACCGTGATCGACCCGAGGCAGGAACGGGCCCTCCTCGCCCAGGACTTCGGGGCGAGCGCGGCCCTGGTCCCCAAGGAGGCCGAGGAGGTGCGGGGCCGCTACGACCTGGTCGTGGAGACGGCCGGAGCGCCGTCCACCGCGGCCGACGCGTGCCTGCTGGCGCGGCGCGGGGGGCGTGTCGTGCTGACCGGGATGTTCACCCCGGGCGCCCTGGGCATCGACCCGGTGCACCTGTCGCTGAGCCAGCTCACCGTGCGCAGCGTCTTCGGCGCGCCGTCGTCGGCCTGGTCCTACGCGGTGCGGGCGTTCACGGCCGGGCTGCTGGACCCCGCGCCCCTGATCACCCACGAGTTCCCGCTGGAGCGGTTCGCCGAGGCCGTGGCGCTGGTGGGGTCCGGGGACCCGGAGACCGGGAAGGTGCTGCTGCGGCCGTGACGGGTCCGCCCTGATCCGTACGCCGGTACGGCGGCGTCCTGACCGCCTCCGTACCGGCGTACACCCAATGATCCGAATGTCGTCCGAAATACCGAACGTGAAGGACCTGTCGTGAAAGACGCCCCTGTCTCTTCCCCCGGTGCAGCCGGCCCCCGCCGGCCCGGCGATGCCGCGCTCACCGCGCTCGGCCTCGGCCCGGCGCCCCTGTCCTCGGCCGACGCCTCCACGCACTCCTTCCCCGACGGCGGGAGCTGGCGCACCGAGGTGCCGTCCGTGGAGGGTCCGGAGGCCCTCGGCGTCGTACTGAAGGAGTCCGCCCGGCTCGACGTCCCCGTCCACCGCATCAGCCAGGGCAGCGGCATCTGGATGCTGACGGACGCCGAGATCACCGAGATGGTGGAGGGCTGCGCCGAACGCGACATCGAGCTCTGCCTGTTCACCGGGCCGCGCGGCACCTGGGACACCGGCGCGTCGGTCCGCACGGACTCGGGCGGCGCGGGGCTGCGGGCCCGTGGCCACGACGCGGTGGCCGGCTGCGTGGAGGACGCCCTGCGCGCGGCGTCCCTGGGCGTGAAGTGCCTGCTGGTGGCCGACGAGGGCGTGCTGTGGACGCTGCACCGCCTGCGGGCGCAGGGGGTCCTGCCCGCGGACACCACCTTCAAGGTGTCGGCGCTCATCGGACCGGTCAACCCGGCCTCGTACGCCGTGTTCGAGCAGCTCGGCGCCGACTCGATCAACATCCCCTCCGACCTGACGCTCGCTCAGTTCACGGAGATCCGCCGGGTGTCCGCCGCCCCGATGGACCTCTACGTCGAGGCCCCCGACGACCTCGGCGGCTATGTGCGGATGTACGAGATCGCCGAGCTGATCCGGCGCGGCTCGCCGCTGTACCTGAAGTTCGGCCTCTCCAAGTCGCCCGGGATCTACCCCTACGGGCAGCACCTGCGGGATCTGGCGCTGTCCTCCGCCAAGGAGCGTGTGCGGCGCGGCCGTCTCGCGCTCGATCTGCTCGCGCGCCACGGGGCCGACGGCGGGATGTCCCCGCTCGGGTCCCGGCTCCCGGGGTCGCTCAACCGGTTCGAGATCTCGTCATAACGTTCCGGAAAAACGCTCACCAAAAGAAGACACAGCCGCGCACAATCCCACACACCTGTTCTCGGTCGAGCCGCCCTCATCCTTCGGGCACCACCGGACCGAGCCAAGACCCACATCAAGGATGATGACCATGCGCAACCGCAGAGCCGCACTCGCCGCCATAGCCTCCACCGCCTCCCTCGCCCTCGCCCTGACCGCCTGCGGCCAGAACAGCGAAGGCGGCAGCGAGGAGAAGAAGGGCGGCGCCGAGGGTGCCACCATCGGTATCGCGATGCCGACCAAGTCCTCCGAGCGCTGGATCGCCGACGGCGCCAACGTCGAGAAGGAACTGAAGGGCAAGGGCTACAAGACCAAGCTGGTGTACGGGGAGGACGACCCGGACCAGCAGGTCTCGCAGATCGAGAACATGATCACGCAGGGTGTGGACGCCCTGATCGTCGCCGCGATCGACAACAAGTCCCTCGGCAACGTGCTCCAGCAGGCCAAGGACGCCGACATCCCGGTGATCTCCTACGACCGGCTGATCCTGGGCACGGAGAACGTCGACTACTACGCCTCGTTCGACAACGAGAAGGTCGGCGAGCTCCAGGGCTCGTACATCGTGGACAAGCTCGGCCTTGAGGACGGCAAGAAGGGCCCCTTCTCCATCGAGCTGTTCGCCGGCTCCAACGACGACAACAACACCAAGTACTTCTTCCAGGGTGCCTGGAACGTCCTGAAGCCCTACGTGGACAAGGGCGACCTGGTCGTCAGGTCCAAGCAGACCGCCCTCAACCAGGTCACCACCCTGCGCTGGGACGGCGGCACCGCGCAGAAGCGCATGGACGACCTGCTGACGTCCAGCTACCGCAGCGCCCGGGTCGACGCCGTGCTCTCCCCGTACGACGGCATCTCCATCGGCATCCTCTCCGCCCTGAAGTCGGACGGCTACGGCACCACGTCCAAGCCGATGCCGGTCGTCACGGGCCAGGACGCCGAGGTCGCCTCGGTGAAGTCGATCATCACGGGTGAGCAGACGCAGACCGTCTACAAGGACCTGCGCGAGCTCGCCAAGGTCGCGTCGAACATGGTCGACGCGGTCCTGAAGGACAAGAAGCCCGAGGTCAACGACACCAAGTCCTACGACAACGGCTCCAAGGTCGTCCCCGCCTTCCTGCTCCAGCCGGTCAGCGTCGACAAGGCCAACTACAAGGAGGTCCTCGTCGACGGCGGCTACTACACCGAGAACGACCTCAAGTAACCGGGACCCCCTCAAGGATTGGAAGGCAAGACCATGGCGGGACCCGTCCTGGAAATGCGCTCGATCGTCAAGACCTTTCCCGGTGTCAAAGCGCTGTCGGACGTCACACTGACCGTCCGTCAGGGCGAGGTCCACGCCATCTGCGGTGAGAACGGCGCCGGGAAGTCGACCCTGATGAAGGTGCTCTCCGGCGTCCATCCGCACGGCAGCTACGAAGGGGACATCCTCTTCGAAGGCGAGACCTGCCGGTTCAAGGACATCCGGGCGAGCGAACAGCACGGCATCGTGATCATCCACCAGGAGCTCGCGCTGGTGCCGTACCTCTCCATCGCGGAGAACATCTTCCTCGGCAACGAGCACGCCAAGCGCGGACTGATCAACTGGAACGACACCCTCAGGCACGCCGGCGAACTGCTGCGCAGGGTCGGCCTCGACGAGCACCCCGAGACCCGCGTCGCCGACATCGGGGTGGGCAAGCAGCAGCTGGTGGAGATCGCCAAGGCGCTGTCCAAGAAGGTGAAGCTGCTCATCCTCGACGAGCCGACGGCGGCGCTCAACGACGAGGACAGCGGCAAACTCCTCGACCTGATCCTCTCGTTGAAGGAACAGGGCATGACCTCGATCATCATCTCGCACAAGCTGAACGAGATCCGCCGGGTCGCCGACTCGGTCACGATCATCCGCGACGGGCGCTCCATCGAGACGCTCGACGTGAAGGCGGAGGAGACGACCGAGGACCGGATCATCAGCGGGATGGTCGGCCGCGACCTGGAGCACCGCTTCCCCGAGCGGACCCCGCACCACCCGGAGGAGGGCACCGCGCCCGCCCTGGAGATCCGCAACTGGACGGTGCACCACCCCATCGACCAGCAGCGCAAGGTCGTCGACGACGTGTCGATCGAGGTGCGGCGCGGCGAGATCGTCGGAATCGCCGGGCTCATGGGCGCCGGCCGCACCGAGCTGGCGATGAGCGTGTTCGGCCGCTCCTACGGCCGGTACGCGGGCGGCACCGTCCTCAGGGACGGCGCCGAGATCCGTACGAAGACCGTCCCGGAGGCGGTCGGGCACGGCATCGCCTACGCCACCGAGGACCGCAAGCACTACGGCCTCAACCTCATCGACACCATCAACCGGAACATCTCGCTGACCGCGCTGGGCAAGGTCGCCAAGCGGGGTGTGGTCGACGAGCACGGGGAGCGGCAGGTCGCCGAGGGCTTCCGGAAGTCGATGAACATCAAGGCGCCGACCGTCTTCGAGCCGGTGGGGAAGCTGTCCGGCGGCAACCAGCAGAAGGTCGTCCTCAGCAAGTGGATCTTCGCCGGTCCCGAGGTGCTGATCCTGGACGAGCCCACGCGCGGCATCGACGTGGGCGCCAAGTACGAGATCTACACGGTCATCGACCAGCTGGCCGCCCAGGGCAAGGCGGTCGTCTTCATTTCCTCCGAACTGCCGGAGCTGCTCGGCATGTGCGACCGCATCTACACGATGGCCGCGGGACGGCTGACGGGTGAGTTCTCGCGGGCCGAGGCCTCGCAGGAAGCGCTGATGCGTCAGATGACGAAGGACAAAGAGGTAACCCGATGAGCACGGACGTGACCGCGAAGAACCCGGCCCCCGCGCCGCCCGGCAAAGGCGGCCAGGCCAACGGTGAGGGCCTGCTCCAGCTGATGCTGGGCGGCATGCGCCGCAACATGCGCCAGTACGGCATGCTGATGGCCCTCGGCCTGATCGTGGTGCTGTTCGCGGTGTGGACCAACGGCGACCTGCTGCTGCCGCGCAACGTCTCCAACCTGGTGCTGCAGAACAGCTACATCCTGATCCTCGCGATCGGCATGATGCTGGTCATCATCGCGGGCCACATCGACCTCTCGGTCGGCTCGCTGACCGCGTTCATCGGGGCGATGGCCGCCGTACTGATGGTCGAACACCAACTCGCCTGGCCGCTCGCCGTGGTGCTCTGCCTGGCCATCGGCGCCGTCGCCGGCGCGGTGCAGGGCTTCTTCATCGCCTATCTCGGCATTCCGTCGTTCATCGTGACCCTCGCGGGCATGCTGCTCTTCCGCGGTCTGACGGAGATCTTCCTGAAGGGCCAGACCCTCGGCCCCTTCCCGAAGGACCTCCAGAAGATAGCCAACGGCTTCCTGCCCGAGGTCGGCCCCACCACCAACTACCACAACCTCACCCTGCTGCTGGGCTTCGCCCTGATCGCCTTCGTGGTCCTCCAGGAGGTCCGCGACCGCAAGCGCCAGCAGGAGTTCGCCCTCGACGTGCTGCCGGTCAAGCTCTTCCTGCTGAAGCTGGTCGCGCTGGTCTCGGCCGTCCTGGTCGTCACGCTGCTGCTCGCCAGCTACAAGGGCGCCCCGGTCGTGCTGCTCATCCTCGGCGTGCTCGTCGTCGGGTTCGGCTACCTGATGCGCAACGCGATCATCGGCCGCCACATCTACGCCATCGGCGGCAACCTGCCCGCGGCCAAGCTGTCGGGCGTGAAGGACAAGAAGGTCACCTTCCTGGTCTTCCTGAACATGGGCATGCTCGCGGCCCTGGCGGGTCTGGTCTTCGCCGCCCGCTTCAACGCGGCCTCGCCCAAGGCGGGCCTCAACTTCGAACTGGAGGCCATCGCCGCCTCGTTCATCGGCGGCGCGTCGATGAGCGGCGGCGTCGGCACGGTCCTCGGCGCGATCATCGGTGGCCTGGTCCTGGGCGTGCTGAACAACGGTATGAACCTCGTCGGCATCGGCACCGACTGGCAGCAGGTCATCAAGGGAGCGGTGCTGCTGGCCGCCGTCGGCTTCGACGTCTGGAACAAGCGCAAGGTCGGTTCGTAACACCCCCTCTCGCGACAGGAGTTGTTTCATGACCTTCACCACCGGAACCAGCAGACGCACCGTCCTGGCGGCCACGGCCGCCGCCGGGGTGGCCGTGGCGGCGGGCGCCCCGGCCGCGCACGCCTCGGCATCGGGGCGTACCCCGTCCAAGGAGCTCTTCGGCACACTCGCCGACGGCACGAAGGTGCACCGCTGGACGCTCGCCAACGGCGGCACCCGGCTGAAGGTCCTCTCCTGGGGCGGTGTCGTCCAGTCCCTCGAAACGCCCGACCGCAGGGGCCGGACCACGAACGTCGCGCTCGGCTTCGACAACCTCGCCGACTACGTGGCGAAGTCCCCGTACTTCGGCGGCCTGATCGGGCGCTACGGCAACCGCATAGCCGAAGGGCGCTTCACCCTCGACGGGACCACCCACCAGCTGCCGCTCAACGACGGCCCCAACAGCCTGCACGGCGGCGACCAGGGCTTCGACAAGCGGGTCTGGCAGGTGGAGCCGTTCACCGAGCGCGGCGACGTCGGGCTGGTCCTGACCCGGACCAGCCCGGACGGCGAGGCCGGCTACCCGGGCGCGCTCGCCGTCCGTGTCGTCTACACCCTCACCTCCCGGGGCGAGTGGCGCATCGACTACACGGCGACGACGGACCGGGCCACCGTCCTCAACCTGACCAGCCACGCCTACTTCAACCTGGCGGGCGAGGGCAGCGGCAGCATCGACGGGCATCTGCTGGAGCTGGCCGCCGCGCGCTACACCCCGGTCGGCGCGACGCTCATCCCGACGGGCGAGCTCGCCCCCGTGGCGCGCACGCCCTTCGACTTCCGGCGCTCCCGGGCCATCGGCGAGGCGGTGCGCACCCCGCACCAGCAGATCGGCTACGGGCAGGGCATCGACCACAACTACGTCCTGGACAAGGGGATCACGGCCCGCCCGGAGTACGCGCTGACCGTGACGGAGCCCGGCTCGGGCCGGGTCATGAAGATGTACACGACGGAGCCCGGCATGCAGGTCTACACCGGGAACTTCCTCGACGGCACACTGACGGGCACCTCCGGGCGGGTCTACCGCCAGGGTGACGCGTTCTGCCTGGAGTCCCAGCACTTCCCGGACTCCCCCAACCAGCCGTCGTTCCCCTCGACGGTGCTGCGCCCCGGCGACACCTACCGGTCGACGACGGTGCACTCCTTCTCCACGCGCTGAACCGCTCCACGACGACGGCGCCCTTCCCCCGCGCGGGGAAGGGCGCCGTCGTCGTGGGTCAGGCCAGCCGGATCATGTTCCAGGAGAGCGGCTCCAGGGCGGCCTTCAGCGTGCCGCCGTCGAGCACGGTGCCCTCGGCCGCGTGCGGGACCACCCGCTCGGGCTCCGCGAGGGTGTTGCGGGCCTCGGGGTCGGCGTCCGCGAGGACCTGGTGCTCGACGACCCCGTCCAGCTCCAGCCCGTGCAGGGCGACTTCGAGGGGCAGCACGGCGTCCTGGCTGCGGTTGACCGCGAAGACCGTGACGGCGCCCGTCTCCGGGTCGCGCACGGCGGTGGCGTGCAGCAGGTCCGTCTCGCCGTACTTCGCCGTCCCGTAGGTGGGCGAGTCCACCCGTACGTCCAGGACCTGGCCCCTGCCGTGGCGGGCGGCCTGCGCGAAGGGGAAGAAGGTCGTCTGGCGCCAGGCGGGGCCGCCGGGCTCGGTCATGATCGGCGCGATCACGTTGACCAGCTGGGCGAGGCAGGCCACGGTCACCCGGTCGGCGTGGCGCAGCAGCGCGATGAGCAGGCTGCCGAAGACGACGGCGTCGGTGACGCTGTAGTTGTCCTCCAGCAGCCTCGGCGCCTCGGGCCAGTCGAGCGGGTTCTCCTCCGCGTCCTTCTGGAAGCGGCTCATGTACCAGACGTTCCACTCGTCGAAGGAGAGGTTGATCTTCTTCGTCGACTTGAGGCGCGCCCCGACGTGGTCGCAGGTCGCGACGACGCTCTCGATGAAGGACTCCATGTCCACGGCCGAGGCCAGGAAGGAGTCTCGGTCGCCGTCGGTCTCCTCGTAATAGGCGTGCAGCGAGACGTAGTCGACGAGGTCGTAGGTCTCGGCGAGGACCGTCGCCTCCCAGGCGGCGAAGGTCGGCATGGCGCGGCTGGAGGAGCCGCAGGCGACGAGCTGGACGGACGGGTCGATCTGGCGCATCGCGCGCGCGGTCTCGGCCGCGATCCTGCCGTACTCCTCGGCGGTCTTGTGGCCGGTCTGCCAGGGGCCGTCCATCTCGTTGCCCAGGCACCACAGCTTGATACCGAAGGGGTCCTTGTCGCCGTGGCCTATGCGGCGGTCGGAGAGCTCGGTGCCGGAGGGGTGGTTGGCGTACTCCTGGAGCTGGATAGCCTCCTGGACGCCGCGGGTGCCGAGGTTGACCGCGAGCATGGGCTCGGCCTGGGGGCCGACCTTACGGAGGAAGTCGATGTACTCGGAGAGGCCGAAACGATTCGTCTCGGTGGAGCGCCAGGCGAGGTCGAGACGGCGGGGGCGCTCGTCGGCGGGGCCGACACTGTCCTCCCAGCGGTAGCCGGAGACGAAGTTGCCGCCGGGGTAGCGGATGGCGGTGACACCGAGTTCGCGGACGAGATCCAGGACGTCGGTGCGCAGTCCGGCCTCGTCCGCCGCCGGGTGGCCCGGCTCGAAGATGCCGTCGTAGACGCAGCGGCCGAGGTGCTCGACGAAGGAGCCGAAGAGCCGGGGATCGACGTCCCCGACGGTGAAGGCGGGGTCGAGGGTGAAGCGCGCGGTGCGGGTCATGGCTTCCTTACTCGTTCGAAATTTCGAATGCTGCTCGTAACCTCGAACGGACCGTAAAGTTCAACCTCCGTGGCAGTCAATGCCCTTGCACGCGCTCTTACGGATACGGGCCGGCGCACACGGCCGAGGACCGCACCCCGGTGACGGGATGCGGCCCTCGGACGTACGCGATGGGGCGGGTCAGCCGGCCGACAGCTCCACCTTGATGTTGCCGCGGGTGGCGTTCGAGTACGGGCACACCTGGTGCGCCTTCTCGACGAGCGCCTGCGCGGTGGCGGCGTCGACGTTCGGGATGGAGGCGCTGATCGCCACCTCCAGGCCGAAGCCGCCGGCCTCGGTCTTGCCGATGGAGACCGACGCGGTCACGGTCGAACCGGAGATGTCGGCCTTCTCCTGACGGGCGACCACACCGAGAGCGCCCTGGAAGCAGGCGCTGTAGCCCGCCGCGAAGAGCTGCTCGGGGTTGGTGCCCGCGCCGCTGCCGCCCATCGCCTTCGGCGGGTTGACGACGACGTCGAGCTGTCCGTCGTCGGAGGAGACCCGGCCGTCACGGCCGTTCTCGGCGGTGGCGACGGCGGTGTAGGCCACGTCTATGTGCTGGATCGTCATACGGTGATTCCTCCTGCTGATGCGCCGCGGCTCGCGCCCACGACCGCGACGGCCTGGGCCGAGCCTAGCGGGTGGCCGTCGGGGCACTCCGATCGCCCGCCGCCGGGATCTCCGATAGGCATGAGCCATGCAGACCTTCCTGCCGTACGCCGGCTTCCGGCGGAGCGCCCTCGCGCTGGACCCGCGCAGGCTGGGCAAGCAGCGCGTGGAGGCGATCCAGGTGCTGCGGGGACTCACGGTCCCCGGCTACGGCTGGCGCCACCACCCCGCGGTCCGCATGTGGACCGGGTACGAGGAGGCTCTCGTCCGGTACGGCCTGGACGTCTGCGCCGTGTGGACCGCCGGGGGCAGGGCGGACACCTGCGCCGCGACCCTGCGCGAGGGCCTCGCCGGGGCGCTCGGGCGCACCACGGTCCGTACGGCGGCCGAGCTCGCGGAGGCGGGCGAACTGCCCCCGTGGCTGGGCGACGAGGCGTTCCACCGGAGCCACCGCTCCGCGCTGGTGCGCAAGGACCCGGACCACTACCGCCCGCTGTTCCCGGACGTGCCGCCCGACGCGCCGTACGTCTGGCCGTCCTCGGACCGTGGGGGGCGGTAGCCCCGAGCGGCCCCGCGCCCGCCGACCGTGGTCGGCGCGGGCACGGGGCCGTCGGGCAGTCCGGTCAGGCGTCCAGCGAGACGATCATCTTGCCGGTGTTCTCGCCGCGCAGCAGACCGAGGAAGGCGTCGTAGGCGTTCTCGATGCCCTGGACCTTGGTCTCGTTGTACTTGAGCTCGCCGGAGGCGAGCCAGCCGGCCACGTCCTGGACGAACTGCGGCTGGAGCGCGGCGTGGTCGCCGACGAGCATGCCCTGCAGACGCAGCCGCTTGCCGATGACGAGGGCGAGGTTGCGCGGGCCCGGGGTGGGCTCCGTGGCGTTGTACTGGGCGATCATTCCGCAGATGGTGGCGCGGCCGTGCACGTTGAGCGAGGAGATCGCGGCCTCCAGGTGCTCACCGCCGACGTTGTCGAAGTACACGTCGATGCCGTCGGGGGCGGCTGCGGCGAGCTGCTCGCGGACGGGGCCGTTCTTGTAGTTGAAGGCCGCGTCGAAGCCGTACTCCTCGACCAGGAGCTTGACCTTCTCGTCGGAGCCGGCGGAGCCGATGACCCGCGAGGCGCCCCTGAGCTTGGCCAGCTGGCCGACCTGGCTGCCGACCGCGCCGGCCGCGCCGGAGACGAAGACGGCGTCGCCCTCCTTGAAGGAGGCGACCTCGAACAGGCCCGCGTAGGCGGTGAGGCCCGGCATGCCGAGCACGCCGAGGTAGGCGGAGAGCGGGGCGATGGAGCCGTCGACCTTGACCGCGTGCTTGGCGGGGACGTCGGCGTACTCGCGCCAGCCGAGGCCGTGCAGGACGTGGTCGCCGACGGCGAAGCCCTCGGCGTTCGACGCGACGATCTCGCCGACCGCGCCGCCGTCCATCGGGTGGTCGAGCTTGAAGGGCGGGGTGTACGACTTCACGTCGTTCATCCGGCCGCGCATGTAGGGGTCGACCGAGAAGTGGAGGTTGCGGACGAGGACACGGCCCTCGCCGGGAGCGGTCACCGGCGCCTCACGCAGCGCGAAGTCCGTGGCCTCGGGCCAGCCGTGCGGACGGGCGACGAGGTGCCACTCACGGCTGGTCGTGGGAAGTGCTGCAGACATGGGCTCGGGTTCTCCTCGATGTCGTACGGGTGCGGGAAGCGGAAAAGCTTCAGGACATGAAACAACCATGCGTCCAGATATTTCACCTTGTCAAGTAATTCGGTATCCTGGGTGTCATGGCCACCTCGCGCACCGACCCGCTCACCCTCGACGTCATCCAGCTCATCGGCGGCGTCGTGGCGCGCTACCACGAGGAGTACGACCGCGCGGCGGCCACACACGCGCTGACCGGCGCGCAGGCCCGTGTACTGGGACTCCTGTCCCTGGAGCCGATGCCCATGCGCAAGGTCGCCCGGAAGCTGAAGTGTGAGCCGTCCAACATCACCGGAATAGTCGACCGGCTGGAGCTCCGCGGCCTGGTCGAACGCCGCCCCGACCCGGCCGACCGGCGGGTGAAGCTGGCCGCACCGACCGAGGAGGGCCTCAGGACGGCCCGGCAGCTCCGGGACGCCCTGGACTTCGCCCGCGAGCCGCTCGCCGAGCTGTCGGAGAGCGAGCGGACGGTGCTGCGCGACCTGCTCCGCAGGATGCTCGGCGAGGACGCCCCCGAGGCGTCCTGAGGGCTGTCCCGTCACCCCGCACGCCGGGGAACACGGGACGGCCCTCAGCGTCCCGTCCGGCCCGGTGCGGACCGGCGGCCCCGGCCCGGCCGTCGGCGGGCGGGCCTCGTCAGATGCACCACCACAGCCACTTCTCGCACGTCTCGGACGGCGAAGGGGTGGGGGCCGGCTCCTGGGAGGGCTCCGGATCGGCCGGGGCCGTCGTCGGCTGGTCCGAGGGCGGGGGACCGTCCGGCTCCTCGCTCCCCTCCGGCTCGGCCGGGGCCGACGTGGAGGGGCGGGCGTCCTCCGGCGCGGAGGCCGACGGGGACACCCGGGGCGCCTCGGTGCGGGCGGGAGCGTCCGTGGCCGCCTGGGTACGGGCATCGGTGACGGGTACGACGGTGGGCGCGTCCACCGGTTCGTCGTCGGGCGCGGTGCTGTGCGAGGCGGAGGGGACGGCCTCGACGGCGGACGCCGTCGCCTCGGTCACATAGTCCGCCGCACCGCTGTCGCCCTCGGGCTCCGTCGCCAGCTCGGCGAGACTCAGCGCCCCCAGCGCCAGTACCACGCCCGCGCCGGTCAGCAGCAGCGCGCGGCCCCTGCGCCGGTGCGCACGGCGCCCGCGCCGTGCGGAGCCGGCCCGCCGCCGGTCGGCGCCCCGGGCACGGCGGCGCCCGGCGGCGGCCCCGGACGAATCCAGGGTCTCGCCCGCCGGTTCGGGCTCGCCGCGGGCACCGGCCGTGACGGCATAGGGGCTCAGCGCGTCGGCGGGGGTTCCGCAACCGGCGCACGCCAGCGCCCCGTTGAGGTGCCGTTGGCACGGGTGGCAGTAGTCCATGGCGCCCGAAGAGTAGACGCGCGCGGAACAACACAGGAAGCCGCACAGGTGAGGATCCTGTGTGGAATCCCGGACTCCGACGCACCCCGCCCGATACGTTCGGTAACGGGCAGGATGGGTTCCATGACCGCTCCCGCCCCGTTCGGGCCGCTCCAGTTCCAGCTCGTCCTGCTGCGCAGGATGGCCGACCACCAGCCGGACCTCGTCGAGGACGCCCGGCACGAACTGAGCGCCTCCCTCGCCGACATGCGTGAGGCGAACCGCCGCTGGCAGGCCATGCTGCGCGCCCCGCGCGGCCGGGGCGCGCTGCGCCGCTACCGGTCGGTGCTGGGCGAGCCCGAGAGCTCCGTACGCCGCGTGGTCGGGGACCTAGAGTGCGACGCGCTGCTGTGGCGGCTCCCGCTCTGGCCGGACCTGCGGTTCGAGGTGATGGCGGGGCCCGGCGGGGCCGTCTGGAACGAATGGCTGGTCCGCGCACCGGGCGCACCGGGCCCCGGGCTGAGCACCGCCGCCGATCTCCTCCCCTGGTCCTGCACCGTGGACGAGGTGGCGAGGGCCTTCGCGCCGGCCCGGCCGATGGAGGGCAGCGCGCCGACCCGCTGGGCACTGGCCTTCACCGATCCGGCGGGCGGCGAGCAGCGCGTCGCCGAGTTCACCTGGGGGCTCTTCCAGCGGCTGCTGCCCGGCTAGGTGTATTGCCCTGTGAGGTTGGGGACGCGGCTGGCGGGTGGTTTGCCGGCGAGCGCGGTGTGGCCGCGGTGGTGATTGTAGGAGTGCAGCCAGTGGGGGAAAGCGTCGCGTCGTTCCTGTTCTGAGCGGTAGGGCTTTGCGTAGGCCCATTCGTCGAGCAGGGTGCGGTTGAGGCGTTCGACCTTGCCGTTGGTCTGGGGGCGGTAGGGCCGGGTTCGCTTGTGGGTGATCCCGGCCGGCGTCAGGGTCTCTCGCCAGAGGTAGGACTTGTAGCAGGCGCCGTTGTCGGTCAGGACCCGTTCGACGGTGATCCCGACGCCGTTGAAGTAGGCGTGTGCGCGTGTCCAGAAGGCGGTGGCGGTCTCTTTCCTCTCGTCGCTGTGGATTTCGCTGTAGGCGAGGCGGGAGTGGTCGTCGACGGCGGTGTGGATGTAGCTGTAGCCGGCCCCGGAGCGGGTCTTGCGGCCTGCCTGGCGGCCCAGGGCCTTGTGGCCGCCGCCGTCGGGGATGTTGCCGAGCTTCTTGATGTCCACGTGCACGAGTTCACCGGGCCGGTCGCGTTCGTAGCGGCGTATGACGCGGCCGGTGGCCCGGTCGAGATGGGTGAGCCGGGCCAGGCCGAAGCGGGTCAGGACGCGATGCACGGTCGAGGGGACCAGGCCCAGCAGATGGGCGATGCGGGCTGGGCCCCACCGGCGAAGGACACGGACCTTGATGATCCGGCGTTCGGTGCGGGTCGGGGTCCTGCGTGGGCAGTGGTGGGGACGGGAGGAGAGGTCCGTCATCCCGGCCTCGCCCAGGGCCCGATAGCGGCCGGCCCACCGCTGGGCGGTGGTCGGTGAGACCTGGAAGCGTTCCGCGGCCCGGCGAAGAGGCCAGCCGTCCTCGACAACGCAGCGGGCCAGCCGCAGGCGCCCGGTCTCGGTCAGGGGTGCATTACGGTGGGGCACGAGGGCCTTTCTGGTCGGTGTAGACGTCGCAATCCACACCGAACCCGGAAGGCCCTCACCCGTTCAAGATCCCCAGACGGTGATCACTGTCACCGCACCCAACCTCCGTGGACAGAACAGCTAGGGCGCCTCTCGTTTGGATCAGGCCGGAGATCTGTCGCGCCGTCAGCTCCGGGTCCCCCCTACGGCTCACCCAGCGCGCGCCGCTCCCGCCCCGGCGCGACGATGCCAGGAGAGCCGGCTGCCGCCGGTGTCCGCCGCCAGCGCTCTCGGGAGAACCTGCCGTGACCGTCAGTCTCGATCAGTTGCGCCGTTGCCATGTCGCCGTCGATCTCGGGGCCGCGAGGACCCGTGTCTACATCAAGGGCGTGGGACTCGTCGTCGACGAGCCCAGTGTCGCCGCCGTGAACACGCGTACCGGCTCGCTCATCGCCGTCGGCGCGCTCGCCGAGCAGATGACCGGGCGCACGCCTGCCTACATCCGGGTGGCCCGCCCGGTCTCCGGCGGAACCGTCGTCGACATCGACATGGCGCAGCGCATGCTGCGCCATCTGCTCGGCGAGAAGCTCCGCCGCCAGCTGCGCCGCAAGCCCCGGCTGCGGGCCGCCGCCTGCACCCCGCACGACGCCGATCCCCTTGCCCAGCGGGCGGCCGTCGAGACGCTCGTGGGCCTCGGCGCGCGGCGGGTGGAGCTGGTCGACACCCTGATCGCGGCGGCCATCGGCTGCGGCCTCCCGGTCGAGCAGCCGACCGCCACCATGATCATGGTGTGCGGGGCGGCCACCACACAGATCGCGGTGCTCTCGCTCGGCTCGATCGTGACCGCCGTGCGCATCCCGATCGGCGGCGAGGCCATCGACCACGCGGTGATCCAGCATCTGCGCCAGCACCACGAGCTGATGCTGCCCAGCCAGTCGGTGCGCCCCCTCCAGCTGGCGCTGCGGGGCAACGGCCTGATGCTGAACGGCCCCGCCGTGACGGAGATCCACGGCCGTGACGTGGCCACCGGCCTGGCCCGCTCGGTGCAGGTCGACACCGCCGCCGTGCGCCAGGCGATCCACACCCCGCTCACCGCCGTGCTCGACGGGCTCGGCAAGGTGCTGCGCGACTGCCCGCCCGACCTGGTGGCCGACATCGCGGACTCCGGGATCATGATGGTCGGCGGCAGCGCCCTGCTGCCCGGTCTCGACCAGATGCTGCGCGACGCGACCGGGGTGCCCGTGCACATCGCCGAGCGGCCCGACGTCTGCTCGGTGCTCGGCCTCGGCGCGATGCTGGACGGCACGGTCCAGCCGCTGGCCCTCGCCCCGATCGCCGGCTGAGCCGCGGGGCTCGCCCGTGGCCTGGGCAGGACTCGACCTGCGGACCACCCTCCAGCACATCGTGGACACCGCCACGACGCTGGCCGGGGCGTGCCACGGCGCCCTGGCCCTCCTGGACAGCGCGGACCGCCATGTCACCGACCTGTTCACCTCGGGCCTGAGCGAGGACGAGCGCCGCGCCGCGGGACCGCTCCTCCATGGGCGTACGGGGGTGCTCGGCGCCCTGGTCGACGACGCGCAGGCGGTGCGCGTGGGCGATCTGAAGGACCGTCCGCACGCCGGTCCCCTGCCCGTGCGTTCCTTCATCGGGGCCCCCGTCCGGGTGCACACCGAGGTGCTGGGCAGCCTCTGCCTTACCTCCGAGGAGCCCGGCCGGTTCGACGACACCCATCTGGCGCTGCTGCGGCTGCTCGCGTCCCAGGCGGCAGCGGCGATCGGCGGCGCCCATCTGTACGAGGCGGCGCGGCAGCGGGAGCACTGGATCGAGGGGGCCGCCGCCGTCACCCGGGCGCTGCTGAGCGGCGCGGGGACCTCGGACGCCCTGACGACCGTCGCAGAGCGGGCGCGGGTGCTGGCCGGTGCCGCGGCCGGGGTGATCCTCCAGCCGACCGCCGACGGCGGGATGGAGATCGTCGCCGCCGCCACGCACGACGACCCGGCGGGCCTCGTCGGCACCGCCATCCGGCCCGGCGCCCCCGTACTCGTGCAACTGCTGGGCGGTGAGGAGGTCTTCATCGACGACTCCTCGACGGACCCCCGCATGACGACCCCTGTGCGGTCCCGCTTCGGCCCCAGCATGATGCTGCCCCTGGAGAGCGGGGGGCGGCTCATCGGCACGCTCGCCCTGCCCAGGCGGCACGGCGGGGAGCCCTACACGGACCTGGACCGGCAGCTGGCCTCGCAGTTCGCCTCCCAGGCCGCGCTGGCCCTGGTGATGGCCGACGCGCAGCACTACAGGGAGCAGCTCGCCGTCTACGAGGATCGCGACCGTATCGCCCGCGATCTGCACGACCTCGTCGTCCAGCGGCTGTTCGCGACGGAGATGATGCTGGAGTCGACCCGCCGCAAGGACACCGCGGGCGGCAGCGGGACAGCCGAGCTGCTGGCGAAGGCGGTTGACGAACTGGACTCCACCATCCAGGAGGTCAGGACGGCCATCTTCGCGCTCCAGCAGCCGCCCGCCGAGGCCCCCACGACCTTCCGGGGCCGGGTGCTGCGCGAGACGGGGGGCGCGGCGGCGGTGCTCGGCTTCCAGCCCTCGGTGCACTTCACCGGCGCGGTGGACGCCCTGGTGCCACAGCCGGTGGACGGTCAGCTGCTGGACGTGCTGCGCGGGGCGCTGGCCACCGCGCACCGCAGGACCGGTGTCTCGGCGGTCGAGGTGGAGGTGGACGCGACGGCCCGGCTGCCCGACGGGCGCCCCGCGGTGCGTCTGGTGGTCGCGGACGACGGGCGGACCGAGGACGGCAGCCGGTCGCCGACGGTCATCTGGCAGGCGCCGCTCTGAGTGCGATGCGGGTGTTGGAGTGGGCGACGCCCGCGTCCTTCTTCAGCCGTCGCAGCAGCGCGTCCAGGGAGCCCGGGTCGGCGGCCGTGGCCCGTACGAGATAGTCGTGGCCGCCCGTCACGTGCACCACCTCGGTGATGCCGGGCAGGGTGAGCACCGCGCGTTCGAACTCCTCGTTCGTCGTGTCGAGGCGCAGGGAGACGTCGATGAAGACGACCAGGCCGGAACGGGTGTCGGCGGCCGGGTCGACGATGACCGTGAAGCCGCGGATCACCCCGTCACGGCGCATACGGCGCACACGGTCGCCCGCCGCGTTGGCACTGAGACCCACGCGCACGCCCAGATCGCGGTACGAGATCCGGGCGTCCTCCTGGAGGATGCCGAGGATCTCTCTGTCCAGCCGGTCCATAACGGCGATTGTGGCAGCCCCCGGCCGGAAAGGGCGGGCGAGCGGCGCCCGCGGGGGCCCCGGAAAGGGCCCGTTCCCATGGGGCGTCTGCGGTGCGAGGGCCTTACCCGGATGGCGCAGTCCGCCGTGCCCCACCCGGCCGTCCGCCCTTGACTTGCGCTGTGGACACAACCGACGAGCAGGCCCCCGCCCAGGACCGGAAGCAGTCCTCCGCCGCCTACCGGAATCTGATCATGGCCACGATCGGGTTCACGCTCACGTTCTGGGCGTGGAACCTGATCTCCCCGCTGTCGGGTGACTTCAAGGACCGGCTGGACCTGAGCTCCTTCCAGCAGTCGCTCCTCGTCGCGGTGCCCGTGCTGGTGGGGTCGCTCGGCCGTATCCCGGCGGGCGCCCTGACCGACAAGTACGGCGCGAAGCTGATGTTCCCCGTCGTCTCGGCACTGACGATCGTCCCGGTGCTGCTGCTCATCCCGGCGAAGGACTCCTACGGGGCGATGCTGGCGGTCGGGTTCCTGCTCGGCCTGGGCGGCACGACGTTCGCGATCGGCATCCCGCTGGTCAACTCGTGGTTCCCGCCCGCGAAGAGGGGCCTCGCGCTCGGTGTGTTCGGGATGGGCATGGGCGGTGTCGCGCTGTCCGGCTACTTCACGCCGAGGATCGCCAAGCACAGCGAGAACCTGCCGTTCTGGGTCGTCGCCGGCGCTCTCGTCGTGTACTCGCTGCTCGCGGCGGTCCTGATCACCGACCATCCGGACCGGAAGATCCCGGCGGACTCGCTGGGCCACCGGCTGGGTGAGGCGGGCCGGCTGCGGGTCACCTGGGAGCTGTCCGCGCTGTACGCGATCGGCTTCGGCGGCATCGTGGCCTTCGGGGTGTATCTGCCGACGTACCTGAAGACCTGGTACGAGATGTCGCCGACCGAGGCCGGCACCAAGGCGGCGGGATTCGCGCTGGTCACGGTCATCTTCCGGCCGATCGGCGGCTGGCTCTCGGACCGTGCCCACCCCGCCCTGGTCACGGCCGGGGCGCTGCTGCTCGCCGCGCTGATGGCCATCGTCCAGGCCTTCGACCCGCCGCTGGACCCGCTGGGCACGATCGCGCTGCTCTGCATGGCGGCCGGGCTCGGCACCGCGAGCGGCAGCGTCTTCGCCCTGGTCTCGCAGGTGACACCGCAGGCCAAGGTGGGCAGCGTGACCGGCATCGTCGGCGCGATGGGCGGCCTCGGCGGCTTCGTACCGCCGCTGGTGATGGGCGCGATCTACAGCGCGAAGGGCTCGTACTCGATCGGCTTCATGCTGCTCTCCGACCTGGCCCTGGCGGGCTGCGTGTACGCGTACGGCCGGATGCGGACGATCCGGCGGGACGGCTGACCGGCTACCCCGGTCCGGCGAGAACGGGCACGTACGCGGGCCGGTACGGGCTGCCGCACATCCGGGCCGGCGAGGCCGGGCGCGGGCCGGCGGACGGGCGCGCACCCGGGACGGCGGGACGCTGCGGCCGGCCTCTTCCCCGGCCCGGTCCCGGCGACAGCCCTTAGGGTTCACCGGGTGACCTCACTTCTGCCCGCGCTGAGCGGAGCGTCCGGCAGGACGGACTCCCCGGAGGCCGTCCGGTTCGGCGAACACGTCCTGACCTACGCCCAGTTGGACGAGGCGTCCGCCTCGCTCGCGGCCCGGATCGCGGGAGCCGGACGGGTCGCCGTCTGGGCGACGTCCACGCCCGCGACGGTGGTCGCCGTCGTGGCGGCGCTGCGGGCGGGAGTGCCCGCCGTGCCCCTCAACCCGAAGACGGGCGAGCGCGAACTCGCGCACATCGTCGCCGACAGCGCGCCCTCCGCGGTGCTGGCCGGCGCGGGCGACGCCCTGCCGTCCGCGCTCGGCGGCCTGGAACGGCTGGACGTCGGCACGGCCGTCACCGGACGGGCGCCCGCGGCGGACTTCCCCGAGCCGCCCGCCGAGTCCCCCGCCCTGGTCGTCTACACCTCCGGCACGACGGGCCCGCCGAAGGGCGCGGTGCTCCCCCGCCGGGCGATCGCCGCGTCACTGGACGCGCTGGAGGACGCCTGGCAGTGGACCGGCCGGGACGTCCTGGTCCACGCGCTGCCGCTGTTCCATGTGCACGGGCTGATCCTGGGCGTCCTGGGCCCGCTGCGCCGGGGCGGCTCCGTGCGCCACCTCGGCCGGTTCTCGGCCGACGCGGTCGCCCGGGAGCTGCTGTCCGGGGGCACGATGCTGTTCGGCGTGCCCACGATGTACCACCGGCTGGCGGGCGCGCTGGACGATCCGGCCACCGCCGGGAACCTCGCCGAGGCCCTGGCGGGTGCCCGTCTCCTGGTCTCCGGCTCGGCGGCGCTGCCGGTCCACGACCACGAGCGGATCGCGGTGGCCACCGGACGCCGGGTCATCGAGCGGTACGGGATGACGGAGACCCTGATGAACACGGGCGTACGTGCCGACGGCGCCCCGCGCGCCGGGACGGTCGGCCCGCCGCTGGCGGGCGTGGAACTCAGGCTCGTCGAGGAGGACGGTTCCGTGCTCCGGGACACCGCGTCCATCGGCGAGATCCAGGTGCGCGGCCCGAACCTCTTCACCGGCTACCTGAACCGGCCGGACGCCACGGCGGCGGCCTTCACCGAGGACGGCTTCTTCCGCACGGGCGACATGGCGACGATCGACCCCGACGGCTATGTGCGGATCGTCGGACGCAAGGCCACCGATCTGATCAAGAGCGGTGGTTACAAGATCGGCGCGGGCGAGATCGAGAACGCCCTGCTGGACCATCCCGGTGTGCGCGAGGCCGCCGTGACCGGCGAGCCCGACGCGGATCTCGGCGAGCGGATCGTCGCCTGGGTGGTGCCTGCGGACCCCGGATCGCCGCCCTCCGACGGGGAGTTGGCGAACCATGTGGCGGTTCTGCTGGCCCCGCACAAGCGCCCGCGCGTGGTGCGTCTCCTCGACGCGCTGCCCCGCAACGAGCTGGGGAAGATCATGAAGCGGTCGCTCGGTGCCTGAGCCCCACGACGGCCGGATGTCCGCGAGGGAGGCCGTCGCCGCCGTCACCGGGCGTTTCACCGAACACCGTCCGGCCGCTCGCCCGGCTCCCCCGGACGGGCCACTCGGCTGGAGCGGTTACGCGGAGTCCAGGGCGCGCGCCGCCGCACGGACCGGCGAGGAGGAGTCCGTCCTGTACGGGACGGCCGTCGTGGGCGACCGGGAGTGCGTGCTGGTCTCCTTCGAGTTCGGCTTCCTCGGCGGCTCGCTGGGCGGGCGCACCGGGGACCTGCTGGAGGCCGCCTACGCGCTGGCGCGTGAGCGGCGGCTGCCACTGGTCTCGCTCGTCGCCACCGGGGGCAGCCGCATGCAGGAGGGCATGATCGCGCTGATACAGCTCCAGCGGGTGGCCCGCGCCTCCGCGCTGCTGAGGGCCGAGGGGCTGCCGCAGATCGCGGTCCTGCGCGATCCGACGACCGGGGGCGGCTGGGCCACCCTGGGCGCGGGCGCCGACGTGGTGCTGGCCCTGCCCGGCGCACAGGTCGGCTTCGCGGGCTCCCGGGTGCGGCCGGCCGGCGCCGATCCGTACGCCTACACCGCCGAGGGGCAGTGGGCGGCGGGCCAGATCGACGCGGTCGTCCCGCCGGACGAGCTGGCCGGAACCCTGGGCCGCTGGTTGACCGTGCTGGCGGCCACGGGCCCGGCCATGGCCGCCCCGGTGCCGGGCGCGCTGTCGGACACGGGGCTGCCGGCGACCGGCTGGGACGCGGTGGAGCAGGCCCGTGCGGCGGCGCGGCCCCGGGCCGCCGCCTATCTGGACGCCTATTTCACGTACCGGCTGCCGCTGAACGGCGACCGCTGCGGGGGCACCGATCCGGGGCTGCTCTGCGGTGTGGGCCTGCGCGACGGGCGTCCCGTGGCGTACGCCGCCCAGTGCGGCACCGCGACCCGTCCCGCGGGCTACCGCACGGCGGCCCGGGTCGTCCGGCTCGCGGACCGGCTCGGCATCCCCGTGCTGACGCTGATCGACACACCGGGCGCCGCCAACGACGCGGCGGCCGAACGGGCGGGAGCGGGCGCCGCCATCGCCGAGGTGTTCGCGGCGGTCGCCGCCGCCCGGGTCCCCGTGACCTCCCTGGTGATCGGCGAGGGCGGCTCGGGAGGCGCACTGGCGCTCGCCGCTCCGGACAACACCCATGTCACGGCGGACAGCTATTTCTCGGTGATCGCACCGGAACTGGCGGCGGCCATCCTGAAACGCGGCCCCGACGAGGTACGGGCCACCGCCGGCCAGCTGCGGCTGCGCCCCCAGGACCTGGTGGAGCTGGGGGTGGCCCGCTCGGTCGTCGGACCGGAGGGACCGGCGGACTGAGCGCGGCTTCGGCGCGCCGCCGGGACAGCCCTTAGTGTGACAAAAGGGACCAACCGTCGAGTGGAGAAGGGTCCGAGTCATGGCCGCACAAACCGAGGGATCCCCGTGCTGGGCCGATGGCACGTTCGGCGACCTGGAGGGCGCGAAGCGCTTCTACGGCGAGCTCCTGGGCTGGACGTTCGGTGCGTCGATGCCCGAGTACGGCGAGTACACGCAGGCCCATGTGGACGGCAAGGCGGTCGCCGCGCTCTCGCCTCCCGCGCCCGGCCAGGACGCGCCGAACGCCTGGTGCCTGTATCTCGCGTCGCCGGACGCCGCCGCGACGGCCGCGAAGATCCGCGCGAACGGGGGTGAGGTGCTGGTCGAGCCCATGCAGGTCGGTGACTTCGGGACGATGGTGCTGGCCACCGACCCCGGCGGGACGGCCTTCGGGGTCTGGCAGTCCGGCAGCCACAAGGGCTTCGAGGCGCAGACGGTGCCCGGCGCCTACACCTGGGCGGAGGTCTGGACACGGGAGGCGGAGAAGGCGGACCACTTCTTCGCGGCCGTCTTCGGCTACGGGGTGAAGCATCTGGACGACGACGCGGTCGACTTCTCCCTCTACGACCTCGGCGCGGACCCGGTGCTCGGCCGGATGAAGATGGGGGCGGAGTTCCCTCCCCAGGTACCGGCCCACATGAACGTGTACTTCGCCGTGGCGGACTGCGACGCGGCGGTGGAGAAGGCGAAGTCGCTCGGGGCGGAACTCAGCTTCGGCCCGATGACCATCCCGTTCGGGCGGTTCGCCACCCTGACGGACCCGCAGGGCGCGGTGTTCTCGCTGTTCGATCCCACGACGACCGAGGGCGAGATGCCGAAGGTCACGCAGGCTCCCTGACCCGCTCGCCGGGCCGCCGCCCCCAGGACCCGGGGTCCAGGGGGCGGCGGCCCGGGCCCGCCCCGTCAGCCCGCCGGGGCCAGTGCCGCCTCGCGCATCACCGCCGCCAGCTCCCCGCGCAGCCGGGAGAACTCGGGGGTGCCGCGCAGGGCGGCCACATCCGTGTCCGCGGCGCGCTCCAGCCCCACGTCCAGCTCGGAGACGACCCTGCCGGGGCCCGCCGCCATGACCAGGACCCGGGAGCCGAGGAGCACGGCCTCCTCCGCCGAATGCGTCACGAAGAGCACGGTGGTCCCGGAGGTGACGGCCAGGGTGCGCACCTCCTCCTGGAGGCGTTCCCTGGTGAGCGCGTCCAGTGCGGCGAACGGCTCGTCCATCAGGAGCACCCGGGGCTCCCCCGCCAGCGCCCGCGCGATGGCCACGCGCTGCTGCTGTCCGCCGGAGAGCTCCCAGGTGCGGCGGCCGGCCATGCCGCCGAGCCCGACCCGCGCGAGGAGTTCCTCCGTACGCTCCGCCCTGAGCTCACGCGGCACGCCGTGCCGGGCCAGGGCGAACGCGATGTTGCCACCGGCCGTGCGCCACGGGAACAGCCTCGGCTGCTGGAAGACGACGCCCGTCGCACGGCCGGGTACGGGGGCCTCTCCGCGTACCGTCGCCGTGCCCTCGGCGGCCGTCACGAATCCGGCCGCGATCCGCAGGAGGGTCGTCTTGCCGCAGCCCGAGGGGCCGACGAGCACGACGAACTCCCCCGGCGCGGCCGTCAGCGACACGTCCTCCACGGCGGTGACGGGCGCCTTGGCCTTCCCGTAGCGCACGGTGATTCCGTGCAGGGAGATGTCGGGGGTGTCAGCCTGCGGCACGGGCCAGCTCCTCCACCGCGAGGGCCTTCTCGAAGACGGCGGCGTCCGGGACCGCGTCCACGGCCTTCTGCCCCTTGAGGAAGACGGCCGCCTCGTGCAGATGGCTCGCGAACTTCCCGGGAGCGCCCGCCGTGCCGAGGTAGTCCGGTCCCTGCTGCTCCTTCGCCGTCAGCAGCACGAGCTGCGCGAGCTGCTTCTTCGCCTCGGCGGGAGTGATGTTGAGCTCGGCGCCGATGGACGCGGCGGCCTTCTCCGGGTCGGACCTGGTCTGCTCGACGGCCTGGTCCTGGGTCTTCAGCCAGGTGGTGACGATGTCGGGGTGCTTCTTCGCGAAGGAGTCCGTGACGATGCCGAGGTCGGCGGTGACCTTGCCCTGTTCGGCGAGTTCGCGGCTGGTGACCAGCGTCGTCCCGGTCTTCTGGATCTCGCTGAGCGTCGGCGTCCAGACGTACGCGGCGTCGATGTCGCCCCGGGTCCAGGCGGCGAGCGCGTCCTGCGGCTGGAGGTCGACGATGTTCACGTCTGCCGGCTCCACCCCGGCCCCTTCGAGCGCGGCGAGCAGCGAGAAGTGAGTGGTGGAGCCGAAGGGTGCGGCGACCTTCTTCCCCTTCAGCTCCGCGACGGAGCCGATGCCCTTCCTGGCGACCAGGGCCTCGTTGTCACCGATGACGTCGTGGATCCAGAGGACCTTGTACGGGATGTTCAGCGGCGCGGAGAGCCCCTTGGTGACGGGGCTCGACCCCGCGAGCCCCAGGTCGACGGAGCCGGAGATCACCGCGGTGTTGACGTCGCCGCCGGAGTCGAACTTCACCCAGCTGATGTCGGCGTCCGGGAGCGCCTTCTCCAGCAGCTTCTGGTTCTTCACGACGAGGTCGGCGTTGGGTATGGCCTGGTACGCGATGCGCACGGCGGTCCTGCCGCTTCCGCTGTCGGACGATCCGCCGTCGCCGCAGCCCGCGAGGGTGAGCACGGTGAGGGCGGCAGTCAGCAGGGCGGCGCGGCGGCGGATGGCCACGGACATGAGGGGCTCCAGGGAGGACGGGAGGGCGGTGGGAAGGAAGGACATGGGGGTCAGGACCGGCCGCGCCAGGGCACGAGAGACCGCTCCGCGCCCTTGAGGAGGGCGTCGAGGAGGATGCCGGAGAGACCGATGGCGATCAGTCCGGCGATGACGACGGCGGTCTGGTTGTAGCGCTGGGCGTCGCGGATCATGCCGCCGATGCCGGGGACCCCGTTGATGGTCTCGGCGGCCACGACGCAGGTGTAGGCGACGCCGACGGCGATGCGTACGCCGGTGAGGATCTCCGGCAGCGCGGCGGGCAGCCGCACCGAGAGCAGCAGCGACACGGGGCCGGCGCCCAGCGCCCGCGCGGCCTCGACGAGGTCGCCCGGCACCGTGCGGACGGCCGCCGCGGTGGCGGCGGCGATCGGGGGCAGGGCCGCGATGACGAGGAGCCAGATCTTCGGCGACTCGTCGATGCCGAACCAGATGACGAGCAGCGAGAAGTAGGCGAGCGGGGGCAGTGTGCGCAGGAAGGTGACGGCCGGTTCCAGGACGACGGCGAGCGGTTTGACGACGCCGATGAGGAGGCCCAGCGGGATGCCGGCGAGGATCGCGTAACCCGCGCCGATCCCGATGCGGCGGAGGCTGACGCCGAGGTGCTCGATCAGCAGATGTCCGCTGTAGCCGCGCACCCCGTCGTGGACGGTGGAGGCCAGGACGAACTGGTGCCAGACCTCCCCCGGCGACGGCACGAGGACCCGTGGCCAGACCTCGGCGGACACGACGGCCTGCCAGGCGGCGAGCAGGACGAGGAGGGCGACGGCGCGCAGCCCCGTCCAGCGCAGGGCGGCGATCCTCGGCGGGACGCGTCGTGCCCGTACGGGATCGGTGACGGCCGGCGCGGGCGCGGTCTTTTCGGCGGCGAGGGTCACGCTCCCGCCCCCGCGACGAGCGCGCGCAGCCGGGGGGCGACTTCCTCGCCCACCCGGTAGGCCTCCTCCAGGTGCGGATAGCCGGAGAGGATGAACTCGCCGATCCCCAGGCGCTGGTACTCGAACAGCCGCTGGGCGACCTCGTCGTGCGAGCCGACGAGCGCGGTGCCGGCCCCTTCCCGTACGAGCCCGATGCCCGCCCAGAGGTTCGGGGCGACCTCCAGCTTCGCGGCGTCCGCGGAGCCGCCGTGCAGCGCGGCCATCCGTGCCTGGCCGGTGGAGTCCATGCGGGCGAAGCGCTCCTGGCTGGCCCTGACCGCCTCCGGGTCGATGCCGTCGAGGATGCGGTCCGCCTCGGCCCACGCCTCGGCGGACGTGTCCCTGCTGATGATGTGCAGCCGCAGACCGAAGCGGAGCGCGGGGGCCGCGGCGCGCAGCCGTCCGATGCGTTCGGCGAGGGCGGCGGGCGGCTCGCCCCAGAGCAGCTGTACGTCGGCGCGGCGGGCGGCGACGGCCTCGGCGGCCGGGGACGCGCCGCCGAAGTAGAGGGGCACGGGGTGCTGGAGATCGGGTTCGTGGAGCTGGGCGCCCTCGATGCGCAGGTGCTCCCCGCTGTGGTCGACGCGCTTGCCCTCCAGGAGGCCGCGCAGTACGGCCATCACCTCGTCGGTGCGCGCGTAGCGCTGGTCGTGGGACAGGTGGTCGCCGTACGCCCGCTGTTCGGCCGGGTCTCCGCCGGTGACGACGTTGAGCCGGAGCCTCCCGCCCGCGAACCTCCGGAAGGCGTCGGCCTGCTGGGCCAGCAGAACGGGGCTGGCGAACCCGGAGCGGAAGGCGACCAGGAACCCGATGCGGTCGGTGTGCTGGGTGAGGGCCGCGGTGAGGATCCAGGGGTCGACGCAGCCGAGCCCGACGGGCGTCAGCAGCGAGTGGAATCCGGCCTGTTCGGCGGCGCGCGCCACCTGGGCCAGATAGCCGATGTCGGCGGGACGGCGGGTGGCGGCGCCGGTCCTCCCCTGCACGGCGGTGACCCCGCCGGGATCGCGGCCGTCGCCGCCCGTGGGCAGGAACCAGTGGAGCAGGAGCGGGTTTTCGGGCATGGCGGATCCTCGTGGGACGGCAGCGGGGAACGCACCGCGGGCGTACGGATGCACGGGTGCACCGGCGGGCCGGGGTGTCCGGGGAGATCAGGGACGCGAAGGCGTCGGAAGGCCGGCTCGGGAGCCGGCGGGCGTCACGTCAGCAACAGCGGGACGGACAGCGGGAGTCGGCCCGACAGAGCATGGTCGAGACACGCAGGAGATCCACGTGACGACGCGAGACAAGAGCGGGGGCCATGCGGGCATCCTGGCGGCGCCATGGGCATGGCGACAAGCGCCGCCCGCATGCCGGACAGCGTCGTATCAAGGAATGGACGGGCCGGTTCCCCGGCAGCTCGCTACGACTGCGGGCCGGTTCCCTGGCAGCTCGCTACAGCTGCGGGCCGGTTTCCCCGGCGGCTCGCTACGGCTGCGGATCGCGCGCGTCGTACCGGACGAAACCGCGCCGGCGCAGCCCCATCAGGCACACCAGCAGCACGCACGCCACACCGCCACCGGTCACCGCCACGACCGGGGACGTCAGGTCGGCGACGGAGCCGGCCACGAGGTCGCCGAGCCGGGGCCCGCCCGCGACGACGACGATGAACACGCCCTGGAGCCGCCCGCGCATGTCGTCGGGGACCGCCGCCTGGAGCATGGTGTTGCGGAAGACCATCGAGACCGAGTCCGCGCACCCGGCGAGCGCGAGCAGGATCAGCCCGAGCCAGAGCTGCCGACTGAGCCCGAACACGGCGATGGCCGCGCCCCAGCAGGCGACCGCGATCAGTACGGCGAGCCCGTGCCGCCGGATGCGGCCCAGCCACCCGGAGAACACGCTGCCGAGCAGGGAGCCCAGCGCCGGGGCGGCGACCAGCAGTCCGGTGGTTCCGGCGTCGCCGCCGAACCAGACCACGGCGACCACCGGGAACAGCGCGCGCGGGTGGGCGAGCACCATGGCGCACAGGTCGCTGAAGAAGGTCATCCGCAGATTGGGCCGGGTGCCCAGGAAGCGCAGACCGTCCAGGACGGACGCCCGCTCGGCCCCCTTCGCCCCCTCCGCCCGGTCGGGCAGCATCGAGGGCAGCCGCCACATCGCGTACAGGGAGGCGGTGAAGGTGACGGCGTCCACGGTGTACGCCGCCCGGTAGCCCCACCAGCCGACGATCAGACCACCGAGCATCGGCCCCACCAGCCCGCCGGTGGTGGACGTCATGGCGCTGAGCGCGTTGGCGGCGGGCAGCTGTTCGGCCGGGAGCAGCCGGGCGATCATCGAGCTGCGCGCCGGGGAGTTGAGCGCGAAGCACACGGCCTGGAGGGCGACGACGACGTAGAGCAGCCCGACGCTCTCGACCCCGGCGAAGGTCACGGCGGCCAGCACGAGGGAGAGCAGGAAGGACCCGGCCGCGCTGAAGAGCCCCAGCTTGCGCCGGTCGAAGGTGTCGGCGACGGCCCCGCTGTACAGCCCGAGGAGCACCAGCGGAACGAACGAACAGAGACCGATGAGCCCTACGGAGAACGCGGACCCGGTGATGTCGTAGACCTGGAGGGAGACGGCCAGCGCCGTCATGCCCTGCCCGATCCAGGAGACGGTGTTCCCGAACCAGAGCCGCCGGTAGTCGGGGGAGGAACGCAGCGGCGTCAGGTCGGCGAGTATGCGTGTGCGGGGTACACCTTGTTTGGCTGTTTCGGTCACACGGGATGGTACGACCTCGGCCAGAGGCGCCTGCGACCGCCGTCACGCACGCTGCGCACCGCCGCGTGCCGCCCCCGCCTTCGCTCCCGGCGTCCTTCCCTCGTCATTCCCCGCGCCTTGCCTCCGCGACTCCGGGCGCCTTGCCTCCTCGGCTCCCCGCGCCTTGCCTCCTCGGCTCCCGGCGCCTTGCCTCCGCGACTCCAGGCGCCTTCTTCACGCCACATGTGGCGTGAAGGTGGCGCAATCACGCGTTGCCGCCTCGTGCCGCGACGCGCAGCCTGGTGCGGGAGCGCTCCCACGCGGCTGTTGCGGCGTGGCCCCGCTCGTTCTCCATGGAACCGCGAACCGCCACGTGCAAGCGTCCCCCCATTCCTGGAGCCACCATGTCAAGACGCCGCTGGACCGGGTCCCTTCTGCTGGCCCTCCTGCTGACCGCCCCCCTCTCGTTACCCGCCGCCGCCGCGCCCGAGCCCGGCGCGGCGGTTCCCACGACCGCGGCGGACATCTCCTCCGCAGCGGACACCTCGTCCGTACCGCTGCCTTCGCTCAGCGCCACCACCACCCAGGTCGCCTCCGGGCTGAAACGGCCCGTGGCGCTCGCCGCGTCCGACGACGGCACGGACCGGCTGTTCATCGTGGAGAAGTCCGGCAGGGTCCGGGTCTACCACCCGGACACCGGCCTGGCCGCAGCCCCGCTCGTCGACATCAGGACCGCCGTGGACGAATCGGGCAACGAGCGCGGTCTGCTCGGCATCGCCGTACCGCCCGGCTTCGCCGAGAGCCAGGATCTGTATCTTGCGTACACGGCGCTGCCCGACGGCGCGGTCACCCTCGCCCGCTACCACCTCGACGAATCGCGCCTGGAGGTCCTGCTCTCCCAGGAGCACGCCCAGTACAGCAACCACAACGGCGGCCAGCTCGCGTTCGGCCCGGACGGCAACCTGTACTGGAGCATCGGCGACGGCGGCGGCTCCGCCGACCCCTTCCGCTCCGGCCAGCGGCTGGACACCCTGCTCGGCAAGATCCTGCGCATCGACGTGAGCCGCAGCTGCGGCACGCTCGCGTACTGCGTCCCCGGCGACAACCCCTTCGTGGGCACGTCCGGCGCCCGCGAGGAGATCTGGCTGTACGGGCTGCGCAACCCGTGGCGGTTCTCCTTCGACAGCGCCGACGGCTCGATGTGGATCGGCGACGTCGGCCAGGGCCGATGGGAGGAGATCGACCATCTCGCCCCGGGCCGGGGAGGGCTGAACCTCGGCTGGTCCTGCTACGAGGGCCTGGAGAAGTTCGACGGCGGCGACTGCGTGCCCGGCGAGACGTACACCGAGCCGGTCTTCACCTACTCCCCGTACACCGGCGGCTGCTCGGTGATCGGCGGCCATGTCTACCGGGGCCAGAAGTACGCCGGACTGCTGGCCGGCACGTACATCGCCACCGACTACTGCTCGTCCACGGTCTGGGCGCTGCGCCCCGACGGCGACGGAGGATACGAACAGGCCGAGATCGGGCAGATGCCCACCCAGGTGACGTCGATCGGGGTGGCCGCCGACGGCGACTTCTACGTGATCAACGATCTGCCCGGCGGCCTGCACAGGGTGTCGTTCGCTCAGCAGGAACCCACCTGCCGCGTGGACCGCACCGTGAACGCCTGGGGTACGGGCGCGACGGTCGACCTCACCGTCACCCACACGGGCAGCACCCCGGTGAACGGCTGGAGCCTCAAGTTCCCGCTGACGCTCGGCCAGACCGTCATCTCCGACTGGAACACGGACCTGACCCAGCTCAGCAACACCGTCACGGCGGCGAACGCCTCGCACAACGCCGCGATCGCTCCGGGCGCGAGCATCACCCTCGGCTACCTCGTCGAACACACCGGTGACGCATCGTCACCACCCCGCTTCATGCTCAACGGGGACGCCTGCGCCGTCGGCGACTGAACGCCGCCGCCGGTTCTCCTCCTTCCGGGAGGGGCAATTCCCCTGGCCGCCGCCGCCCCTCTTCCTTCCGAGGAAGGGCGGCGGCGTGGCCGGGCCGTGGCTGCCTCCGGGCGGTGACGGCGGCGGGTAGCGTCCGGCGGGTGAGCCGCAGACAGGAGTACCGCGCAGCGCTGCTGGAGATCCCGCCGGGCCCGTCCCGGTTCGCCTATCTGGGCGACCACTCCGGGCTGCCCGGTCCTCGGGGGAACATCGAACTCTGCGAGGCGTTCGCGGACCTGGCCGCCCCGGACGAGATCGATGAGGCGATCGCCACGGACGACGAATACCTGGTCTTCTGCGGCGTGGCCGGCCTGGGCCGCCTGCTCGCGGAGGCTGGGGACCGGCGGCCGGACGCGCCGGCCACGGGAGGGCGGGCCTCGGCGTCCGTCGAGCGGCGGCTGCACTCCCATGCCGGCGACGGGCGCTGGCGGGTGCGCGAGGCGGTGGCGATGGCGCTCCAGCGCCTGGGCGACGCGGACCCGGACCGGCTGTTCAACCTGGCGGCCACCTGGTCCCGGGACCCGGACCCCCTGGTGCAGCGAGCGGCCGTCGCCGGGGTGTGCGAACCCAGGCTGCTGCGCCAACCCCCCTTCGCCGCAGCGGCGGTGGAGGTCTGCGCGACCGCGACACGGCTGCTCTCCCGAAGGCCCACGGACGAACGGCGCGACGACGGGGTCCGCGCGCTGCGCAAGGGCCTGGGCTACGGCTGGAGCGTGGCCGTGGCCGCCGACCCGGACGCCGGCCTGCCCCGGTTCCTCGCGCTCCGGGAGAGCACGGACCGCGACATCGCCTGGATCGTCCGGGAGAACTCCCGCAAGGCCCGGCTGGCCAAGCTGCTCCCGGACGGCTGACGGGAGGAGCGGGGTGTCCCGCTCACTCACCGTGCGCCCGGAGCGAGCTCCGCACCCGGGCCGGGCGGCTGACCGCGCGTCATCCCTATTGGCACCGGCGGATGGTACGTCGTCGCACCCCTCCACCGAAGCGCCACGATTTCGTGTACCGGCCATCCTTTGACTCACCGTGCGCCCGGGCGCCGTCACTCCCCCCGCAGATGGTTCATCCGCCAACAGAACCTCTTCCTGACGGGTGTGACCCATGGACCTCAGCAGACGCCGCTTGCTCGGACGCGCCGGAGCCGGCGCCGCCGCCCTCGGACTGTTCAGCGCGGGATTCAGCACCGCCGGCGCCTGGGCGGCGCCCCGCTTCCCCGACGACCCCTTCCGGCTGGGCATCGCCTCCGGCGACCCCTCCGCCGACGGCTTCGTGCTCTGGACGCGGCTGGCACCCGATCCGCTGGCCACCGACAGCCGCGGCGGAATGCCCGAGCGCAAGGTGCAGGTGCAGTGGCAGGTGGCCACCGACGAACGCTTCCGCGAGGTGGTACGGGCCGGCACCACGACCGCCGTACCGGAGCTCGCCCACTCCGTGCACCCGGAGGTCGGCGGACTGAGACCGGGGGCCGAGTACTTCTACCGCTTCCGGGCCGGCGGCGCCCTCAGCCCCGTGGGCCGTGCCCGCACCGCCCCCTCCCCCCGCTCAGGTGGCGGCGACCGGCTCTCCGTGGCGGTGGCCTCCTGCCAGTGCTGGTACGAGGGCTTCTACACCGCCTACCGGCACATGGCGGACGCGGGCCACGACCTCGTCGTGCACCTCGGCGACTACCTCTACGAGAACGGGGTGGGCACCACCGCGGGCATCCGGGCGATGCCCGAACTAGACGCCCAGTACCGCCGGGAGACGTACACCCTCGCCGAGTACCGCAACCGGTACGCGCTCACCAAGCTCGACACCGACCTCCAGGCCGCCCACGCCGCCGCCGCATGGGCGCTGACCTGGGACGACCATGAGGTGGAGAACAACTGGGCGGGCGATGTCGCCCAGATCGACACCGACGGCTTCCCGGACGCCGACCCGGTCGCCTTCCGTGCCCGCAAGGCCGCCGCCATGCAGGCGTACTACGAACACCTTCCGCTGCGCCTGCCCCGGAAGCCGGACGGGACGAAGGCCCGCATGTACCGCACGCTGCCGTTCGGCCGCCTGATGGACCTGCACATGCTGGACTCCCGTTCCTACCGGGACGACCAGGTCGGCGACGACGGCACCAAGCCCGGCTACGACGCCGAGCGGCGCGCCCCGGGACGCCAGATGCTGGGCGCCGCCCAGGAGGCCTGGCTGCTCGACAACTGCGCCCGGTCCCACGCCACCTGGAACATCCTCGGCAACCAGACCCTCGTCGCCCAGGTCGACCAGAACCCGGACCCCGCGGTCCTCTCCTCGGGCCTGGACATGTGGGACGGCTACGTCGACGCCCGCAAGCGCCTGCTGAACGGCCTGCACCAGCGGAACGTGCGCAACACCGTCGTCCTCACCGGCGACATCCACCGCAGCGTCGTCGCCGACCTCAAGCCCGACTTCGACGACCCCGCGTCACCGGTCGTGGCCACCGAGTTCGCCGGCACCTCGATCAGCTCCGGCAAGGACGGCGCGGCCATGGACCAGGTCGGCGTCAACTGGCTGAGCGAGGGCGTCAATCCGCACGTGAAGTGGCACAACGCGCAGCGCGGCTACACCACGCTGCACGTCTCCCACGGCGAGCTGCGGGCGGAGTACCACGTCACGGAGTACGTCACGCGTCCCGGCTCACCGCTCTCCACGGCTGGCACCTTCGCCGTCTCCCCCCGCCGTCCCGGCGCCGAGCAGGTCTGACGGACGGACCCGGCCCGAACCACCGCCCCGCCCTCCGGACTCCGTTACCGAGCCCCGGGGGGCCGTGCGGCTCCCGCCCCGCTTCAGGGCGTACGGAAGTCCCTGCAACCGCAGTTCACCTGTTCCCAGGTCATCTCGTCATGGACGAACCGCTGTCTGGTCCCGGCGACCTGGTACCTGCACATCCCCCGGTGGTGATGGCTCATCCCGTGGCCGCAGCCCGCGCACCTGGGCTCGGGCGGTGGCGACGGGAACCGCCGGGCGTGCCGGAGACCGTTGCGGACGATGACCACGAGGCCCAGCAGAGCCGCCGCCAGGAGAGCGATCCCGGCCAGACCGACCATGGTGTACGCGCTCATCCACGTCCCCCTCGGGCAGCTCGACGTGCGGCCCGTGAAGCCGTGGGCAACGCGGCGAGGCTACCGCCCCGACGGGCCCTGCGGCCATGTGGAGCCGGACGACAGGGCGCTGCCCGGAATCCCTGAGCCCCGGGCCCGCTCGGCTGTCCTGCGCGATGGCCGAGTATGGAGTCATGGCCGGGGAAACGAGCGGAATCGCTCTGAGCAAGCAGGATCTTCGTGAGGTGGCCGCGTTCACCGCGGCCTGCGCGGAAGTGGTGCTCGACGTGTTCGAGAGCGATCAGCCGGACGACTCACGGCCCCGGGACGCCATCGGCGCCGCCTGGGAGTTCGCCCGGGGCGGCGAGCGGGGGAAGGCTCTGCGCGACACGGCGTGGGCGGCACTGAAGGCAGCCGGGAGCGCGGACAGCGAGGCTTCGCGCGAGGCGGCTCGGGCGGCGATGTCGGCGGCAGGCTCCGCCTACTTGCATCCGCTGGCCAAGGCCACCCAGGTCAAACACATTCTCGGAGCGGGCGCCCACGCCGCCAGAGCGGCCGAACTCGTCGCCGACGACGACCGGAGCGTCGGCGCCGGACACCTTGAGCAGGTGCTGCACCGTGCGACACCGGCCGTCGTCGACGTGCTGAGACGCTTCCCGGCGGCGCCCAGCGGCGGCGGACGGGTCGGTGAGCTGATCCGCGCGCTGGACACCGGCCTTCGTTCAGCACCTCTGCTCGGCCGGGAAGGACCCGAGCCGCTCGTCGCGCTGGAGGCCGAGGACGAGCAGTCCGGCCCGCGGGCGTCAGCTTCCGCCGCCGGGCCTCGGCAGGGCGACAGCCCTCAGGAAGTTCTGCGTGAAGATCTCCCGTAGGACTGCGGCGAGCGGGCGGCGTTCCGCGTCCTCGTGGACTCCGGGCGTCCGCGACCCGGGCCGAGGGGTCAGGCCGCGGTGGGAGCCGTCAGGTCACCAGAAACACGTTTCCCCAGGTCAGAACGATTCTGCCTGGGGATACTCGGTGGGGCGGGTGGGACTCGAACCCACGGCCGACGGATTATGAGTCCGCTGCTCTAACCGGCTGAGCTACCGCCCCTTTACGGCGTGGCGCGTACATGTGTGCGCGCCGTCTGCCGCAGCATAGCCGGTCATACGATCTCCTGCTCCGGATGCCCGGCTTCCCGTTGACCATGAAGACCGCGCTGCGTGCTGCCCGGTTCCAGGCGCCACGGAATCACCCCGAAAGAGTCACGGGCGGGTCGGTCAGGGCACACGAAAAAGGACCCCGAAGGGCCCTCTTCCGCATCGCTCCCCCGACTGGACTCGAACCAGTAACCCTCCGGTTAACAGCCGAATGCTCTGCCAATTGAGCTACAGGGGATCGCGCTCCCCCGACTGGACTCGAACCAGTAACCTGCCGGTTAACAGCCGGCTGCTCTGCCAATTGAGCTACAGGGGATTGCTGCGGTGCCTCGAATCGTACCTGCCTGGCGGATGCCGAGCGGCGCGCGTTCGCTGCGACACATACATTAGCGCAAGCAGGGGGGTGCTCCGCCAATCGGTATCCCCCGGGGTGATCTCGGGTGTCTGCGGGTAGGCGGGCAGCACACGTCGCACGGAGCGAAGGAAGGGTGGCAGCCATGCGGTACCGGCTCACGTTCATCGCCGGAGTGGCGCTCGGTTACGTGCTCGGCACGCGAGCCGGGCGCGAGCGTTACGAGCAGCTCAAGAAGGCCGCGCAGCAGCTGGCCGAGAATCCCGCCGTGCGGAACGCGGCGGAGTCCGCCGCGCACGGAAGCCGGGACTTCGCCGGCAAGGCGTACCACTCGGTGAGCGAGAAGGTCGGGGACAAGGTTCCCGTCTCCGTCACCGACCGGGTGCGTTCGCTGCGTGAGCGCAGCGGGCACAACGGCAGCGACGACTGGGGTACGACCAACACCTGAGGCAGGGGCCCTGAGGCCTGGCCTGAGGTCGCGTCCGAGGCCCGTTTCCCTACCGGGTACCGCCCGGTAGGGAAACGGGCCTCCGGTGCGGCAGAATCGTGTCCATGGGCATAGTCGCCGGCTTGGACAGTTCATCCGCCTTCACGCACATCGTCGTCTGCGACACGGACACCGGTGCGGTGCTGCGGCAGGGGTATGCCGCGCATCCCATCGAGGCCAAGGCCTCCGAGGTGGATCCGCAGGCGTGGCTGCTCTCACTCGGTGAGGCGGCCTCCGGAGGGCTGCTCGAAGGCGTGCAGGCCATCGGTGTGTCGGCGCAGCAGCACGGTCTGGTGCCGCTGGACCACCAGGGCAATCTCGTACGTCCCGCGCTGCTCGGCAACGACCGGCGGGCGCAGGCGTCCGCCGCCGACCTGATCGACGGGCTCGGCGGCCGGCAGGCGTGGGCGGAGGCCGTCGGGGCCGTGCCGCAGTCCGCTCAGCCGGTGGCGAAGCTGCGCTGGCTGGTGCGGAGCGAGCCGGAGAACGCGCAGCGGGTCGCCGCCGTCCTCCAGCCGCACGACTGGCTGGTGTGGCAGCTGCTCGGCCGGCCCGCCCGGCGCACGACGGACCGCGGTGCCGCGTCCGGCACCGGTTACTGGTCGGCGGGTTCCGGGTCCTACCGGCCCGATCTCGTGGAGCTCGCGCTCGGCCACCAGGCCGCGCTGCCCGAGGTGCTCGGCCCCGCCGACGCCGCCGGGACGACTCCGGAGGGGCTGCTGATCTCGGCCGGCACCGGCGAGACGATGGCCGCCGCCTTCGGGCTGGGTGTCGCCGTCGGGGACGCCGTCGTGTCGCTGGGAGCCTCGGGCTCGGTCATGGCCGTGCACCACGAGGCGCTGGCCGACCCGACGGGGATGATCACCTCCTTCGCCGACGCGACCGGGATGCATCTGCCGGTGGTCCACACGTCCAACGCGGTGCGGGCGCTGCGCGGTACGGCGGAGATGCTGGGCGTGGAGGGCCTGGACGAGCTGTCCGCGCTGGCGCTGAAGTCGACGCCGGGCTCCTCCGGCCTCGTCCTGCTGCCGTATCTGGAGGGTGAGCGCACCCCGCATCTGCCGCACACCGCGGGCACGCTGAGCGGGCTGCGGCGCGAGTCGATGAAGCCCGAGCATCTGGCGCGGGCCTCCTTCGAGGGGATGCTCTGCTCGTTGGCCGACGCGCTGGACGTGCTGCGCGGCCGGGGAGTGGAGGTGCGGCGGGTGTTCCTGCTGGGCGCGGCGGCCGAGCTGCCCGCCGTGCAGGCGCTGGCGCCCTCGTTGTTCGGCACCCAGGTCGTCGTGCCCCAGCCCGCGCAGTACGCGGCACTGGGTGCGGCCCGGCAGGCGGCATGGGCGCTCGGGGTGTCGCAGGGGAGCCTCGACCCCCGTACTCCCCCGGCCTGGCGGGGCGCGGCAGCGCAGGTGCTGGAGCCCGGCGAGGAGCTCGCGGTGGGCCGTGCGGTCCGGCAGCAGTACGGGGCGACGCGGGATCAGATCCACCCGGGGGCCTTCGGCGCGGAGGGCTGAGAGGCACGGCGGGCAGCGGGCACGGCGGGCTCCGGGCACGGCGGGCCGAGGGCACGGCGGGCAGCGGCCGAGGGGTGGTCCGGGAATTTTGACCCGGGCTTGAGGAAAAGCGTTCGCCGCCGTGGTGCGGCGTACCGGAGTATGGATCGGCCTTTGCCCTTCGCCGACTCCGAGAGACGCGTGTGCTCATAAAACTTCTGCGGACCTATCTGGGTCCGTACAGACAGTCCATCGTCCTGCTGGTGTTCCTCCAGCTTCTGCAGACCTGCGCCAGCCTGTATCTGCCCAGCCTCAACGCCGACATCATCGACAACGGTGTCGTGACGGGTGACACGGGCTACATCCTGCAGTTCGGCGCGCTGATGATCGCCGTCAGCGTCATCCAGATCGTCTGCAACATCGGAGCCGTCTACTACGGTGCCCGGACCGCGTCCGCGCTCGGCCGTGACGTGCGGGCGTCGGTCTTCGGGCGGGTGCAGTCGTTCTCCGCGCGCGAGGTCGGGCGGTTCGGGGCTCCCTCGCTGATCACCCGTACGACCAACGACGTCCAGCAGGTCCAGATGCTGGTCCTGATGGCGTTCACCCTGATGGTCTCGGCGCCCATCATGTGCGTCGGCGGCGTGATCATGGCGCTGGGCCAGGACGTCCCGCTCTCCGCGGTGCTGCTGGCCGTGCTGCCCGTCCTCGGTGTCACGGTCGGGCTCATCGTGAGGCGGATGCGCCCCCTGTTCCGCACGATGCAGGTGCGGCTCGACACGGTGAACCGGGTGCTGCGCGAGCAGATCACCGGCAACCGCGTCATCCGCGCCTTCATCCGTGACGACTACGAGGAGCGGCGCTTCCGCGGCGCCAACACCGAGCTCACGGACATCGCGCTGTCGACGGGCCGGCTGATGGCGCTCATGTTCCCGACCGTGATGACGGTGGTGAGCGTGTCGTCGGTCGCCGTCGTCTGGTTCGGCGCGCACCGCATCGACAGCGGCGGGATGGAGATCGGCGCGCTGACCGCGTTCCTCGCATATCTGATGCAGATCGTCATGTCGGTGATGATGGCCACCTTCATGTTCATCATGGTCCCGCGTGCGGAGGTCTGTGCCGAGCGCATCCAGGAGGTCCTGGAGACCGATTCGAGCGTGGTGCCTCCCACGGCGCCGGTCACCAAGCTGCTGGCCCACGGCCATCTGGAGATACGGGGCGCGGAGTTCCGCTACCCGGGCGCCGAGGAGCCGGTGCTGCGCTCGGTCGACCTCGTGGCGCGGCCCGGGGAGACCACCGCCATCATCGGGTCGACGGGCAGCGGCAAATCGACGCTGCTCGGGCTGGTGCCCCGGCTGTTCGACGCGACGGACGGCGAGGTGCTCGTCGACGGTACGGACGTGCGGACGCTGGACCCGGTGCTGCTGGCGAGGACGGTGAGCCTCGTACCGCAGAAGCCGTATCTGTTCTCCGGGACGGTCGCGACGAATCTGCGGTACGGCAATCCGGACGCGACCGACGAGGAGCTGTGGCACGCGCTGGAGGTGGCGCAGGCCAAGGACTTCGTGGAGGGACTGGAGCACGGTCTCGACGCGCCGATCGCGCAGGGCGGCACCAACGTCTCCGGCGGTCAGCGGCAGCGCCTCGCGATCGCGCGGACGCTGGTGCGGAAGCCGGAGATCTATCTCTTCGACGACTCGTTCTCGGCGCTGGACTACGCGACGGACGCCGCGCTGCGCGCCGCGCTGTCCCACGAGACGGCCGGGGCGACCGTGGTGATCGTGGCGCAGCGGGTCTCCACGATCCGTGACGCCGACCGGATCCTGGTGCTGGACGAGGGCCGGGTGGTCGGGACGGGCAGCCATCGCGAGCTGATGGACGGCAATGAAACCTACCGGGAGATCGTGCTCTCCCAGCTGACGGAAGCGGAGGCCGCCTGATGGCAGGGCCGGGCGGACGGATGATGGCCGGAGGGCCCACCGAGCGGTCCATGGACTTCAAGGGGTCCGGGAAGCGGCTGCTGAGGCGGTTCAGCCAGGAGAAGTCCTCGCTGTATCTGATGCTGGGCGCCGGAACGCTGAGCGTGGCGCTCTCCGTGGTGGGGCCGAAGATCCTCGGCATGGCGACGGACCTGGTCTTCGCCGGTGTCGTGGGCCGGCAGATGCCGGAGGGCGCGACGAAGGACCAGGCCATCGACGGCCTGCGGGAGCAGGGCGACGACGGGCTCGCCGACATGCTGTCCGGGGTGGACTTCACCCCCGGCAGCGGCATCGACTTCGACGCGGTGGGCCATGTCCTGCTCGTGGCGCTGGCGGTGTATGTCGGCGCGGGGCTGCTGATGCTGGTGTCGACGCGGCTGTCGATCCGGGTGATCAACCGGGTCGTCTTCCAGCTGCGCGAGGACCTCCAGACGAAGCTGTCGCGGCTTCCGCTGTCGTATTTCGACCGGCAGCAGCGGGGCGAGGTGCTGAGCCGGGCGACGAACGACATCGACAACATCTCGCAGACGATGCAGCAGACGATGGGCCAGCTCATCAACTCCCTGCTGACCATCGTCGGCGTACTGATCATGATGTTCTGGGTCTCGCCGCTGCTGGCCCTGGTGGCGCTGGTCACGGTGCCGCTGTCGGTCGTCGTCGCGGCGCGGGTCGGCAAGCGCTCGCAGCCGCACTTCGTCGCGCAGTGGAAGGTGACGGGCAAGCTCAACGCCCACATCGAGGAGATGTACACCGGTCACAACCTCGTGAAGGTCTTCGGCCGGCAGGAGGAGTCCGCGAAGGACTTCGCCGAGCAGAACGACGCGCTCTACGAGGCGGGCTTCAAGGCGCAGTTCAACAGCGGGATCATGCAGCCGCTGATGATGTTCGTCTCCAATCTGAACTATGTGCTGGTCGCCGTCGTCGGCGGGCTGCGGGTGGCGTCCGGTTCGCTGTCGATCGGTGACGTGCAGGCGTTCATCCAGTACTCGCGGCAGTTCTCGATGCCTCTGACGCAGGTCGCCTCGATGGCGAACCTCGTGCAGTCGGGCATCGCTTCCGCCGAGCGGGTCTTCGCCCTGCTGGACGCGGAGGAACAGGCGCCCGACCCCGATCCGGCCGAGCGCCCGAAGGAGCTGCGCGGCAGTGTCGCGCTGGAGCACGTGTCCTTCCGGTACGACCCGGAGAAGCCGCTCATCGAGGACTTCTCGCTGAGTGTGGAGCCCGGCCACACCGTCGCGATCGTCGGCCCGACCGGTGCGGGCAAGACGACCCTGGTCAATCTGCTGATGCGGTTCTACGAGGTGACGGGCGGCCGGATCCTCCTCGACGGTGTGGACGCGGCGAGGATGTCGCGGGACGAACTCCGCTCGGGCATAGGCATGGTGCTCCAGGACACCTGGCTGTTCGGGGGCACGATCGCGGAGAACATCGCCTACGGCGCCTCGCGCGAGGTGACCCGGGAGGAGATCGAGGAGGCGGCGCGGGCGGCCCACGCCGACCGCTTCGTGCGGACGCTGCCCGACGGTTACGACACGGTGATCGACGACGAGGGCTCCGGGGTCAGCGCGGGCGAGAAGCAGCTGATCACCATCGCCCGGGCGTTCCTGTCCGATCCGGTGATCCTCGTGCTCGACGAGGCCACCAGCTCGGTGGACACCCGGACCGAGGTGCTGATCCAGAAGGCGATGGCACGGCTCGCCCACGGGCGTACGAGCTTCGTGATCGCGCACCGGCTCTCCACCATCCGGGACGCGGACGTGATCCTGGTGATGGAGGACGGCTCGCTCGTCGAACAGGGCACGCACGACGAGCTGCTGGCGGCCGGGGGCGCGTATGCCCGGCTGTACGCGGCGCAGTTCGCGCAGGCGCTGTCGGAGGTCGACTGACCTGGCCGCCGAGCGGCCGACCGGCCGAACCGGCTGACCGACCGGTCAGCCGGTTCAGTCGAGGTAGCCGCGCAGCTGGTCCGCGAAGGCGTGGTCCCGCAGCTTGTTGAGGGTCTTGGACTCGATCTGGCGGATGCGTTCGCGCGTCACGCCGAAGATCCGACCGATCTCCTCCAGGGTGCGGGGCCGCCCGTCGTCCAGTCCGTAGCGCAGCTGCACGACCTTCCGCTCGCGCTCCCCGAGCGTGGAGAGCACGGTCTCCAGGTGTTCGCGCAGCAGCAGGAAGGCCGCGGACTCCACGGGCGAGGCGGCGTCGCCGTCCTCGATGAGGTCGCCGAAGGCGACGTCGTCCTCCTCGCCGACGGGGGCGTGCAGGGAGACGGGTTCCTGGGCGAGCCGCAGGACCTCGCCGACGCGTTCGGGTGTGAGGCCGAGCTGTGCGCCGACCTCTTCGGGTGTCGGTTCACAGCCGTGTTCCTGGAGCATCCGGCGCTGGACGCGGACGACCCGGTTGATCAGCTCGACGACGTGCACCGGGACTCTTATGGTCCTGGCCTGGTCGGCCAGTGCGCGGGACATCGCCTGGCGGATCCACCACGTCGCGTACGTCGAGAACTTGTAGCCCCGGGCGTAGTCGAACTTCTCGACCGCCCTGATCAGCCCGAGGTTCCCCTCCTGGACCAGGTCGAGCATGGTCAGTCCCCGGCCGACGTACCGCTTGGCCACGGAGACCACGAGGCGGAGGTTGGCCTCGATGAGCCGGCGCTTCGCCATCCGCCCCATGACCACGAGCCGGTCGAGGTCGTGGGCGAGCCCGGAGTCGGGGTCGGGGGTGCGGGCGAGCCGTTCCTCCGCGAAGAGCCCGGCCTCGACGCGTCGGGCGAGCTCCACCTCCTCCGCCGCGCTGAGCAGCGGAATCCGTCCGATCTCCCGCAGGTACTGGCGGAAGAGGTCCGAGGACGGGCCGCCCGCCTCCGGCCGGCTGCGGGGCTCGGGGGGCTCCGGGGGCTCCACCGGTTCCTCCAGTACCGCTTCCGGTGTACCCGCCGTCTCCGGGTGACGCGTGACCCGGTTCTGTGCGGGAATGGCCGGGACATGCTCGCTCGTGATCGTCACGGTCCGGGTCTGCACGGGGGCGACCTCCAGGTGATCGCTGCCGGATCGCGGGGGATGGAGGTCCGCCCCGGGCGGACCGGCCGCGCTCCGATGACTCAGGCACCGCCACCCAGTGTGGGGTACGACACATCGCCGCCACGAGGGGCGTGCGGTGACTTTTTGCGTCCGGAGCGTGACGGGTTGCTGATCAGGTCCTGACCCGGCCCCGGGGTGCGCCGGACCGTGGAGCCGGGCGGCCGATGGGCGGGGGAGGCGGGATCAGAGCGCGTCGGCGCCGTGGCTGCGCAGTGACTGCGCGTACTGCTGGAGGACCCAGACCTCGTTCTGCGCGGCGGCCAGATGGTCGGGGGCGACGTTGCTGCCGAGGCGCGCGAGGCTGCTCTGGACGTCCTCGATCCTGCGGTCGACCGCGCGCAGGCGGACGTTGACCAGGTGCTGGCCCGCGTACGTCTCGTCGATGGACTTGCCGTGGAAGACCTCGACCGCCAGCTCGGTGACGAGCTTGCGCACCGTGTCGTCGGGGGTCGCGTCGAGCACCTGCACGAGATAGTCGCGGGTCTCGGCGACGCCCAGCTCCGCGCCGCCCGCCTCCGCGATGCACTGGCGCACCGCAGCGTAGGGCGGGGCGGTGAACTCGTCGACCCCGTACGCGTCGAAGGCGGGCGAGACCAGGGCGGGCTTCTGGAGGGCGAGCTTGAGCAGCTCGCGCTCGGTGCGGTGGGCGGGGCTGCGGAGGTTGAGCGCGGGGCCCGGCGGTGCCTTCGGGGCCTGGACCTGCTGGTGCTGGGCTCCGCCACGGGAGGAGGCCGGCGCGGGGCCCCGCTGGTCGCCGCGTCCCCGGGCCCACTGGGCGAGCTGGTTGACCCGGTGGACGACGAATTCCTGGTCGAGGATGCCGACGAAGCCGGCCAGCTGGACTGCCACCTCGCGCTGCACGCTGCTCGTCTTGATCTTGGCGACGACGGGCGCGGCCTCGTCCAGCGCGGCGGCGCGCCCGGCCGGGGTCTCCAGGTCGTACCGGCCGACGATCTGGCGGAGCGCGAACTCGAAGAGCGGGGTGCGGGGTTCGACCAGGTCGCGGACGGCGTCGTCGCCCTTGGCCAGCCGCAGATCGCACGGGTCCATGTTGTCCGGGGCGATCGCGATGTACGTCTCGGCGGCGAACTTCTGGTCGTCCTCGAAGGCGCGCAGGGCGGCCTTCTGGCCTGCCGCGTCACCGTCGAAGGTGAAGATCACACGGGCGCTGCCGTTGTCCATCAGGAGCCGTCGGAGGATCTTGATGTGGTCGTTGCCAAACGCCGTGCCGCAGGTGGCGATGGCGGTGGTGACCCCCGCGAGGTGGCAGGCCATGACGTCGGTGTAGCCCTCGACGACGACGGCCCTGCTCGCCTTGGCGATGTCCTTCTTGGCCAGGTCGATGCCGTACAGCACCTGGGACTTCTTGTAGATCGAGGTCTCGGGGGTGTTGAGGTACTTCGGGCCGTTGTCGTCGTCCCGGAGCTTGCGGGCGCCGAACCCGACGATCTCCCCCGAGGTGTCGCTGATCGGCCACATCAGCCGGCCGCGGAAACGGTCGATCGGGCCCCGGCGGCCGTCCTGGGAGAGGCCGGAGCTGATGAGCTCCTTGTCGCTGAAGCCCTTGCCGCGCAGGAAGCGGGTGAGGTGGTCCCAGCCCGCGGGGCTGTAGCCCACGCCGAAGTGGGCCGCCGCGTCCTGGTCGAAGCCGCGTTCGGCGAGGAACTTCCGGCCGATCTCGGCCTCCGGGCCGTTCAGCTGCTCGCGGTAGAAGTCGGCGGCGATCTTGTGCGCCTCGACCAGCCTGATCCGCTCGCCGCGCTGGTGGGAGGGGTTGTACCCGCCCTCCTCGTACCGCAGGGTGATGCCCGCCTTGGCGGCGAGGCGCTCGACCGTCTCGGAGAAGGTGAGGTGATCGATCTTCATCACGAAGGCGATCGTGTCGCCGCCCTCCTGGCAGCCGAAGCAGTGGAACAGGCCCTTGCCCGGGCTGACCTGGAAGGAGGGGGACTTCTCGTCGTGGAAGGGGCAGAGTCCCTTGAGGTTTCCGCCGCCCGCGTTGCGCAGCTGGAGGTACTCGGACACGACGGCGTCGATCGGGACCGCGTCCCGTACCGCCTTCACGTCGTCGTCATTGATCCTGCCTGCCACGAGTGAAGTCTACGGGTGGGGCCGGGTAACCGGGACCGGCCGGGGCCCGGCGGCGGGCGCCGCCGCCGGCCCGGTCCGAAAGCGCCGGCCACCGCTCAGAGCAGGGAGTCCAGCGGCACCGAGGGGTCGCCCAGGGCGTCCGGGTCGACCGGCCCGGCGGCCTTGATCAGCTTCTGGATGTCCTCGGTGACGTCCCACACATTCACGTTCATCCCGGCGAGGACCCGGCGGTCCTTGAGCCAGAAGGCGATGAACTCCCGCTTGCCGGCATCGCCCCGGATGACGACCTGGTCGTACGAGCCGGGCGGCGCCCAGCCGGAGTACTCCAGGCCCAGGTCGTACTGGTCGGAGAAGAAGTACGGCACCCGGTCGTACGTCACGTCCTGGCCCAGCATGGCCTTCGCGGCGGCGGGGCCGCTGTTCAGGGCGTTCGCCCAGTGCTCCACGCGCAGCCGTCCGCCGAAGAGCGGGTGGTCCACGGAGGCGATGTCCCCGGCGGCGTAGATGTGCGGGTCGGAGGTGCGCAGCGAGGCGTCGACGGCGACACCGCCGCCCTGGGAGCGGTCCGCCATGTCGAGCCCGGCGGCCTCCGCGAGCGAGGTGCGCGGTGCGGCGCCGATCGCCGCGAGCACGTCGTGGGCCGGGTGCTCCTCGCCGTCGTCGGTACGGGCGGCGAGGACCAGGCCGTCCTGGCCGGTGATCTCCGTGAGGCGGGCGCCGAAGTGGAAGCGCACGCCGTGCTCGGCGTGCAGATCGGTGAAGATCTGGCCGAGCTCCGGGCCGATCACGTGGTGCAGCGGGGTCGCGGAGGGCTCGACGACGGTGACCTCCGCGCCGTATCCACGGGCGGCCGCGGCGACCTCCAGGCCGATCCAGCCGCCTCCGGCGATCACCAGGTGGCCGTTGTCGCGGCCGAGGGCGGCGAGGACGCCCCGCAGCCGGTCGGCGTGGGCGAGGCGGCGCAGGTGGTGCACGCCGACCAGGTCGGTGCCGGGGATGTCGAGGCGGCGCGGCTCGGCGCCGGTGGCGAGGAGGAGCTTGTCGTAGTGGACGACGGTGTTGTCGCCGAGCTGCACGGAGCGGCCGGCCCGGTCGATGGAGGTCACCACCTGGCCGAGGTGGAGCTCGATGTCGGCGCCGGCGTACCAGGCGGTCTTGTGGACGAAGACGGTCTCCCGCTCGTCCTTGCCCGCCAGGTATCCCTTGGACAGCGGTGGCCGCTCGTACGGATGGTCGCGCTCGTCGCCGATGAGGATCACCCGGCCGCTGAAGCCCTCCGCCCGGAGTGTCTCGGCTGCCTTCGCTCCGGCCAGTCCCCCGCCGATGATGACGAACGTCCGATGTGCGTCGACCACTTGATGCCTCCTCGGTACTGTGCTGCGCGGCGCCGCCAGCTGCGAGCGTCCCGCACGCAGCGTGATGGCGAAAGAGGTGTGCCTCGATCGGGATACAGCCGCTGGCATGTGGCCCGGTCATGGTCCAGTCTGCCGAACGCCCGTCAGAGTCCTGTGGAGGGACCGTGCGGAGGCGTCGGTGAGTGCGGCGATCTGGTCGACGAGGACCCGCTTGCGCGCCCTGTCGTCGGGGGCGGCGGCGTGCAGCGCGCGGAACTGGGGCTCCAGGCCCTCGGGGGCGCGGGCGGTCAGCGCGGCGGCGAGCTCGGCGATGACGATCCGCTGGTCCGCGCGGATGGCCTCCTGCTCGGCGCGCTGCATGACGTAACGGTCGGCGACGGCCTTGAGCACGGCGCACTCGTTGCGCACCTCGCGCGGGACGATGAGCTCGGCGCCGTACCTCCCGAGCCTCCCGGGGCCGTACGCGGTGTGGGTGGCGGACTCCGCCGCGAGGCAGAACCTGCCGATGAGCTGGCTCGTCGCGTCCTTCAGCCGGGCCTGGGCGACCGCCGAGCCGTCGTAGCCGCGCGGCCACCACTCCTGGGCGGTGAGCCGGTCCAGGGCGTCGGAGAGCTCCTGGGGATCGGTGTCCGCCGGGACGTACCGGCCGATGGCGACGGCCCAGATCTCCGCCCGCTCGGGCTCGGAGAAGAGGCAGCCGGCGTCGATGTGCCCGGCGTGCAGGCCGTCCTCGAAGTCGTGCACGGAGTAGGCGACGTCGTCGGACCAGTCCATGACCTGGGCCTCGAAACAGGTGCCGTCCTGCGGCGCGCCCTTGCGGATCCACGCGAAGACCGGCAGGTCGTCCTCGTACACCCCGAATTTCGGGGAGGCGGGGTCCCTGGGGTGCGCGCCCCTGGGCCAGGGGTATTTGGTGGCGGCGTCCAGGGCGGCCCGGGTCAGGTTGAGGCCCACGCTGACGAGCTCGCCGCTGCGCGGGTCGCGGACGAAGCGCTTGGGTTCGATGCGGGTCAGCAGGCGCAGCGACTGGGCGTTGCCCTCGAAGCCGCCGCAGTCCGAGGCGAAGTCGTTGAGCGCCTGCTCGCCGTTGTGCCCGAAGGGCGGGTGGCCCATGTCGTGGGAGAGGCAGGCCGTCTCGACGAGGTCGGGGTCGCAGCCCAGGGCGGCTCCGAGCTCCCGGCCGACCTGGGCGCACTCCAGGGAGTGGGTGAGCCGGGTGCGGGGACTGGCGTCCCAGGCCCGGCCCCGGGTGCCGGGCGTGACGACCTGGGTCTTGCCGGCGAGCCTGCGCAGGGCGGCGGAGTGCAGCACACGCGCCCGGTCGCGCTGGAAGGCGGTGCGGCCGGGGCGCTTGTCGGGCTCGGTGTCCCAGCGCTCGGTGTCAGCGGCGCCGTAGGGCGTGTCCCGGGGGTCGTGCGTACCGTCCATGCCCTCGACATTAAACGTCCGGGCTGACAGGAAGGGTCAGGCGGACGCGAGGAGAGGGGTGTGCGTCAGGGCGCCGTAGGAGGGCGCGGTGCGGGTCCCCGCCTGGTCGTACCGGTGCAGCAGGAGGCGGGCCATCGCCGGGTGGGCGCCGAGCGGTGCGGCGGCGATGCCCGGTGCGGCGGCGGCCGAGACGGTCGCGAAGCGGCCGGGTGCGGTGAAGTAGGAGGCGAGGGCGACCCGGTGGCGGCCCCTGGCCGCCAGGGCGCGCAGGGCGGCCGGGACGGTGGGCGTGGCGGCGGAGGCATACGCCGGTACGACGGGTACGCCGCCGAGGCGGTCGCTGAGCATGGCGGCGGTACGGCGGGCGTCCACGTCCGAGTCGGGGTCGCGTGATCCTGCGGCGGCGAGGACCACGGCGGCGCTGCGGCTCGTGCCGTCCTCGTCGCGCCAGCCGGCCTCGACGAGCCGCTCGTACAGCGCCTCGACGAGCAGGGGGTGCGGTCCGAGCGGCGCGGCGACCCGGGTCCGCAGACCGCTCGCGGCCTCCGCCGCACGGGGCAGGTCGTGGCGTACGTGGTGGCCGCGGCCGAGCAGCAGCGGGACGAGGACGGCGTCGCCGCCGTGCCCGATGCCGTCCAGCGTGTCCGGCAGCAGGGGTTCGTTCAGCTCGATGTGGCCGAGCCGGACGTCGAGACCCGGCCGGAGCTCCCGCACCCGGTCGAGGAGCTCCAGGACGGTGCGCAGGGCCTGCGGGTCCCGGCTGCCGTGCGCGACGGCGACCAGGGTGGGGGCTGAGCTCCGGGTGAGGTGCATGGGCCTGCGGGTTCCGTTCAGGGAGACGAGGCTGAGCTGGCTTCCGAGCTGGGAGGTGATGCGGGTCAGGAGTTGCGCCGTGCTGTCGAGGGGCAGGGACTCACTGAGGTGTTCCGATGCCGTCTCCGTCATGAACCGATGGTGCAGGCCCGAGGTTGCCGGGCCGTTTCGCACCGGTGACGGGTGTTTGCGGCTGCCTCACGGGGAGGGCGCCGGCGGTGTCAGTACCTGTTCACACCGGCTCCGGGGAAGGGCATCGGCGGTGTCAGTACCTGTTCACACCGGCTCCGGGGAAGGGCGTCGGCGGTGTCAGTACCTGTTCAGACCGGCGCGAACCTTTTCCGCTCGCCGTTCGTCCCTCATTCAGGACCGTGAATCGGCGGGCCGGGAACGAGCGCGGGGGGCGCGGCATGCGGCTGCTGGGGACACTGCGACGGCTCGCGTCCGCGCGGCCGAAGCTGCCGCGGACGAGGCGCGGGCAGCGCCGGCTGGTGCAGGCGCTGATGGTCGCCTCCGTCATGGCGCTGTCGCCCGCGGCGTGGCTGCACACCACGGCCGACGCCCGGGTGCGCACGACGGCCGACGCCCCGGCGCGGGACGTCGCCGTGGTGTTCGGGGCGGGGCTGTGGCAGGGCAGGCCGTCGCCGTATCTCGCGCACCGGCTGGACGCCGCCGCCGAGCTGTACAGGGCGGGGAAGGTGCGGGTCGTGCTCGTCACCGGGGACAACAGCCGCGTGGAGTACGACGAGCCGGACGCCATGCGCGCCTATCTCACCGGGCGCGGGGTGCCGGACGGCCGGATCGTCAGTGACTACGCGGGCTTCGACACCTGGGACTCCTGCGTCCGGGCCAAGAGGATATTCGGGGTCGACCGGGCCGTCCTGGTGAGCCAGGGCTTCCACATACGCAGGGCGATCGCCCTGTGCCGGTCCGCCGGGATCGACGCGTACGGAGTGGGGGTCGACGCCGTACACGATGTGACCTGGTACTACGGCGGGGCGCGGGAGGTCTTCGCGGCGGGCAAGGCGCTCCTGGACACGGTGTTCGAGCCGGACCCGCACTTCCTGGGTCCCCGGGAGACGGGCGTGAGTGAGGCGCTCGCGGCGGACCTCACGGCGGCGGGCGGGGCGGGCTGAGGTGCCCGTACCCGGTGCGTAACCGGAGGCACCGGTCCCCGTAATACCGGGCTCGCACGCTGGGTGTATGGCCAGCACCGAGACGTCCACCCACTGCCCGTACTGCGCCCTCCAGTGCGGGATGAAGCTGCGACCGGTCACCGATGGCGCGGTGGCCGAGGTCGTGGAGCGTACCGACTTCCCGGTCAACCGGGGAGCCCTCTGCGGCAAGGGGCGCACCGCTCCCGCCGTGCTCGCCGCCGGGGTCCGGCTGACCGGCCCGCTCGTGCGCGACGCGGGCGGCGAGCTGGCGCCCGCGAGCTGGGACGAGGCACTGGAGCGGATCACCGACGGGCTGCGCGGCACCCGGGCGGAGCACGGCGCGGACGCCGTGGGGGTGTTCGGCGGCGGCGGGCTCACCAACGAGAAGGCGTACGCCCTCGGGAAGTTCGCCCGGGTGGTGCTCGGCACCTCGCAGATCGACTACAACGGCCGCTTCTGCATGTCGTCGGCCGCGGCGGCGCACCAGCGGGCGTTCGGGCTGGACCGGGGGCTGCCGTTCCCGCTGGAGGACATCCCCCGGACCGGGTGCGTCATCCTGGTCGGCTCGAATCTCGCGGAGACCATGCCGCCGGCCCTGCGCTATCTGACCGAGCTGAAGGAGAACGGCGGCCGGCTGATCGTCATCGACCCGCGCCGGACCAGGACGGCGGAGCAGGCGGATCTGCACCTGGCGCCCCGCCCCGGCACGGACCTGGCCCTGGCACTCGGCATGCTGCACCTGGTCGTGGCGGACGGGCGGGTGGACGAGGAGTTCGTCCGCGCCCGTACGAGCGGCTGGGACGAGGCCAGGGCGGGTGCGATGGCGCACTGGCCGGAGCTGGTGGAGCGCCTCACCGGGGTGCCCGTGCCGCAGCTGCGCGAGGCCGTGGAGATGTTCTGCGGCGCGGAGACCGGGATGGTGCTCACCGCGCGGGGCCCCGAGCAGCAGGCCAAGGGCACGGACACGGTGGGGGCCTGGATCAACTTCTGCCTGGCGACAGGACGGGCGGGCCGCCCGCTGTCCGGCTACGGCTGCCTGACCGGCCAGGGCAACGGCCAGGGCGGCAGGGAGCACGGGCAGAAGGCCGACCAGCTGCCCGGCTACCGCAAGCTCACCGATCCGGCGGCGCGCCGCCATGTGGCCGGGGTGTGGGGCGTCGACCCCGACTCGCTGCCGGGTCCGGGGCGCAGCGCGTACGAGTTGCTGGACGCGCTGGGGCGGGATGTGCGGTCCCTGCTGGTCATGGGGTCCAACCCGGTCGTCTCGGCGCCGCACGCCGGGCACGTCGAGGAGCGGCTGCGGTCGCTGGACTTCCTGGCGGTCGCGGACGTGGTGCTGTCGGAGACCGCGGCGCTGGCCGATGTGGTGCTGCCGGTGACGCAGTGGGCGGAGGAGACCGGGACGACGACGAACCTGGAGGGCCGGGTGCTGCTGCGGCAACGGGCGGTCACACCGCCGGACGGGGTCCGCAGCGACCTGGAGGTGCTGAACGCGCTGGCCGGTCTCCTGGGGCACGGCAAGGGCTTCCCGGCCGATCCGGAGGAGGTCTTCGACGAGCTGCGGCGGGCGTCCGCGGGCGGTCCCGCCGACTACGCGGGCATCTCGTACGAACGGATCGCGGCGGAGGACGGGGTGTTCTGGCCCTGCCCCGACGAGGAGCACGCGGGGACGCCCCGGCTGTTCCTGGAGCGGTTCGCGACGGACGACGGGCGGGCCAGGTTCGTGCCGGTCACGCACCGGGCCGCCGCGGAGGAGACGGACGCGGAGTATCCGGTGGTGCTGACGACGGGGCGGGTCGTGTCCCAGTACCAGTCGGGGGCGCAGACCCGCCGGGTGGCCGAGCTGAACGCCGCGGCGCCGGGCCCGTTCGTGGAGCTGCACCCCCGGCTCGCGGAGCGGATCGGGGTGGCCGAGGGCGAGAGCGTCGCGGTGACCTCGCGGCGCGGGCGGGCGGTGGCACCGGCCAGGATCACGGTGGCCATCCGGCAGGACACCGTGTTCATGCCCTTCCACTGGCCGGGCGAGGGCCGGGCCAACTCGCTGACCAACCCCGCGCTCGACCCCGTGTCGCGGATGCCCGAGTTCAAGGTGTGCGCGGTGCGGGTGGAGGCCGCCGGCTGAGCCAGTCCCCGCCGGGCACGGGTGTGCCGCCGGTGCGCAGGGAGCGGGCGACGGCGGTGGCGGCGAGGTAGACCCAGGCGCGGACGGGTTCGACGGGCCCGGGCGTCCCGGCTCCCGTGCCGGGGGCGGCCCGCACCGGGAGGACGGGGCGGGCCACCCGTTCGTACAGATTGCGCGGGTGGTCCGGCCCGAGGTACTGCTCCAGGTCGTCCAGGAGCCCGAGCAGTCCGGCGTACGCACCGGGCTCGGCGGTGACCAGCGAGCCGTGGACCGTGCCGTGGCCCTCGACGGCGTACGGATAGCCGGGGCCCTCGTAGAGGAGGGCGCCCGGCAGCACCGCGGGCCGCTCCTCGCGGGTGCGGCCGCGCAGGAACCGGTCGTGGTTGTGCTCGCCGGGGAGCAGCGTGCCGTAGACGAAGAACGGCAGCCGCCCCTCGGTCACAGGGCCACCGAGGGGGCCGTCTCGGCCGACACCCAGGCCAGATAGCGGTCGCTGCCGCGCACGACGGGGGTCGCGATGATCTCGGGCGTCCCGTAGTCGTGCGCGGCGAGGAGGTGCGCCTCCAGCTCGTCGTACCGCTGGGCGGTCGTCTTGAACAGCACCTGCCACTCCTCGGTGGTCTCGATGGCGTCCTGCCACCGGTAGACCGAGGTGACGGGCGCGGAGATCTGGGCACAGGCGGCGAGCCGCGACTCCACCGCGTCCCTGGCCAGGGTGCGGGCCTTCCCCTCGCTGTCCGTCGTGGTCAGTACGGTCAGCCATGCGGGCTCGGTCATTCCCGGGTCTCCTCGCGCTCTCGGCGTGCTCGATGTCTCGGTGTGCGGCCCCCCGATTGTCGGCCCCGGAGGTGTCAGGCGCCGTACGGGTGGCGGTTCCTGGCGTCGCGCAGCGCGCGGCCCCACCACACGAGCTGGTCGAGCATCCTCTTGGCCGCGCCGTCGGCCTGGGCCGGGTCCCTGTGACTGCCCCGGTCGTCGAAGAGGGCGCCCGCGTTGTGGAAGGAGACGGTGTCGCGGACCGAGACGGCGTGCAGCTCGGCGAAGACCTGGCGCAGGTGCTCGACGGCCCGCAGGCCGCCGGAGATCCCGCCGTACGACACGAACGCGACGGGCTTGGCCTGCCATTCGGAGAAGTGCCGGTCGATGAGGTTCTTCAGCGGGGCGGGGTACGAGTGGTTGTATTCGGGGGTCAGGACGACGAAGGCGTCGGCCTCCGCCAGCCGTGGGGAGATCCGGGTGGCGGGGACGGCCGGCGGTTCGGTCTCGGCCACGTCGATCAGTTCGGTCTCGATGTCCGGGTGTTCCGCGGCCCGGCCGAGGAACCAGTCGGCGATGACGGGTCCGAAGCGGCCCTCGCGGTTGCTGCCGAGGATGACGGCCACCTTCAGCGGGGCGGTGGACTGGGCGGGCGTGTTGCTGGTGAGGTCCATGCACGGAAGCCTCCGGCCTCAACCAAGGTTGAGGTCAAGCCCGGCGCTCTACCGTGGTGCCATGACGACTTCGCCCTTCCCGTACGTCGAGTTCGACGGCCACCCCGCCACCGGGGAGGATCTGTCCATCCCCGCCTTCGCCGGTTACGGCCACTTCACCGCGATGCAGGTCAGGGACCGTACGGTGCGCGGTCTCGCGCTCCATCTGGGGAGGCTGGACGCGGCGAACCGGGAGCTGTTCGGGCTGCCCCTGGAAGGGGAACGCGTGCGGGAGCTCATCGGGCACGCGCTGGACGGCGCCGGCACGCGGGACGCGTCGGTCCGGGTGCACGGCTTCCTGCCGCCGGGCCGCGCGGCGACGGTGACGATGGTGACCGTGCGGGAGCCCGCGCGGACGACCGGTGCGCCGCGGAGCCTGATGTCGGTGCCGTACGCCCGCGCGGTGCCGCACATCAAGCGCCCCGGCGAGTTCGGCCAGATGTACTACGGGCGGCTGGCCGAGCGCTCGGGGTTCGACGAGGCGCTGCTGACCGCGCCCGGTGGTGTGGTGACCGAGGGTTCCATCACCAACGTCGGTTTCTGGGACGGCACTTCGGTGGTCTGGCCGGACGCCCCGGCCCTGACCGGCATCACCATGGCACTGCTGGAGCGCGGGCTCGCGGAGGCCGGCCGCCCCTCGGTGCGCCGGGCGGTGACGCTGGACGGGCTGGGCGCCTACGGTGCGGCGTTCGTCACCAACTCGCAGGGCATCGCACCGGTCCACCGGATCGACGAGACACCCTTCCCCGTCGACGAGGAGCTGATGAAGCTGCTGGGCCGGGTCCACGAGGACGCCCCCCGCGAGACGGTCTGAGCACCCCCGGGCGCACGGGCACCGCACGACGGCCGCGTACGGGACCATGGGCCTCATCGCCCCGCACGACGGCCGCGTACGGGACGATGGGCCTCATGCAGATCCATATCGAGGCCACCGAACTCCCGGGCCGCACCTGCGGCCCCGACACCGACTTCGCCGGTTTCGAGAACATCCACGTCGGCGTGCAGCGCAAGGACCGGCCGGGCGAGCTGCTCGGTCTGCACCCCGGCGACGCGGCGCGCGCCGGCTGGACCCTGGACTGCACCGCCGCGCCCACCGCGGAGGGCGTCGAGGTCTCGGGTCCGTACATCCAGAACCGGCTCGGCGGGCGCTTCGTCTATCTCTCCTGGGGCACGGTGGACGGCTCCGGCACCTTCACGATGTTCCGGCGCGCCAAGCTGATGCTGAGCGACATCGCCCCCGAGGTCCTGGAGGCCGCCGCGAGGACCGGGCACCTCACCGCGCGGCTGCGCCTGACCGACGGCAGGGGCGGCCCCCGGTGCGGACGCGTACGGCCGCCGGACATCGCCTGGTCCGCGACGGGCGGGAGTGACGGGCACGGGGTCTGAGGCGGAGGAGACATGACACCGCCCTCACGGGCCCCAGGGGGGGTTGGGCCCGTGAGGGCGGTTGCCATGGGGCCGGCGGGGGGGTGCCGTCCCGTGGGGGGGATACCGAGCGTGTGCCCGGCCGCTCCAGATCCATACATGTGACCTACGTCACACTCGGGCGGCAGGGGGGTCACCCGATCGGCACCGGAGGGGCCCCACGGCCGCCCGCACCGCCTCGACCTGCACCGGACGGAGGGGACGGGTGCGCTCCCCGGGGCCATACGGGTGAAACCTGACCGGGCGTCAACATGCAGCGTCCCGGCACGGCCCGTTACCTCGGAGGCAGGACACATCCGTCTGCCCGGAGGATTCCCATGCGCAGCCCTGCCCGCCTCGTGACCGGTACAGCCGCCGCGGCCCTCACCGCCGCCGCGCTCGGCCTCGCCGCCGCCCCGTCCGCCCACGCGGGCACGGACGACCTCGGCAGACCGGAGCTCAGCTCGGTGACGGCCGTCGCCGAGGCGGAGTGCGGGCCCGGCGCACCGGACGCCCCGGCCCGCTGCGGGCAAGGCACCCGGGCGGCGAGCGACCCCGGCGCGGCGGGCGTCCCGGACACGGCTGACGGCTCCGGGACGCCCGGAGACCCGACGGACCAGGACGGCCCGACGGCCGCGGACGACCCGGCGGCCCTCGACGGCTCCACGGTCCCGGAGGACTCCGCGGCCCTCGACGACCTGACGTCCACCGAGGACCCCGCCGCCCCCGACGGTTCGGCCCCGGAAGAGCCGGCCGCCGACGACCCCGCCGCGGCCGACGGCCTCGCGGGGCTCTCCGGCTCCCTCTGGCCGGACACGGGCGAGGAGGGCGAGGACCCCCTGGTCGGGACCGAGCCCGGGGACGAGGCCGGTGCTCCGACGGTCCCCGGGACCCGGCCCGCCCCCGTGAGCCCGCCCGGCACCGACCCAGGGTCCGCGAAGCCGCCCCTGCCCCCGCCGGGCACCAGGCCGACGACCCCGCCCGGCGACAGGCCCAGCCGGCCGTCCGGCCATGTCGACACGGGCGTCGGCGGCACCGCCGCCCCCGACACCGCGCAGCTCGCGGCGGGCGCGGGCCTCGTGGCGACCGCCGCCGTCTGCGGCGCCCTGCTCCTGCGCAGGCGCCGCGCGGACGGCACCCGGCACTGAGGGCGGCGAACCACGGAGGACGACGACGTGGACAGGACGACCCTGAGGGCCAGGGCCTGGCTGGTGGGCATCGTCGCGCTGTGCGGCGTCTGGCTCGTGCAGAGCGGCGCGGCCGACCGGCTCGTGGCGCCCCAGCCGTCCACCGCCGAGGCGTTCACCGCGGGCCCCGAGCCGCGGCGGGGCTCCCCGGTCGCCGAACCGCTGCGCCCCGCCGCGCCGGTGCGCATCCGCATCCCGGGCATCGGTGTGGACGCGCCCATGACGGGCCTCGGCCTGGGCGCGGACGGCAGCCTCGACGCGCCGCCCGCCGGAGACCGTAATCTCGCGGGCTGGTTCGAGGACGGCACTCCCCCGGGCACCAAGGGGACGGCCGTCGTCGCCGGGCATGTCGACAACGCCGACGGGCCGTCCGTCTTCTACTCCCTCGGGTCGGTGAAGAAGGGCGCCCGGGTCGAGATCGACCGCCGGGACGGCCGTACAGCGGTCTTCTCGGTCGACGCGGTCGAGGTGTACGAGAACGACGCCTTCCCGGACAAGCGCGTCTACGGCGCCACGCCCCACGCCTCGCTCAGGCTGATCACCTGCGGCGGCGGTTTCACCCGCGAGTCGGGTTACCTGGGCAATGTGGTGGCGTTCGCCCATCTCACCGAAGTGCGCTGATCATGCGGTCCACCAGCTGATCAAGCGGTCCACCGGCTGATCAAGCGGTCCACTGGTCGAAGCCGAGCTTGGCGACGAGCGAGAACACCACGACCAGCAGGACCCCCCGGACGAAGTCGCTGCCCTTGCGCAGAGCCATCCGCGCCCCGAACATGCCGCCCGCCAGATTGAATACGGCCATCAGCGCGGCCAGTTGCCACAGGACGGTGCCCTGGTAGGCGAACATCGCCAGCGCGCCCGCGTTGGTGCAGACGTTCACGATCTTGGCCGTGGCGGACGCGGTGACCAGGTCGAGGTGGAGCACGGCGGTCAGGGCCAGCACCAGGAAGGTGCCCGTGCCCGGCCCGAACAGCCCGTCGTAGAAGCCGATACCGCCTCCGACCAGCACGATCGCCGTGACGGTGCGGGCCCGGGTGACACTCCTGCCGGTCCCGTCGCCCGCCGCGGCGGTGCCGAAGGACGGCCGCAGCATCACGAAGGCCGCGACACCGAGCAGCACCACCATGATCACCGGGCGCAGCACGTCGCTGCTGATGCCCGCGGCGAAGAAGGCGCCGGTCATCGACCCGGCGAGGGCCATCAGCCCGATCCGTACGGCGGTCCCCACCTGGACCGGCGCCTTGCGCACATAGGTGACGGCGGCCCCGGAGGTGCCGACGATGGCCACCGCCTTGTTGGTGCCGAGGATGTGCGCCGCCGGCACATGGGGCAGACCCAGCAGCAGGGCGGGCAGGAGGAGCAGCCCGCCACCGCCCACGACCGCGTCGATCCAGCCCGCCGCGGCGGCGGCCAGGCAGAGCAGGACCAGGGTGGTGAGCGTGATCTCGGGCATGACCGAGACCTTAAACACGTGGTACCTACACCGTCCAACCGGCCGTCCCGCGCCCTCACAGAGGGGGTGACGACGTGCTGAGCGCAAGGTTCCTCCCGGGAAACAGGAGGGATGCGGTCGGGTAACACCCGCCGCGCACTCTCATGGGCATGAGGACACAGACGGAGAACGCGGCGCGGGTGGTGGTGATCGGCGCCGGGATGGCGGGCGCGCGGCTCGCCTCCCGGGTCCCCGGTGTCACCGTCATCGGCGAGGAGGAGCACGCACCGTACAACAGGGTGCTGCTGGCCGAGGTGCTCGCCGGCCGGTACGAGCCGGACGTGATCGCGCTGCCGCCCGCCGAGGTGCGGCGCGGGGTGCGGGTCGTGCGGATCGACCGGGCGGAGCGTCAGGTGCTCTGCGACGACGGAAGCGTCATCGCCTACGAGCGTCTGGTGCTGGCCACCGGCTCCAACCCGGTGCTGCCGCCGCTGCGGGGCCTGAACCACCGGCTGCCCGACGGGGTGCATCCCTTCCGCACCCTCGACGACTGCCTGGCCCTGCGTGCGGCCGTACGTCCCGGAGTGCGCGCCGTCGTCATCGGCGGTGGGCTCCTCGGGGTGTCGGCCGCCAGGGCGCTGGCCGAGTGCGGTGCCCAGGTGGTGCTGGCCCAGCAGGGCGAGCACCTCATGGAGCGCCAGCTCGACGCAGAGGCGGCCGGGATGCTCCGCCGTCACCTGGAGGCCCTCGGGGTCGAGGTGCACACCGAGTGCCGGGTGCGCGGACTGCGCTGCACGGACGGGGACACCCCCGCCGTGCGGGCCGTGGAGCTCGCGGACGGCTATGAGCTGGCGGCCGAGATCACCGTCCTGGCCTGCGGTGTCCGTCCCCGGACGGGCCTCGCGCAGGCCGCGGGGCTCGACGTCCGCAAGGGCATCGTCGTCGACGACGAGCTGCGCACCTCGGACCCGTACATCCACGCGGTCGGGGACTGCGCGGAGCACGGCGGGACGGTCTACGGGCTGGCCGGTGCCGCGCTCGAACAGGCCGATGTGCTGGCCGAGGTGCTGAACGGACGCTCCGCGAGCTACGGGGGCACCCGGGCGCTGACCCGGCTCACCCTGCGCTCCCCCTCCGCCGCCCCCGCCCCTGCCGGAACCGTCGGAACCACCGGAGCCGCCGTCGTCTCCGGGACGCCCGGCGGACTCGACCTCGCCGCCTTCGGCGACTCCCGTCCGATGCCCGGCGACGACGTGATCCGGCTGGCCGACGCCACCCGGGGCGCGTACCGCACGGTCGTCGTTCGGGGCGACCGGCTGGCGGGCGGGGTGCTGTTCGGCGATCTCGCCGCCGTCGGCACCCTCGCCCGGACCTGGCAGGACGACGAACCCCTCCCCGCCGACATGTCCCTGCTCCACCTGCTCACCAACGACGGAGGCTTCTGATGCCGGTGTCCACTCCCCCGACCGCCCCCACCGCAGGCGTGCCGACGATCGTGGTCGTCGGGCACGGCATGGTCGGGCAGCGGTTCCTGGAAGCGCTCGCCGACCGCGGCCTGACCGCCGCAGCGGGTACCGCCAGGGTCGTCGTGCTCTGCGAGGAGCCCCGCCCCGCGTACGACCGCGTCCAGCTGACCTCGTACTTCTCCGGGAAGACGCCGGAGGACCTCTCGCTCGTCGAGGCCGGCTTCATGGAGCGCCACGGCATAGAACTCCGCGTCGGCGACCCCGCCGAGAGCGTCGACCGTGAGGCGCGCACCGTGACCGCGCGCTCCGGGGAGACGTTCTCCTACGACACGCTGGTGCTGGCCACCGGTTCGTACCCCTTCGTGCCGCCGGTTCCCGGCAAGGACGCCGAGGGCTGCTTCGTCTACCGCACCATCGAGGACCTCCTCGCGATCGAGGAGTACGCGAAGAACGCGAAGACCGGCGCGGTCGTCGGCGGCGGGCTGCTCGGCCTGGAGGCCGCGGGCGCGCTGAAGGGCCTCGGACTCGACACGCACGTCGTGGAGTTCGCGCCCCGGCTGATGCCCGTCCAGGTCGACGAGGGCGGCGGCGCGGCGCTGCTGCGCACCATCGAGAACATGGGCCTGACCGTCCACACCGGTGTCGGCACCCAGGAGGTCACCGCGGGCGAGGACGGCCGGGTCGACGGCATGTCCCTGTCGGACGGTTCCTCGCTGGAGACCGACCTGGTCGTCTTCTCCGCCGGCGTACGCCCCCGGGACCAGCTGGCCCGCGACTGCGGTCTGGCGGTCGGCCCGCGCGGCGGCATCATCGTCGACGAGGAGTGCCGCACCTCCGACAGCGACGTCTTCGCGATCGGCGAGTGCGCGCTCGCGTCGGACGGCCGGGTCTACGGGCTGGTGGCCCCGGGGTACGAGATGGCGGTGGCGGTCGCCGAGGTGATCGCGGGCAACGCGGCCTCCTTCACCGGCGCCGACCTCTCCACGAAGCTGAAGCTGCTCGGTGTGGACGTCGCCTCCTTCGGTGACGCGCACGGCGCGGCCGAGGGCTGCCTCGACGTCGTCTACGCGGACTCCCGCTCGGGTGTCTACAAGAAGCTGGTGATCGGCCAGGACGGCACGCTGCTCGGCGGTGTCCTGGTGGGCGATGCCGATCAGTACGGCACGCTGCGGCCGATGACCGGCACGGTCCTGCCCGTCGCCCCGGAACAGCTGGTGCTGCCGGCCGGTGCGGGCGGCCCGGTCACCCTCGGCCCGTCCTCGCTGCCCGACGAGGCCGTGATCTGCTCCTGCCACAACGTCACCAAGGGTGCGATCTGCGAGCACACCACGCTCCCCGAGGTGAAGAAGTGCACCAAGGCGGGCACCGGCTGCGGAAGCTGCGTCAAGGTCATCGGCCAGCTGCTGCCGCAGCCCGAGGACCAGGGGCTGTGCGGCTGCTTCGAGTACACCCGCAGCGAGCTGTACGAGATCGTCCGCACCCTCGGCGTCACGACGTACGCCGCGCTCCTCGACTCGCACGGCCGTGAGTCGGCCCGCGGCGGTGACGGCTGCGAGGTCTGCAAGCCCACGGTCGGTTCGATCATCGCCTCGCTGGCCCCGACCGTCGGCGCGAGCGGCTATGTCCTGGACGGCGAGCAGGCGGCCCTCCAGGACACCAACGACCACTTCCTGGCCAACCTCCAGCGCAACGGCTCGTACTCGATCGTGCCGCGCATCCCCGGCGGTGAGATCACCCCGGAGAAGCTGATCGTGATCGGCGAGGTGGCCCGGGACTTCGGCCTCTACACGAAGATCACGGGTGGTCAGCGCATCGACCTCTTCGGTGCCCGCGTGGACCAGCTGCCGCTGATCTGGACCCGTCTGGTGGACGCCGGCTTCGAGTCCGGCCACGCCTACGGAAAGTCGCTGCGGACGGTCAAGTCCTGTGTGGGGCAGACCTGGTGCCGCTACGGCGTGCAGGACTCGGTGAAGATGGCCATCGATCTGGAGCTGCGCTACCGGGGCCTGCGCTCCCCGCACAAGCTGAAGTCGGCGGTCTCGGGCTGTGCCCGCGAGTGCGCGGAGGCGCGTGGCAAGGACTTCGGGATCATCGCCACGGCGCAGGGCTGGAACCTCTACGTCGGCGGCAACGGCGGCGCCACCCCGCGCCACGCGGACCTGCTCGCCCAGGACCTCTCCGACGCCGAACTGGTCCGCCTCATCGACCGGTTCCTGATGTTCTACATCCGTACGGCGGACCGGCTGGAGCGCACCTCGACCTGGCTGGACCGGATCGAGGGCGGCCTGGACCACGTGCGCGACGTCGTCGTCCACGACTCGCTGGGCCTCTGCGACGAGCTGGAGCGGCTGATGGCCGACCACGTCGCCGGCTACCGCGACGAGTGGGCCGAGACCATCAACGACCCCGAGCGGCTGCGGCGCTTCGTGACCTTCGTGAACGCCCCCGACGCCCCCGACCCCTCGGTCAAGTTCGTCCCGGAGCGCGACCAGGTCAAGCCCGACCTGGACATCCTCGCGGGCCCGGTGCTCGCCATCCGTACTCTTGAAGGGAGCTCTTCCTGATGACGACCCAGACGATGGAAACGGCGCAGGACACCCGGTCGATCCAGCTCGCGGACGGGGACGGCTGGCTCACGGTCTGCGACCGCTCGCTGCTGACCCCGGGGCGGGGCGTGGCGGCCCTGCTCCCGGACGGCCGGCAGGTCGCGCTCTTCGTGGACCGGGCGGGGCGCGCGTACGCGATCGACAACCGCGACCCGTTCACCGGTGCGTACGTCCTCTCCCGGGGCCTGATCGGCTCCGTGGCCGGCCGGCCGTTCGTCGCGTCGCCGCTGCTGAAGCAGCGCTTCGACCTGGAGACGGGCGCCTGCCTGGACGACGACGAGGTCAGCGTGCCGGTGTTCGCGGTCCGCGCGGAGTGAACCCACCCTGTTCATGACACGTTGGAGATCCGGCAACCGGGCGCCTCTACTGTCCTGACGTTCCACCCGCCGGGCCGACCGGGCCGGCGGGCCGCACGTCACCCGTGGAGTGATCGTGGAACGTCGGACCTTCTTGCGCACAGCCGTGATCGGCAGCTCGGCAGCGGCATTCGGCGGCACCCTGTGGCGGGGTGCCGCCTTCGCGGACCCGGCCCAGCCGGCCACCGGCCCCTACGGGGCTCTCCAGGCGGCCGACGCCAACGGCATCCTGCTTCCGAGCGGCTTCACCAGCAGGATCATCGCCCGTTCGGGACAGACCGTCCCCGGCACCTCGTACGCCTGGCACAGCGCCCCCGACGGCGGCGCCACCTTCGCCGACGGCAGCGGCTGGATCTACGTCTCCAACGCCGAGGTGTCCTCGTCCGCCGGGGGCGGGGCGAGCGCGGTGCGCTTCAACTCCTCGGGGACGGTCACGTCCGCGTACCGCATCCTGTCCGGCACGAACACCAACTGCGCGGGCGGGCGCACCCCGTGGAACACCTGGCTCTCCTGCGAGGAGGTCACCCGCGGCTTCGTCTACGAGACCGACCCGTGGGGTGTGAACGCGGCGGTACAGCGCCCGGCGCTGGGCCGGTTCAAGCACGAGGCCGCGGCGGCCGACCCCGACCACGGCTACATCTATCTGACCGAGGACGAGACGGACGGCCGCTTCTACCGCTTCCGTCCCACCACCTGGGGCACCCTCACCAGCGGCACCCTCCAGGTGCTGGTGGCGGGGACCGCCACCAGCGGCCCGGTGACCTGGACGACGGTGCCCGACCCCGACGGCTCGCCCACCCAGACCCGCTACCAGGTCTCCGGCGCCAAGGTCTTCAACGGCGGTGAGGGCTGCTTCTACGCGGCGGGCACCTGCTGGTTCACCACCAAGGGCGACAACCGGGTGTGGGCGTACGACGCGAACGCCTCGTCCATCTCGCTCGTCTACGACGACTCGCTCGTCACGAGCGGCAGCGCCCCGCTGACCGGCGTCGACAACGTCACGCGCGCCGGCTCCGGCGACCTGTACGTCGCGGAGGACGGCGGGAACATGGAGATCTGCCTGATCACCCCGGACGACACCGTCGCCCCGTTCCTGCGGATCAGCGGGCAGTCCGGGTCGGAGATCACCGGTCCCGCCTTCTCGCCCGACGGCAAGCGGCTCTACTTCTCCTCGCAGCGCGGGACGAGCGGAAGCTCGACCGGCGGCATCACCTACGAGGTCACGGGGCCGTTCCGCTCCTGACCGTACGCCCGGCGGCGGGGGCGGGGGCGCGGGGGCCGGCGCGAAACCCGCCCTGCGGGCCGCAGGGCCGCCCACAGCG